>NZ_JAMYVK010000034.1:0-77981 GCF_040323975.1 Mesorhizobium sp. M0019 | reverse complement strand
GATTCCAACCCCGCAAGCCAAACCTGCTACCCAACCAAAACTCCCTTGACACCTCTCCGAAGCAGATGTGTGCGCACGCTAGCCCCTTGCGGGAGAAGGTGGATCGGCGCGTAGCGTCGAGCCGGCTGGACGGAGTGAGGCGCCAATGATCGCCGTGCGCCGAAGTCTGGATTTTGGATGAAGATTTGCGCCAAGCCGGAGCACCCCTCATCCGACCTCGCTTCGCGAGGCCACCTTCTCCCGCAAGGGGAGAAGGCAAGCCGCGCTGCTCAGGCGGCTTCGTTCACCGGACGGCTGAGGCGGCGGACCTCCTCGTCGTTGAGCAGGCCGCCGGCGCGCAGCAGGCTGGCGAAGCGACCGTTGCGCAGCGACAGTTCGGTGAACCCGCCCATCTCGACCACCCGGCCCTTGTCCATGAACACGACCAGATCGGCGTCGCGAACGGTGGTCAGGCGGTGGGCGATGATGAAGGTGGTGCGGCCGCGCCGCAGTTCGTCGATGGCGTCCTTGACGCGGTCTTCCGTCTCGACGTCGAGCGCGCTGGTCGCCTCGTCGAGAACCAGGATGGGCGCGTCCTTCAGCACGGCGCGGGCGATCGCGATGCGCTGGCGCTCGCCACCGGACAGCTGTCCGCCGCGTTCGCCGACGACCGTGTCGTAGCCCTCGCACTTTGACAGGATGAAATCCTGCGCGGCGGCGGCATTGGCCGCGGCATGGACCTCGTCATAGCTCGCCTCCGCGCGGCCGACGCGGATGTTGTCCTCGATCGAGCGGTTGAGCAGGCCGGCATCCTGGAAGACGGTGGCGATCGAATGGCGCAGCGACTTGCGGGTCACCGTGCGGGTATCGATGCCGTCGATCAGGATGCGTCCGCCGGACGGCGTGAAGACGCGCTGCAGAAGGTTGATGAGCGTCGTCTTGCCGGCGCCCGTCGGGCCGACGATGGCGACGGTCTGGCCGGCCTGGACCTCGAACGACGCGTCGTCGACGCCCTGCCCGGAATTGCCGAACTCGAAGCAGACATTCTCGAAACGCACATGACCGGTGACGTTGACGAGCTCGCGCAGCCCATCGGGCTCGGCGGCGTCGGATGCAGAGTCCTCGAGATGATAGAATTCCTCGAGCTTGGCGCGCGCCTCGGAAATCTGGTTGGCGAAGGCCGACATCTGGTCGAGCCGGGCAATCAGCAGCGTGGCAAAGCCGGTAAAGGCGATGACGTCGCCGATGCGCAACTGGCCGTGCGTCACCAGATAGGCGCCAATCAAGAGCACCACCATCATCGAAATCGTCGACGACAGGCGGTGCAGCGCGTTGGCCATCGCCCACCAGTCGAGCACCGGATTCTGTGCGTCGAGCAGGTTCTTGACGTAGCGCTTCAGCGCCTCGGTCTCATGGCCGATGCGGTTGTAGCTTTGCAGGACGGCGACGTTGCTGACCGAGTCGGTCACATGCGCAAATACCTTGTGGTAGTGCCGCTCCACGGCCGCCTGGCCTTCCTTGGTGCGCCGCATCACCAGCCGTCCGATGCCGACATAGAGCGCGCCAAGCGCCAGCAGCACCATCGACATGCGGATATCCATGCTGAGCGCGGTGGGCACCAACAGGACCAACGCAACCGCGGTCGACAGATGCTGCCGCATGAATTCCAGCCAGAGGCTGAACAAGGTCTCGACCGCGCGCAGGAGCGTGTGCAGGGAATTGGAGGTGCCGCGCTGATGATGCCAGGCAAGCGGCATGGTGATCACGCGCTCGAACGACTGGCAAAGAACCTCGCTGCGCCGCTGGTGGGCAAAGCGGTCGGCGCCGCGCGCCACCAGCACGAAGGCGATGATGTTGAACGCGCCGAGGCCGGCCCACATTGCGAGTGTCGCGAATACCGAGCCGCGGTCCGAAATGGCATCGATCACCCGGCCGAACATGATCGGCTCGAGAATGGCGATAATGGCAAGCGCGACATTCGCCCCGCAGATAAACGCAACGCGTTTCCTGTCGGCAGCGAGATAACCAAGGGCCCGCCAGTAGATTTGCAGAAGTGACACTTCAGCTACTCCGCCAATTATTTATGGTGCAGTGCGTCATTTTTTGACTCGTATCGGTTGACGCGTCGCAAAACAATGCTCGTCTAGCTCTTCCGTTCCCATTCCGCGAACAAAAGATGACGACGCTTCGAAATTTGCCGTGATCGTCTAACAGTTTGAGATAAAAGGTGAAATGTCAGCGTTGCGGCAAAATCATGGCAGATGGAAAGCACTGCCACAATTTTAATCAGCAAGACCCTGGGCACGACGTCTAAAGTCGTGTGCAGGCATTCAGCAAGGTCAAACGCAAATATAACCGGTAGATGCACTTGGAGCGCCCGTGCGTGCCCCTGGGAACGCTAAGCGACGCTCCAAGCCTTGAATCTAGGCCGGTATTCTGACGACCACCTCGGCACTATCTCCGGCTTTTGGCTCGAAGGACGAAGATTTGGTCTTCGTGCCATTCACTTCAAGTGAGATGGCCCGGGCCTTTTTGTCGCGGACGACGCGTACTTTGATCTCGGCGCCCAGCATCTTCAGGGTTGCCGAATAGCCGTCCCAATGGCTAGGAAGTCTCGGCGTGAACTGGAGGCGCTGTCCGCGGCGCTCTATGCCGAGAATGCTCTCGACCGCAGCTCGATAAAGCCAGCCCGCCGACCCGGTATACCAGGTCCAGCCGCCTCGGCCGCCCTTGTCTTGCCCGGAATAAACGTCGGCCGCGACGACATAAGGTTCCACGCGGTAGCGCTCTGCCGCGGCTTCGTCGAGCGCATGGTTGACCGGATTGAGCATTGAAAGGCAACGGTAGGCATCGTCGGTGCGACCCATCTCGGCTAGCGCAATGACGAACCATGTTGCCGCGTGCGTGTATTGGCCGCCGTTTTCACGGACCCCCGGCGGATAGCTCTTGATGTAGCCCGGGTCCTTTTCCGTCTTCGAGAAGGGCGGGGTGAACAGTTTGGCGATCTTGAGGTCGTCGTCGACGAGCGCTTTCATCGCCTGCGCCATTGCCGTGGTCGACCGCGCCGGGTCGCCCTCGCCCGAAAGCACGCTCCAGGACTGGGCGATCGAGTCGATCTTGCACTCGTCCGACTTGCGCGAGCCGAGCGGCGTGCCGTCGTCGAAGCTGCCGCGCCGATACCACTCGCCATCCCAGGCGGTGCTTTCCAGCGCCCGTTTCAGCACCTCGGCGTGCTTCGTCCAGGCCTGCACGCGCTTGGCATCGCGCTCCGCCTTGGCGACGGCGGCAAAGTCGCCCAGCGTCTTCAGCAGGAACCAGCCCAGCCACACGCTCTCGCCCTTGCCGTGCTCGCCGACGCGGTTCATGCCGTCATTCCAGTCGCCGCCGAGGATCAGCGGCAGCCCGGCCGGGCTGCTGCGCTTGACGGCAAGATCGAGCGCCCGCGCGCAATGGTCATAGAGCGAGGCTGTCTTCTTCGAGATTTCCGGGATGAAGAAAGCATCGTGCTCGCCTTCGCCCAGCGCCTGCCCTTCGATGAAGGGCAGTTGCTCCTTCAGGATCGCGGTGTCGCCTGTCACCAGCAGGTAACGGGCCGTGGCGTGGGCCAGCCAGACCACGTCGTCCGAGATCATGGTGCGGACGCCGGCCTCGGTGCGCGGCAGCCACCAATGCTGCACGTCGCCTTCGGGGAATTGCCGCCGCGCCGCATTGAGGATCTGATCACGCGCCAGCTTGGGGTCATGCGCCAGCAAAGCCAAGGTATCCTGCAACTGATCGCGGAAGCCGAAGGCACCGCTCGCCTGATAGAACGCAGAGCGGGCACGGATGCGGCAGGCCAGGCTCTGATAGGGCAGCCAGTGATTGACCATAGCGTCGAGTGCCTTGTCCGGCGTCTCGACCTGGATTGTGTCGAGAAAGCCGCGCCATGTGCGCTCGTTGTCGGCCAGCCGCTGATCGAAATCCCTTGAGCGATGGGTCTGCACCAGCGCGCTGGCCGCCTCGGGCGAGGCCGCGTCGCCGAGCAGCCAGAGCAGCGTGACGTCGCCGCCGGCAGCGATGTCGATGTCGCGTGCGATGGCCGCGCAGGGATCGTCGCCGGCCTCGACACGGCCGGACAGGCCGGCGCCGCTCAGCACGGCATGCGGAAACTCGCTCGTGCCTTGCCTGCCGATGAACTCGCCGCGATCGGCGGTGACCGAATGCACAGCACCGTCGGCGGCCAGAAAGGCGATCCGCTCGCCGAAATCGAGCCCATAGGGATTTTGCGCCAGCAATGCGCCGGTTGCGGCATCCCTCGACGGAACGATGCTTGCAGCGGTGCGCGAGCGATGGCCGCCAAGAACCCATTCCGCATAGGCGTAGACGCGCAGCCGCATCGGCACCGAACCCGAATTCTGGATGCGCAGCCGCGATATCTTCACCGGATCGACGGGATCGACAACATGGGTCAGGTCCATCGACAGCGGCCCGCGTTTTGAGCGGAACGTCGAAAAACCCTGCCCGTGCCAGGTTTCGTAGGTCATTGTCGGATCACGCACCACGGCAGCCATTGGCGAGAACGCCCTGCCACTGGCATGATCGTAGATATAGATGCCCTCGCCCGGCCGATTGGTGACCGGATCGTTCGACCATGGCGTCAACTGATAGTCGCGGCTGTTGCGGCTCCAGGTGAAGGCAGCGCCTTCAGCCGAAATGTGGAACCCGAACGATGGGTTGGAGATGACGTTGATCCACGGCTGCGGCGTCGTGCGCCGGCCGGCAAGACGCACGACGTAGTGGCGTCCGTCGCCGTCGAAGCCGCCGAAACCGTTCCATTGGTCGAGCCCGCTGCCGTCGACGCGGCCCTCGATCAGTGCCTGGGCGGCAGATGCTTGCGACGTCGGCACCGGCAAGGACGGCTCGCGAAGCGCTGCAAGGTCTGCCGGCTGGAGGGCGGCGTCCCGCGCCTGCAGTGCCGCGGCCTCGGCGCGCTCGATCTGGTCGAAGATGGTGCCGTTGCGCGTATGCAGCACCACCCGAGCGACGGCGAGCAAGGTCCTGTAGGTCGTTTCCTCCATCAGATCGCGGCGCACCGCGAAAATGTGCTGGCGGGGTCCGAGCTCCTTGCCGCGCAACCGGCTGTTTTCGCACAGCGTCTCCACCGCGCGCTGCAGGTCCTGCACGTAGGAAGACGCCTGCTCGTTGACGACGACAAAATCGATCATCATGCCGCGAGCGCGCATGTATTCCTGGAAGCGAAGCGCCTGGGCGACGATCTCCAGATCGGCGACATCGGCGATCCTGACCAGGAAAATCGGAAAATCGCCGGATATGCTGGTCGGCCACAGGCTGGACTGCCTGCCGAGCCCGGAGACGATGGATTCGCCCGGAAGGCGCAGGAACGGATCGGGATAGATCAGATAGCGCGCCAGCTTCTGCACATTGGCGGCGTCGGACAGGCTGAGGCCAAGGTGCCGGGTCTGCACCTGCGACCGCGTCCAGGCCAGCATCGCCTGGCGGGCGAAGCTTTCGGGATGGTCGAGCCGTGCGATGGCGGCATCCAATTCGGCGCGATGGGTACCGACGACTGTCCAGAACGTCAGCGAAATCTTCTTGTTGGCCGGCACGCGCACCTGCCGGCGAAGCGATGCGATCGGGTCCAGGGTGAAGCCGGAATGGCCGCCAAGCTTGGCGCCGGGATCAAAGGCCGCCGCTTCGGTGATGGTGCGGCCGCGGCCGATGAAGGCGCGCCTGTCGGTTTCCGCCTCGGCGTCTCGCGCCGATCCAGACGGGTCGGTGACGAAATGCACTATGGTGACGTCGGGTTCGTCCTTTTCGCGCTTGCCCCTAGTGGCGAAGATCGCGCCGTTGTTCGGCGCGATCTCGGTTTCCACGAACATCTTCGAAAAAGCCGGATGGGCATTATCCGAGGGCTCGGAGCCCAGCACCAGTTCGGCAAACGAGGTTACTTCGATATGCCGGTCGGCGGGGCCATCATTGTGGAGCGTCACCCGTCGGCCCTCACCATTGCCTTCCGAGATGACGATGCACTCGACTTCCGAACGCAGCGATCCAATCGATTTGACGAAGCTCGCCTTGTCGTCGGAGAACAGCGTCTGCGCACGCTCGCCGGCGGCGCGCTTCGGCTCGGCGGTGGCCGACCACCAGTCGCCGTTGCTGGCGTCGCGCAGGAAAATATAGGAACCAAGGCGGTCCTCGGTCGGATCCGGCTGCCAGCGCGTGACGGCAAGTTCGCCCCAGCGGCTGTACCCGGAGCCGGTGGCGGTCACCATGACCGAATAGCGGCCATTGGACATGACACTGGTCGAGCGGAGCGCCCTGAGCGGATCGAGCACGATGCGGGTGTCCGGGCTTTCCAGCTCGGTCTCGTCCTTCGAGCGCTCGTCGGCCTCGGTCCTGACGGTCGCAGTCGGGATGTCGCGCGGCGCCCTTTCCTGCAGCAGCAATTCGGCCGACTCGATCACCGGATCGCTGTGGAAGCGGTCGCGCAGGCGCCCTTCGAAGATCGCATCGGCAACTGCGGCAATCGACATGCCGGAGTGGTGGGCCATGTAGTTGAGCACGACGGCGTGGTCGGTGCCCTCGGGAACGCGTTGCGGCGTGAAATCCACCGCGTCGTAAAAACCGTGCCGGCCCAGTGCGCCCAGCCGCCTGAGCTTGGCCAGGTTCTGGACGGATTCATGCGGCGTGAACTGCGCTGCCAGCACGGTCGCGTAAGGCGCGATCACCGTGTTTTGGCCAAGGCCGCGCTTCAGGCCGAGCCCGGGCACGCCGAAATTGGTGTACTGATAGGTTAGCTCGCGGTCGCGGGCGTTGTAGGCCGCTTCCGAAATCCCCCAGGGAACGTTCTTCGAACGGCCATACTGGATCTGGCGCTTGATGATGAGCTTGCTGGTCTGGTTGAGAATGCTGCCTTGCGGCTCCTTCATCACCAGCGGCGGCATCAGATATTCGAACATCGAGCCGGACCAGGACATCAGTGCGCCCTGGAAGCCGATCTCGACGATCGGCCGGCCGAGCCGGAACCAGTGCTCGGTCGGCAAATCGCCCTTGGCGATGGCGAACAGGCTGGTCAGCCGCGCCTCGGAGGCCAAAAGGTCGTAGCAGCTTTCGTCGAGCTGATGCTCCTCGACCCGGTAACCGATCGACAAGAGCTTGCGTTCGGGCCGCATCAGGAACGAGAAATCCATCTCGAAGGCGAAACGGCGCGTGCGTTCGCGCAAGGTTAGAAGCTTGGCCCGCAATGCCGCGACGGCGTTTTCGTCGCTGTGCGCGTCGTGCACATGCGCCTCGCAGGTGGCTTCGAGCCTGGCCGCCCAATCGGCGATGGTGTCGCTCTGGGTCGACGCGGCCTCGGTGTGGATGGCTGTCGCGAGCTTGCGTATCTCGCCGGCCAGGACGGCCAGGTTGATGGTACGGATCGACGCCATCTCCGGCTGCGCCTTGATCAATTCGACCGCCCGCCGCATGCCGTCGAGACGGTCGGCGAGCCGCTGGCGCAAGGGCCGCAATTGACGCCGGTCGTCGGGCAGTTCCTCAAGGCTTTCGTCGAGGATGGTGACGGTGTCGAGGATGCCTTCGAAGTCGCCCTGCACATGCACCGACGGCGCTTCGGCCCATTCGGCGCAGGCAGCGGCCACGGCCACCAGATGGCCGGCGAGATTGCCGCTGTCGACCGCCGATATGTAAAGCGGATAGAGCGGCTTCAGGGTCGTCGTGTCATACCAGTTGAAGAGATGGCCGCGGTCGCGCGGCATGCTCTCGATGGTCGACATGGTCGCGTCGATGCGGTTGACGGCGTCGGAGAGGCTGATCCAGCCGAAATCGCGTGCCGAAATCACCGACAGCAGGTAGACGCCGATATTGGTCGGCGAGGTGCGGGGCGCCACCACGGGGGCCGGGCTTTCCTGGAAATTATCCGGCGGCAGATGGTGATGCTCGGCCGTCACGAAGGTCTCGAAATAGTGCCATGTACGCCGCGCCACGGTGCGCAGCGCGTGGATGTCGGCGGCCGATATGCGCAGGCGGTCCTCGGTTTCGGCCGAACGGCTGATCCAGCAGGCGATGGCGGGCGAGCCGATCCAGAACAAGGCAAAGAAGAAGGCGACGAAGGCGCCGGTGGAATCGGCCAGCACCGGGACGGCGAGGCCGACGACGCCGATGGTCACCGCGCCGTACATGATGCTGTAGTAGGAGCCGAGATCGTTGTCGCCGCCCTTGTGTGCCTGCGAGGCGGTGCGCCATTCGAGCAGGTTCTGGCGGCTGACGAACAGGCGGTAGAGCGTGCGGATGATCGCGTCGCCCATCATCCAGGCAAGATGCGCCATCAGCACGATCTTCAGCGCCACCAGGGCAGTGCCGAAGGCAACGTCGCGTGCCAGTGCCGAGAAATGGCCGCGCGGCGTCTGGTCGCCGCTCTTCGGCAGGATGGCGTCGACGATGTCGAAAGTGGGCGCCATGAACAGCGTGAGGATCAGCAGCGCCTGCCATTGCGCGGCCTGCGTGAAGGGCAGCAGCGTCCAGCCGGCGATCGCGGCCATCACCCAGAAGATCGGCGTCACCGAGCGGCGCAGATTGTCCACCATCTTCCAGCGCGACAGCGCCGGCACGTTTGAGCGCGGGCCAAGAATGAAGCCCAGAAGCTGCCAGTCGCCGCGTGCCCAGCGATGGTGGCGCGACGCGTCGACCGAATAGCGGGTCGGATAGTCCTCGACCAGTTCGACGTCGGTGACCAAGGCCGAGCGCGCCAGGGCGCCTTCGAGCAGATCATGGCTGAGGATGGTGTTTTCCTCGATGCGGCCTTTCAGCGCCGCCTCGAAGGCGTCGACATGGTAAAGACCCTTGCCGGTGAAGGAACCGTCGCCGAAGATGTCCTGGTAGAGGTCCGACACGGCAAAGACGTACGGATCGAGCCCGCGATTGGCGGAAAAGACACGCTGAAAGAACGATGCCTCGTCGCCACTGGTCAGCGACGCGGTGATACGCGGCTGCAGGATGGAATAACCTGCCGTAACCTCGCGCCGTGCGACATCGAAATGCGGACGGTTGAGCGGATGGCAAAGCTTGCCGGCCAGCGCAGCGACGGCGTCGCGGGTGGTGCGGGTGTCGGCGTCCAGCGTCATCACGTGGACGACGCTCTCCGGCAATGGCACTTCCAGCGGCAGGAAGGTGGTGTCGCTGTCCCCGCGCAGCAGAAGGTTCAATTCGTGCAGCTTGCCGCGCTTGCGCTCCCAGCCCATCCAGACGCCTTGCGATGCGTTGTAGAGCCGGCGCCGATGCAGCAGATAAAAGCGCGGCGCCCCTTCCGAGGGATAGCGGGCGTTCAGCCTGGCGATTTCGGCGCGGGCGAATTCGAGGATTTCGACATCCGCCGTATCGATCTCGGTCTTCGAGTCCGGCCAGTCGGAAAGCAGCGCGAAATAGACTTCGCCCGCCGTGTTGGCGAGGTGATGCACCTCGATGTTGCGGATGTTCTCCTCGACATCGTCGCGCGAGCCGATCAGCGACGGCACCACCACCAGCGTGCGCGCCTCGGGCGGCACACCGTGCCTGAAATCATAGCCGATGAGACGCGTCGGCTTCAAAAACAGCGAGACGACGGTGTTGAAGAATGCGAGCGCGCCTTCGCTGGCCGGCACCGCGAACAGGGCCAGCATCAGGACGATCGACGGCACCGACAGGCCGAGATTGGCAAGCGCATTGCCGGAAACGACCAGAAGCAGGACCGTCAGCGCAAACACCGGCACGACGATGCCCAGCCATCCGGTCTTGCGGAAGGTCCGGTTGAGCGTCTTGCCGATGGTCGGCCGGTAGCCGATCGACCGCTCGAGCTCCTGCCGGCGCGGGCCGACCAGAAAGAAGCCGACGTCGGTGTGAGCGATCGGACCGCTTTCGGAGCCCGGTGCATCGGCAGCATGGCCGGCGAGCTCGATCGCCCTTTCGGCAACGCGAAATTCGGAGAGATCGGAACGGCGCGCCAGCTCCTCGATCGCAGTCCGGTATTGGTCGCGCGAAAAGAAATCGAGCGCGGCGAAATCGGTGCGTTCGCGCAGCAAGGTGTCGATGCGGCTGACGCCCTCGAACCACACCGTCCAGTCGATGTCGTTGATCAGGCGCAGGCCGCGGATGATGTTGCCGGTGGTCACGTTGCCGCTGGACAGCGTGTGGTGCTCGCTGAGGATGATCTCCTCGGCGTCGGAGCCGGTCCTTTCCAGCTCGCCCTCCAGCCATTCCAGCGCCCTGCCGGCATTTTGCGAGCCGTCACGCAGCCGGTAGAGCAACTGGGTGGCGAAGGTGGTGTCCTGCGCATGGGCGCTGTAGTGGGAAAGTATCGCCTGCCGGTCGGCGCTGTCGTCCGTCGCCAGCACACGATCGGCGACCTCGTTGGCGATCTGGCGCAGTTCCCGCGTGCGATTGACGCGGACCGCGATCCGGCGAAGGTTCTCGATCAGGACGAAGCGCAGCAGCGATGGCAGCGCCCATAATTCGCCAATCTTCAGCGGCTCGATGGACTGGAAGCCTTCGACAATCGCCTTGAACATGGCCGACGAGACGGAACTGTCGGAATGCGCGACATAGGTCCACGCGACCGCCAGTGCGCGCGGCACGCTGGATCCATCCGACAGTTTCAGCGTCGGCAACTGGCGGTAGAAGCGGCGCGGCAGGTCGCGCTTGACCTGAAAAATGGTCTCCTCGACCAGGTAGTTGTTGTCGAGCAGCCACTGCGCCGCGGGCGTGATCGTTTCGCCCCTCGCCTGGGCAGCGTTGGTGGAACGGTAGACATCGAGAATTTTCCTGGCGCTGTCGCGGATGCGCGCCTGAAAATCGAAAGGCGTCAGACCGAACAAGTCCTTGGCGTCGCCATTGGCAAGGGCTGCGCCCAAAGCGCGCAGCCGATCTTCCGGCAGGAAATTGGAGCGTATCGGCACGTCGGTGACAGCCGGGAAGCTGGCGCTCGTCTTTTCGATCTGTGCGAGATTGGTCTGGATATTCATCTAAGGTTCCGTGTTGGGGACGCAGTGCGGCGTCACCGCCACGGCAATGTCCCTAAAACCGGTCCAAATGCAATTGGTTGCATCGCAACACTTGGCCGAAAGTTTTGTTTCCGCACCACGACAAGATGCCGTCTTTCGACAACTTCCAGGCGGGCACTATGAGCATCGTTTCGGCTTCTGATCGGCGGAAGATTCAGGCTTTTTCGTGATGCAGCGACCAGCTTACGCGATATTTGGCCGGCGTCACGATCATGTTTGGAAACAGACGTTAATCGTTGCCGGCAATGCGGTCGATGCGGATCACGAACAGCATGGCCGGCCGGACCGGATCCAGGCGCAGTTCCGGCGCTTGCGCCCCGAGCAACAGCGCGTCGAGCGGCCCAAGTTGCATGGGCGCCGCGCCGGCCACGCTGAGTTCGCCGTCGACGCACAGGATGAGTGTTTCATCGGCTTCAGCCTGGATCTCCGTCGGAGCCGAAATCAGCAGGCGCTCGACCGTGTGGATCGCCCGGGCGCGGCGGGTCATGACGTTGAGGTCGGTGATCGGACCGGCGATCAGCATGGCTTGCGTCGGCACGTCGGCCGGAAAGGCAAGCGGTGCGGAAGCCTTGGTGATTTCGACCGGCAGCCGGCCGGCGATGTCGAGGATCATGCCCTCGCCTTCCAGCAACGCCAAGGTCCGGTCGACGCCGGCAAATCCGGAAAATGGGCCGCCGCCCTCGACCAGCGCCATCGAGACGCGCCAGTCGAAATCGTCGAGCCCGGCACCTGGCGGCGAGACGGCAATCTCCGTCGTCACCCCGCCGCCGTTCTTCCACGGCATCGGCCGGTATTCGGCTGCCCGAAGCATGCGCAAGGCGCGGCTCAGCCCAAAATGCCGGGCAGGTTGAGCTGGTTCTCCCGGGCGCACTCGATCGCGATGTCATAGCCGGCATCGGCGTGGCGCATGACGCCGGTCGCCGGATCGTTCCACAGAACCCGCTCCAGGCGCTTGGCCGCCTCGGGCGTGCCGTCGGCGACGATGACCATGCCGGCATGCTGCGAAAAGCCCATGCCGACGCCGCCGCCATGGTGCAGCGACACCCAGGTGGCGCCGGACGCCGTGTTGAGCAAAGCATTGAGCAACGGCCAGTCGGAGACGGCATCGGAGCCGTCCCTCATCGCCTCCGTCTCGCGGTTCGGCGAGGCGACCGAGCCGGAATCGAGGTGATCGCGGCCGATGACCACCGGCGCCTTCAGTTCGCCCCTGGCGACCATCTCGTTGAAGGCGAGGCCGAGCCGGTGGCGATCGCCAAGCCCAACCCAGCAGATGCGCGCCGGCAGGCCCTGGAAGGCGATGCGCTCACGCGCCATGTCGAGCCAGTTGTGCAGATGGGTGTTGCCGGGGGTCAGCTCGCGCACCTTGGCGTCGGTCTTGTAGATATCCTCGGGATCGCCGGAAAGCGCTGCCCAGCGGAACGGGCCGATGCCGCGGCAAAACAGCGGACGGATATAAGCCGGCACGAAACCCGGGAAGGCAAAAGCATTCTCGAACCCCTCCTCCTTCGCCACCTGGCGGATGTTGTTGCCGTAGTCGAGCGTCGGCACGCCGGCATTCCAGAACGCCACCATCGCCTCGACATGCTCGCGCATCGACGCGCGGGCAGCTCTTTCAACGGCCTTCGGGTCGCTGGTGCGTTTCTCGCGCCACTCGGCCAGCGACCAGCCCTTGGGCAGATAGCCGTTGAGCGGGTCATGCGCCGAGGTCTGGTCGGTGACGATGTCGGGGCGCACGCCGCGCCGCACCAGTTCCGGCAGGATGTCGGCGGCGTTGCCGACCAGGCCAACCGATTTCGCCTCACCGGCTTTGGTCCAGCGCTCGATCTTTTCCAAGGCCTCGTCGAGCGTGTCGGCGCGCTCATCGACATAGCGGGTGCGCAGCCGGAAATCGATGCGGTCGGGATCGCATTCGACGGCCAGGCAGCAGGCGCCGGCCATGACCGCGGCGAGCGGCTGGGCACCGCCCATGCCGCCGAGACCGCCGGTCAGGATCCACTTGCCCCTGAGATTGCCGCCATAATGCTGGCGGCCGGCCTCGACGAAGGTCTCGTAGGTGCCCTGCACGATGCCTTGCGTGCCGATGTAGATCCACGAGCCGGCCGTCATCTGGCCGTACATCATCAGGCCCTTTCTATCGAGCTCGTTGAATTTCTCCCATGTCGCCCAGTGCGGCACCAGGTTGGAATTGGCGATCAGCACGCGCGGGGCGTCAGGATGAGTGCGGAACACGCCGACCGGCTTGCCCGATTGCACCAACAACGTCTCGTCGTCGCCAAGCGTCTTCAGCGAGGCAACGATGCGGTCGAAATCGTTCCAGGTGCGCGCCGCCCGGCCGATGCCGCCATAGACGACCAACTCGTTGGGGTTTTCGGCGACGTCTGGGTCGAGATTGTTCATCAGCATGCGCAACGGCGCTTCCGTCAGCCAGGTGCGGGCGTTGAGCTCGCTGCCGCGCGGGCTGCGCACTTCACGGATGTTGTGGCGAGGATCGGTCATGATTGTCCCTTTCGAGTGAGGTGCACCGCGCGTCAGCGTTCGGCCCAGGCGATCGCGGTTTCCAGGATATTCTTCAGCGTGACGCGGATCGGCGCCGCGAATTCGGCCTCGTAAGGCACCGGCCAGTTAGCCGGTTCGCCCTTGCCTTCGGGCTCGCGCATATAGCCGCGGTTGGAGAGTTCCATCTGCAGCGCGTGGACGCCGGCTTGCGGCTGGCCGAAATGGCGCGTGATCCAGCCGCCCTTGAAGCGGCCGTTGACGACGTAGCTCTCGCCGGTTTCGGCGAGGATCTGGCCAACCGTCGCTTGCAGCGTCGGATCGGCGCTCTTGCCGTCATTGGTGCCGAGATTGAAGACCGGCAATTTGCCTTCAAAAAGGCGCGGCAGCACCGAGCGGATCGAATGGCAGTCATAGACGACGACCTTCCCATGCAAAGCGCGCAGCCTGCCGATCTCGGCCTGCAGAGCGGCATGATAGGGTACGAAGAACTTCTCGCGGCGTTCGTCGATCTCCGACGGTCCCGGCTCCTCACCCTTGCGGTAGAGCTGATCGCCGTCAAAGGTCTCTGTCGGGCAGAGCCCAGTCGTCGTCTGGCCGGGATAGAGCGAAACGCCGGACGGATCGCGGTTGACGTCGATAACGGTGCGCGAAATCGCCGTATGCACGACCGTCGCGCCGAGGCTCTCGGCGAAGTCATAAAGCTTGTCGATCCACCAGTCGGCGTCACGGCGGCCGAGCCAGGGCGAGACCAGCCGGCTGTCGAGGCCGGCGAGATCGATGCCGGTATGCGGGATCGAAACCAGCAGGGGTGCTGTGCCTTGGGTGACGGTGAGCCAGGAGGGTGAGGTCATCGGAAGTCTCCGCGCGACAGAACGCGACCTTGCAATCGTCCGTGAACACCGACCTCGCTTTTTGCCGGTCGGAACGCATTTTGTTCTTGCTTTGTGCCGGCAGCTATGCTATTAATTTGGGTATGGTGCTGATTCGGCCCGACGACCCGCCTTTGAGGCGGGTTTTTTGTTTCTGGATTTGAAAGTTTCGGTGTTGCCGGGCTGAGGTCGGCGGGACAGCGCCCCCCTCTGTCCTGCCGGACATCTCCCCCTCTAGGGGGGAGATTGGCAGCTTCGGCGCCTCGCTCAGTCCTGCAACGCTGGAGATTGGCGAAAGCCGAGACGACAGCCAATCTCCCCCCTGGAGGGGGAGATGCCAAGTGATGGCAAAGAGGGCAGGACAGAGGGGGGCGCGACAGAACGCGACCTGTCACGGCACACCGCCTCATGACGCAACGCCCGGCAGTTTCACCGCACCCGCGGCCTTCACCGCCGCGCCGCTGCGTATCATGGCGATGGCCTTCTCCATGTCGGGGTGGAAGTGCCGGTCGTTGTCGAGATGCGGCACCTCTGCCCTGACCAGCCGGCGCACCGCCTCCAGTGCCGCGCTCGAGGCCAGCGGTGCGTGGAAATCGCAGCCTTGCGCGGCGGCCAGCAATTCGATGCCGATGACGGCCGTCGCATTCTCGACCATGCCGATGAGGCGGCGCGCGCCATGCGCCGCCATCGAGACGTGGTCTTCCTGGTTGGCCGAGGTCGGGATCGAATCGACGCTGGCCGGATAGGCCTTTTGCTTGTTTTCAGAAACCAGTGCTGCCGCCGTGACCTGAGGGATCATGAAACCGGAATTCAGACCCGGCTTGGGCGTGAGAAAGGCCGGCATGCCCGACAGCGCGGGATCGACCAGCATGGCGATGCGCCGTTCCGACAGCGAGCCGATCTCGCAGACGGCGAGTGCGATCATGTCGGCGGCGAAGGCGACCGGCTCGGCATGGAAATTGCCGCCCGAAAGTGCGGAGTCGTCCTCGGCAAAGATCAGCGGATTGTCGGTGACGCCGTTGGCCTCGGTGCCGAGCGTCTCGGCGGCCTTGCGGAGCACGTCGAGTGCTGCGCCCATCACCTGCGGCTGGCAGCGCAGGCAATACGGATCCTGCACGCGCTCGTCGCCGACGCGGTGCGATTCACGGATGGCGCTGCCGGCCATCAAATTGCGCAACGCCTCGGCCGTCTCGATCTGGCCGCGATGTTTCCTGAGCAGATGGATGCGTGGATCGAACGGAGCGTCGGAGCCCTTGGCGGCATCGGTCGACAGCGCGCCGGCGACCAGTGCCGACTGGTAGAGCACTTCCGCCTCGAACAAAGCGGCAAGCGCATAGGCGGTCGAAAACTGGGTACCGTTGAGCAGCGCCAGGCCTTCCTTGGCGCCCAGTGTCACCGGCTCCAGGCCGTGCGAAACGAAGGCGACCTTGGCGGGAAAGCGGCCATGCGGGGTAAAGCACTCGCCGACGCCGATCATCACGGCGGTCATGTGCGACAGCGGCGCAAGGTCGCCGGAAGCGCCGACCGAGCCTTGCGCCGGCACCACGGGGATAACGTCGTTGGCCAGCATCGCCTCGATCAGTTCGATCGTCCGCGGCCGCACGCCGGAGGCGCCCTGTGCCAGGCTGGCCAGCTTCAGCGCCATCATCAGCCGGCAGATTGCGACGGGCATCGGCTCGCCGACGCCGGCGGCATGAGACAGCACGATGTTTCGCTGCAACGTTTCCAGATCGGCGGCGGGGATGCGGACGCTGGCCAGCTTGCCGAAGCCGGTATTGATGCCATAGACCGGCTCGCCCTTGGCAACGATCCTGGCGACGGCCTCGGCGCTGGCCTTGATCTTCGGCCGGCAGGCATCATCGAGCCTCAGTGCGGCGCCGCGATAGATGGCGCGCCAATCGGCCAGCGTGGCATTGCCCGGCCTTAGCTTGAGTTCGGTCATTGTCCCCTCCAGATGCGGGCATGCAGCGGGTTGAAGCCCATGCGGTAGACGAGTTCGGCCGGGCGCTCGACGTTCCAGATCGCCAGATCGGCGGATTTTCCGGCCTCCAGCGTGCCGGTCTGTCCAAGCAGCCCGAGCGCGCGGGCAGCCTCGCGGGTAACGCCGGCAATGCATTCATCGACGGTCAGGCCAAACAATGTCGCGGCCATGTTCATGGTCAGCAGCAGCGAGGTCAGCGGCGACGTGCCGGGATTGTTATCGGTGGCAACGGCCATCCTGACGCCATGCTGGCGAAACAAGGCGATCGGCGGCTTCTTGGTCTCGCGGATGAAGTAGTAGGCGCCGGGCAGGATGGTCGCCACGGTTCCTGCCTTCGCCATCGCCGCCGCACCCGCCTCGTCGGTGTATTCGAGGTGGTCGGCCGATAGCGCACCATAGCGCGCCGCAAGTTCGGCGCCGTGCAGATTGGACAGCTGGTCCGCATGGAGCTTGACCGGCAGGCCCGCCGCCTTCGCGGCATCGAACACGCGGGCGATCTGCTCCGGCCAAAAGGCAATGCCTTCGCAAAAACCGTCGACGGCATCGGCCAGGCCCTCGGCAGCGACGGCCGGCAAAATCTGCTTTGCAACAAGATCGATAAAGGCGTCCTTGTCACCTTTTGCTTCGGGCGGCAGCGCATGAGCGCCGAGGAAAGTGGTCCTGACCGTCACCGGCCGCTCACCGCCCAGCCGTCGTGCGGCGCGCAGCGACTTCTTCTCGTTTTCGAGGTCGAGACCGTAGCCGGATTTAATCTCGACGGTGGTGACGCCTTCGGCAATCAGCGCATCGAGGCGCGGCAGCGACTGGCCGACCAGTTCGTCCTCGCTCGCCGCTCGCAACGCCTTGACCGACGAGACGATCCCGCCGCCGGCCTTGGCAACCTCCTCATAGCTGGCGCCGGCCAGCCGCATCTCGAATTCATTGGCACGGTTGCCGGCGTGGACCAGATGGGTGTGGCAGTCGATCAGGCCGGGCGTAATCCAGCGGCCTTCGCAGTCGGTCGCCTCGGCGCCCTCGCGGAGAGCCGCCGGCATGTCGACTTCCGGCCCGGCATAGACGATCCGGCCGTTGCGCACGGCGACCGCACCGTGCTCGACGACGCCTGACCCGGCGCTGCTTTCGGCCATGGTCGCGAGGCGCGCATTGCGCCAGAGGCGAAGCTCTCCTGCCCGGCTTTTGCTCTCTGCAGCCATCATCTTTTCCGTTTCAATAGGTGACGATTATGTATATACATATGAAAAGGCACTGCAAGCGCTATCATCGCACGGCAGACCGGGATTTGGAGAAAAACGTGACAGCAATCTTTGCGGAACAGGCGCTTCTGCCCGACGGCTGGCACAGCAATGTGCGGATCGTCATCTCCGACGGCAGGATCGCCACGGTCGAGGCGAATACCTCGCTCCTGCCTGGCGACGAGCGCCGTGCCATCCTGCTATCAGGGATGCCGAACCTGCACAGCCATGCCTTCCAGCGCGGCATGGCCGGCCTTGCCGAATTGCGCGGCCCTTCCGCCGACAGTTTCTGGAGCTGGCGCGAGGTGATGTACCGTTTCGCGCTGTCGATGACGCCGGACCAAGTCGAGGCGGTCGCGGCCCAGCTCTATGTCGAGATGCTGGAGGCCGGGTTCTCGCGCGTCGGCGAGTTTCACTATCTCCACCACGACCGTGACGGCCGGCCCTATACTGACATCGCCGAGATGGCGCAGCGCATTGTTGCCGCAGCGTCCGAGACAGGCATCGGGCTGACTTTGCTGCCGGTGTTCTACGCGCATTCCTCTTTCGGCGGCGCTGCGCCAAACGAAGGCCAGCGCCGGTTCATCAACGATGTGAACCAGTTCTCGCGGCTTGTTGAGAAATGCCGCGAATCCATTCGCGCGCTGAATCAAGGCGTCGTGGGCGTCGCCCCGCACAGCCTGCGTGCCGTGACACCGGAGGAACTGGAAAACATCACGGTGATGGCGCCGGAGGGGCCTATCCACATCCACATCGCCGAGCAGATGAAGGAGGTCGAGGATTGTCTTGCCTGGTCCGGCGCGCGGCCGGTCGAATGGCTGCTTGCCAACGCCAAGGTCGACCAGCGCTGGTGCCTCATCCACGCCACCCACATGACCGACACCGAGACGACCGATTTGGCGAAAAGCGGCGCCGTTGCCGGTCTCTGCCCGATCACCGAGGCCAATCTCGGCGACGGCACCTTTGCCGCGTCCTCGTTCATGCAGCATGGCGGCCGCTTCGGCATCGGCTCGGATTCAAACGTACTGATCGGCCTGCCGGACGAGTTGCGGCAGCTCGAATATTCGCAGCGCCTCGCCCACCGCGCCCGCAACGTGCTGGCGGTGGCCGGTGGCTCGACCGGCCGTGCTTTGTTCGATGCGGCGCTCGATGGTGGCAGTGCCGCGTTGAGCGCCGGCCCCTCGCAGATCGCAGCAGGTGCCTCGGCCGATTTCGTCTCGCTCGACGGCAAGCATCCATCGCTGGCCGGCAAGACGGGCGATGCAATCCTCGACGCCTGGATTTTTGCCAACGGCACCAAGATCGATTGCGTCTGGGTGCATGGCAGGAAACTGGTCAGCGGCGGCATGCATGCCAGGCGCGATGCCATCGCCGAGCGGTTCCGCAAGGTGATGACAGCGCTTTCGGCATGAGCATGATCGGGACAATAAGCGCGGATTCTGGAAGCGCGGACGGCGGCGAGGTTCTTTCGCTGCACCAGCGCATCCTGTCGGACATCAGCGAACGGATCCTGTCGGGTGCCTGGGCGCCCGGCCACCGCATTCCGTTCGAGCATGAACTGACGGCCGAATACAATTGTTCGCGCATGACAGTGAACAAGGCGCTGTCCCAACTGGCCAAGGCCGGGCTGATCGAGCGCCGGCGTCGCTCCGGCAGTTTTGTCCGCCGGCCGCAGTCGCAGGCAGCCGTTCTCGAAATCCACGACATCCGGATCGAGGTCGAGGCACTTGGCCTGCCCTACCGCTATGAGCGCATAGCGCGAAACAGAAGGCGCAGCAGCGCCGACGACCGCGCTCTGCTGGAACTCGACGTCGCCGGGCCGGTGCTGGTGCTGGAATGCCGGCATTTCGCCGGCAAGCGGCCGTTCGCCCACGAGCAGCGGCTGATCAACCTGGCTGCCGTGCCGGAGGCCGCCGAAGAGGCGTTTTTCGACACCGCGCCCGGTCCGTGGCTGATCGGCCGTGTGCCGTGGAGTGCGGCCGAGCATCGCATCCGCGCGGTTGCCGCCGAAAAGCACGTAGCGGCGGCACTCGACATCGCGACGGGCGCGCCGTCCCTGGTGATCGAGCGGCGGACATGGAGCGCCGAGCACCCCGTCACCCATGTCCGCTTCACCTATGCGGCAGAGAACCACACGCTGGTGGCGCGGTTCACGCCGTCGCAGGGGTAAACCCTCCCCCTTGAGGGGAGGGTCGGCGAGTGATCGGAGCGAAGCGGAGATTGCGAGACGGGGTGGGGTCGGCGAGGCTGCACCGCCCCCACCCCGCGTCACAAAATGCCGCCTTGCGGCATTGCTCCGCGACCCTCCCCTCGAGGGGGAGGGTAAAGGCCTCAAATCGCCGCGGTAACAATAATCTCGACCAGATATTCCGGTCCGGCAAGTTTCGCTTCGCCGGTGGCGCGGGCCGGCGTGTTGCCCTGCGGTACCCATTTGTCCCATTCCGCGTTCATCTCGGCAAAGGTGCTCATGTCGGCCAGCCAGATGATCGCCTGCAGGATCTTGGTTTTGTCGGTGCCGGCCTTGGCCAGCAATTCGTCGATCGCCGCCAGAATGTCCCTGGTCTGGGCACCGACGTTTCCGCCCGGCTTGCCGACCTGACCGGCCAGATAGACGGTGTTGCCGTGGATGACGATCTGGCTCATGCGCGGGCCTACATCGATACGACGAATGCTCATTGGATATTCCTTCTCCTCTTGTCGCTGCGCCTGTTTAGGGGCCGGGTTCGCCGGCGGCAAGGCCGCTCGAGCGGAACTTCTTGAGCCAAGCCAAAGCACACAACAAGACGCCCCGGCCGCAATTCCGCCCGATTGGCTTGTTGACTAATGTAATAACATCACATATCGAATCCGCCCCTGCAGCACCGATCATCGCCCCATGGATCGTCACATGAGCCAAACCTGCCTGACCTTCCGCGACCTGACGCTGGGCTACAATAGCCATCCTGCGGTCCACCACCTCAATGGTACGATCCGCAAGGGATCGCTGACGGCGGTCGTCGGCGCCAACGGCTCCGGCAAATCGACGCTGATGAAGGGCATTGTCGGCGTCCTGAAGCCGATGGCCGGCGCGGTGATCCGGGCGCCGGGCGTGCGCGCCGCCTATCTGCCGCAGCAATCGGAACTCGACCGCTCCTTTCCGGCCCGGGTCGTCGACCTGGTTTCGCTTGGTCTGTGGCCGCGGCGCGGCATGCTCGGCCGTTATACGAGGGAAGATCGCGACTCGGTCAGCAAGGCGCTGATGGCCGTCGGCCTCGGCGGCTTCGAGAAGCGGCCCATCGACACACTGTCGGGCGGCCAGCTGCAGCGCACGCTGTTTGCCCGCGTGCTGCTGCAGGATGCCGAGCTCATCCTGCTCGATGAGCCGTTCAACGCGGTCGACAGCAAGACGGTCGGCGACCTGATCGCGCTGATCAAGCGCTGGCATGGCGAGGAACGCACGATCATGGTTGTGGTCCACGATCTCGATCTGGTGCGGCAGAATTTCCCCGAAACACTGCTCCTGGCGCGCCAGCCGATCGCTTGGGGAGAGACCAGGGAGACGCTGCAGCCGGAGAATCTGTTGCGTGCGCGCCGCTTCCACGAGGCCTGGGAGGACAACGCGCCATGGTGTGAGCCCGGCGAGCATGATCACGAGCACGGTGGCCACGAGCACGGCCATGACCACGACCATCATCACGGCTCCGGGCCGAGGGCGGCATGATGGAGGTGCTTTACGGTCTTTTCGTCGCTCCTTTCGCCGACTACGCCTTCATGCAGCGGGCGCTCGCCGGTTCGATGATGCTGTCGCTCGGCGCCTGCCCGGTCGGCGTGTTCCTGATGCTGCGGCGCATGAGCCTATCCGGCGATGCCATGGCGCATGCCATCCTGCCGGGTGCTGCCGCCGGCTTCCTGTTCTATGGCCTGGAGATCCTGCCGATGACGATCGGCGGACTGATCGCCGGCATCATCGTGGCGCTCGGCGCCGGCGCCGTCTCGCGCTTCACCATTCAGCGCGAGGACGCCTCGATGGCGGCCTTCTATCTGATTTCGCTGGCCATCGGCGTGCTCATGGTGTCGATCCGCGGCTCCAGCGTCGATCTCATGCATGTGCTCTTCGGCACCGTGCTGGCGCTCAACAATGAGGCGCTGACGCTGATCGGCGGCATCGTCGTGGTGACGCTGGTCAGCCTCGCCATCTTCTGGCGGGCGCTGGTCGCCGAATGCCTCGACCCTTTGTTCCTGCGCTCGGTCAGCCGGATGGGCAGCCCGGTGCATTTCATCTTTCTCGGCCTCGTCGTGCTCAACCTCGTCGGCGGCTTCCAGGCGCTCGGCACCTTGCTGTCGGTCGGGCTGATGATGCTGCCGGCAGCGGCGGCCCGCTTCTGGACCTCGCGCGTCGAGCCGATGTGCGTGTTGGCCACAGTGATCGGCTTTGCCTCCTGCATTGCCGGGCTGCTGTTGTCCTACCATGCGTCGCTGCCCTCCGGCCCGGCCATCATCCTGTCCGCCGGCGTCGTCTATTTCGCCTCGATCCTGTTCGGCACGCGCGGCATCCTGCGCGCCCGCATCGTCCATCACCGCCACAGAACTGCCTGATCCCAACAAGGAGAAACTGTCCATGCTGAAATCGATCCGCGCCGCTTTGGCCGTGAGTGTTATAACATTAACCGCCTTTGGCGCATCTTCGGCCTTCGCAGAGCCGTTGAAAGTGGTCGCCAGCTTCACGATCATCGCCGATTTCGCCAAGAATGTCGGCGGCGACCGCATCGATCTGACCACCATCGTCGGGCCGGACGGCGACGCCCACGTCTACGAGCCGAGCCCCGGCGATGCGGTGGCGATGGCCAAGGCCGACATCGTGCTGGTCAACGGCCTGCATTTCGAAGGTTTTCTGCAGCGCCTGGTCGACGCCAGCGCCACCAAGGCGACTGTCGCCGTGCTGACCAAGGGGGTCACGCCGATCAATTTCAAACCCGAATTCGCCGAGGCCGATGTCGCCGAAGGCGCGGAAACCGATGGCGGCAAGACGGTCACCGATCCGCATGCCTTCCAGTCGATCGCCAATGCCAAGATCTATGTGAAGAACATCGCCGACGCCTTTTGCACGGCCGACGCTGCGGGTTGCGACAGCTACAAGGCAAATGCAGCCGCCTATACGCAGAAGCTCGAGGCGCTTGAGGGCGAAGTGCAGGCGGCGATCCAGTCGATCCCGCAGGAGAAGCGCGTCGTCATCACCTCGCATGACGCCTTCGGCTATTTCGAGCAGGCCTACGGCTTGACGTTCCTTGCCCCGGAAGGCGTGTCGACCGAGTCGGAGCCCTCCGCTGCCGACGTCGCCAAGCTGGTCAGCCAGGTGAAACAGGACAAGGCGGCGGCGATCTTCGTCGAGAACATCACCAACCCGCGGCTGATCGAGCAGATCGCCAGCGAGACCGGCATCAAGGTGGGCGGCACGCTCTATTCCGATGCGTTGTCGCAGCCCGACGGCCCGGCCGCGACCTATATCGATCTGATGCACAACAACATCGCCCAGATCAGAGGCGCGATCCTCGGCAGTTGAGCCAACCGATCCGGTTCATCCAGCCGGGCTGGCGCATGATGCATCCTGGCGACGTACCGCGTTAGCCCGGCTGGATTTCCGGCATCGAAATCTCTATCTGCGCGATGGATTTCTTTTCGCGCGGATTGCCGACCGGGTCAGGGAGTGGCAAGACTGCCGCTAACCAGATTGCGAGGACACCGCCATGGAATACCGTCAGATCAGCGAGGACTATTCGGTCTCCGGCCAGATCCAGCCCGAGGATGTCGCCACCATCAAGGCCGCCGGCTTCAAAAGCGTGATCTGCAACCGGCCGGACGACGAGCAGCCCGGCCAGCCATCGGCCGACACCGTCAAAGCGGCGGTCGAGGGCGCCGGGCTCGCCTTTCGCTACATCCCTGTCATCAGCGGCCAGATCACGGCCGAGAATGTCGAGGACCAGGCCGAGGCGCTGGATGAGCTTGATGGCCCGGTCTTCGCCTATTGCCGTTCCGGCGCGCGCTGCACTAATCTTTATGGGCTGATCCAGCAGTCGAAGGGGTGAGAGGCCTCACATTCCGAGCGGAGGAAGTCAAGTTCCGCACTGTGGCGATCCTTCACACCCCCCTCTGTCCTGCCGGACATCTCCCCCTCAAGTGGGGAGATTGGATGTCGCGTTGGCTTTCGCCAATTTTCAGCGTTGCGGAGTGGGCAGCGAGGTCAGAGCTGCCAATCTCCCCACTTGAGGGGGAGATGGCCGGCAGGCCAGAGGGGGGTGCTGTCCCTCCGCCATATCTAACGAAAAGCCGTCTGGGCTAAATCGGCAGCGCGCCGGTTTCCTTCAATGTCTCGAGCACGATCGCCGTCTTCACATGCTGCACCGATTCGTGCGGCAGCAGCACGCCGTTGACGAACTCCGACAATGATTTGAGATCGGGCGTCACGACTTTCAATATGTAGTCCATCTCGCCGGTCAGCGCGTGCGCTTCCTGCACCTGCGGCAGCCGCGCCACCAGTTCGCCGAAACGCCGCGCATTGTCGCGGTTGTGGGTGGCGAGCGTCACCGAGATGACGTTGACCAAGGAAAAACCGAGCTTGTCGCGGTCGAGCACCGCCCGGTAGCCCTTGATATAACCGTCCTCCTCCAGCCGCTGGCGACGGCGCGAGCATTGCGACGCCGACAGGTTCACCCGTTCCGACAGATCGTTGTTGGTCAGCCGTGCATCGCCCTGCAGCAGAGCCATTATCTTGCGATCAAACTGGTCGATGCGCGCCTCATCCATGAATTTCGGCTCCGCAGTGCACAACTCGCGCATGATCAGACCATTTCAAGTGTTTGAATGCAAGCAATTTGCACTCGCTCCGCGCTATAATTGGGTTCAGATGGCCGACGCGGCCAGTTCCAGATTTCGGAGCAATGCCATGGGTCCCTTCCCGCACGACGCACCGCCCGCCAAGATCAGCAAAACCAATCCCGCCGGCACCGACGGCTTCGAGTTCGTCGAATTCGCGCATGCCGAGCCGGAAAAGCTCGCCGAGCTTTTCACCCGCATGGGCTATGTGCCGGTGGCCAAACACCGCAGCAAGGACATCACCGTCTGGCGGCAGGGCGACATCAACTATGTCGTCAATGCCGAACCCGGCTCGCATGCCATGAAATTCGTCGACAAGCACGGCCCTTGCGCCGCCTCGATGGCGTGGCGGGTGGTCGATGCAAGGCATGCCTTCGATCACGCGGTGGCCAAGGGCGCGACGCCCTATGAAGGCAACGACAAGACGCTCGATGTGCCGGCGATCGTCGGTATCGGCGGATCGCTGCTCTATTTCATCGAAACTTACGGCGAGAAGGGCTCGGCTTACGACGCCGAGTTCGACTGGCTGGGCGAGCGCGACCCCAGGCCGGAAGGCGTCGGCTTCTATTATCTCGACCACCTGACCCACAATGTCTATCGCGGCCAGATGGACAAATGGTGGGATTTCTATCGCGACCTGTTCGGCTTCAAGCAGATCCATTTCTTCGACATCGACGGCAAAATCACCGGCCTGGTCAGCCGCGCCATCACCTCGCCCTGCGGCAAGATCCGCATCCCGCTCAACGAGTCCAAGGACGAGACCAGCCAGATCGCCGAATATCTGAAGAAGTATAATGGCGAGGGCATCCAGCACATCGCCGTCGGCACCGACGACATCTACGGCGCCACCGACAGGCTGGCCGCCAACGGCCTGAAGTTCATGCCGGGCCCGCCGGAGACCTATTACGACATGTCTTATGCCCGCGTGAATGGGCACGAAGAGCCGATCGAGCGCATGAAAAAGCACGGCATCCTGATCGACGGCGAAGGCGTCGTCGACGGCGGCACGACCAAAATCCTGCTGCAGATCTTTTCCAAGACAGTGATCGGCCCGATCTTCTTCGAGTTCATCCAGAGAAAGGGCGACGAAGGTTTTGGCGAGGGCAATTTCCGCGCCTTGTTCGAGTCGATCGAGCAGGACCAGATCAAGCGCGGCGTGCTGAAGGTGCAGGCGGCGGAGTAGGCTAACCGGACTTCTTGCGATTCGGTCAGTAGTAGATCAGACTTTGGCCATGAACATTGCTATCGCAGAGGCCAAGGCAAGACTGTCGGAACTCGTCAGTCGCGCGGAAGCTGGCGAAGAGATTGTGATTACCCGTCGCGGCAAGGTTGCGGCGCGCCTCGTGCCGCTAGCCGTGCCCGAGTCCCTGCCTCGTGTCGGCGCCATGAAGGTCAAAATCAGGATTGCCGACGATTTTGACGAACTCGGTCCCGAATGGGACGGGTATGCCAAATGACGCTGTCACAGGCAAACGTCTATTTGGCGAGGCCGGCGGCTTTGCGCAGAATCTTGTTGATGCGGCTCTGCCAGCCGGGGCCGCCGGCACGAAAGCGGGCGACTACGTCACTGTCGAGACGGAGTGTTACCTGCTTCTTCGGATTATCGAGAGCCGGCCGGCCGCGCGAACGGCGAATGCTTTCGGCAAGCTCAGGGAACGCTTCGGCGAAAGGACGAGCGTTTCGAAAATCCTCCTCTGTCCATTCCGGATTCTCCGAAACGGCTTCCCAGTCTTCTTTGCTGTAGCCGCGACCAGCTTCGAACTCGGTGCGCACCTTACGCTTTGCCATTGAACAATCTCCTTTCCGCGGGACTTGCCGCGCGCATCGAAATTATCGAGATGCCCTCGGAACCGAGCCGGGCAAACACCACCGCAACGATGCCATCGATGATCCGGCCAATTGCCATGAGACGACCGGCCTTGGCAGTGCGGATTGTCGAGGCAAGAAAAACTCGTCATCAAGCGCCGCAAAATCCAAGCCGTGCTTGTCAATGTTGGCCAACCGTTTCGGTTCGTCCCAAACGATCTTCATCAGAATTTATGTACCTACAATAATTAAGTCAATAATTTTCGTAACTACAACTAATTGCGACGTTCGAGCACCAACCTCTCGACCTCGGCTTTCCTGAGTTTCAGATCATAATCGAGGAAAAACTCGTCGAGTTGCGGCGGTTTCACCGAGGTGCCGGACAGCATCGCGTGCACCTGGCCGCGATGATGGATGTCGTGGATGAAGAGATGGGCGAGCAGGTCGCCGATCCGTTCCGGTATCATGCCGTCCTCGCGCCGGTCGGTGACGACGCGGCGCTCGAGATCGTCCGCCGACAGGCGGTCGCAAAAGGCGATCAGCCGCCGGTCGGCCTCCGCCTGTGCAACAAAAAGCGCCTTGGCATCATTGAACGGCACAAAATCGTCATGGGCGGCGGCGCCGACGCCGCCCTCTTCGAGAAAATCGAGATAGAGGTGATCGACCGCCAGGATATGATTGAGCGTTGCCTTGATCGAGGGGAAGAAGCTTATCCTTTCAGCCTCGAATTCGCCGGGCTCAAGCTGCAGCACGGCACGATAGAGCCGGTCGTTCGACCAGAGATTGTTGGCTGCCATGCGGCGGAAATGGTTCAGCAGGTTCATGACTTCACGGCGCGACCCGGAATAGCGACACACCCGCCCATAGAAGCGCAAACCCAGCCAAAACAATCAGCAGCAGCCCGATCATGCGCCGCCGCATGCCTTGCGTTTCCTGGTCCAGCGCGACATTCGTGTTGGTGACGGTGTGAAACATCATCGCCTTGCGCGGAAAGCCGCTGCGGTTGGTCAGGCCGGGCGAGCGCGCCTCGATCCGATAGCTCAGCCGGATCGCCTGGATGAAGATCGCCAGCATGACAAGGGCCCAGACACCGCACAGCAGGTAGAATGTCTCGCCCGTCATTCTCTTGCCCCCGCGTACTTCTCGACCTTCTGCTCGATGGCGCCGAAGATCGAATGCCCACCCCGGTCCTTCATCTCGATACGCACGGTATCGCCAAAGCGCAGGAACGGCGTTTTCGGTTCGCCGGCTTCGATGGTCTCGATCATGCGCAACTCGGCGATGCAGGAGTAGCCGACGCCGCCCGCCGAGACAGGCTTGCCCGGCCCGCCGTCGAGCTTGTTGGAGACGGTGCCCGAACCGACGATGGTGCCGGCGGCCAGCGGCCGCGTTTTTGCGGCGTGGACAATCAGCGCCGGAAAATCGAAGGTCATGTCGATGCCGGCGTTCGCCCGGCCGAACGGCTTGCCGTTGAGATCGACCAGCAGAGGCAGGCTGACCTTGCCGCCGTCCCAGGCATCGCCCAGCTCGTCCGGCGTCACCGCAACCGGCGAAAAGGCCGATGACGGTTTCGACTGGTAGAAGCCGAACCCCTTGGCGAGCTCGGGTCCGGTCAGGCCGCGCAGCGTTACATCGTTGACCAGCATGACCAGCCGGATCGCCGCCCGCGCCTCATCGAGGCCTGCGCCCATCGACACATCGTCGACGATGACGGCGACCTCGCCTTCCATGTCGATGCCAAGGGTCTCGTCGACCATGCGGATTGGGTCGCGCGGTGCGAGGAAAGCGTCCGAGCCGCCCTGGTAGATCAGCGGATCGGTCCAGAAGCTTGCCGGCATCTCGGCGCCGCGCGCCTTTCGCACCAGCTCGACGTGGTTCACATAGGCCGAGCCGTCGGCCCATTGGTAGGCGCGCGGCAGCGGCGAATGGGCGTCATGCTCGTGAAAGCGGGCAGACGGCACCGCATTATTCTCAAGCGATTCGGCCATCGCAGCGAGATGCGGCGCGATGCGATGCCAGTCGTCGAGCGCGGCCTGCAGCGTCCGCACCAGGAACGAAGCGTCGGTAAACCGCGTCAGGTCGCGCGAGACGACGACGAGCTTTCCGTCGCGCGTCCCGTCCTTCAATGTGGCAAGCTTCATGCGGTTTCCTCTCCTGGCGCAGCTTTGGCGCTGCTTTGATTTTTTGTTCTACGCATGATCTCTTCCGAAAACCGGTTCCCACTTTTCGGGATCATGCTCCAGCCCCACAACAAGGCCGTCGCGGGCGATCGTCAAGTCGCCGGCCCATGTTTTCCTGACGGCGGCAATCCAGTCGGCCTCGCCGATCTCCGGATCGTCGGCCGGAATGAGGTGGTTGACGACTAGCCTTTTGACGCCTGCGTCGCTGGCGATGCGGCCCGCCTCCTCGGCAAAGCTATGGCTGGCAAGCAGGTGTTCCCTCAGCCTTGCGCCGTTGCCGGTCTTCGCGACCAGCCGCTCGATACCCACTTCCAGCATGGCCTCGTGGACCAGTATGTCGGCGCCTTGGGCGAAATCCGCCAATGGCGGAAAGAACGCCGTATCGGAGGAGAACACCACACTTTTCGCGCCGTGATCGAAGCGCAGCGCAAAGCAGTCCGTCACCGGCGGGTGGTCGACACGCAGCGCCGATATTTTGAGACCGCGCTCTTCCGCCACCTGGCCTTCACCAAACTCGACGATCGAAACCATGTCGCGGAGATCCGGCCGCCCTTCATCGGCGATGCGGATCTCGATGTCGAATTCCATCGCCTGGCAAAAGCGCTGCCAATAGTAGCCGGTGCCGGGCGGGCCGAACACGGCGACCTTTGTTGCCAGGCCGGCCGTCCATGCGGAGTGGATCAACGGTCCGAGTTCCAGCACATGGTCGGAGTGCAAATGCGTGATGAAGATCAGGTCGAGCGCCTTCAGGCTGATGCCGGCAACGGTCAGCCCGCGCGTTACGCCCAGCCCGCAATCGACGACGATGGTGCGGCCGCCAATCTCCAGCAGTGACGAACTCGGCCACGGCCCGCCCGGCCGCAGCGCCGGGCCACCCTTCGAACCCAGAAGCACCAGACGATCCGTCATGCGACGGCGCTCAAGACCAGTCGCCCTCTGGCGTCCCGTTGAAGCGTTTCTTCAGGTCGGCCCAGCAGTCGATGTAGTTGTCCTGCCGGGTTTCGAGCTCGGCGCCATAGCGGGTCACCATCTGCGGAAAGCGTGTTTCGAACATGAAGGCCATGGTGTGGTCGAGCTTGACCGGCTTCAGCTCCGCGCGCGAGGCTTTTTCGAAGCCGGGTGCATCGGGTCCGTGAGCCAGCATCATGTTGTGCAGGCTGATGCCGCCGGGCACGAAGCCCTCTTCCTTGGCATCGTACTGACCATGTATGAGGCCCATGAACTCGCTCATGATGTTGCGGTGATACCAGGGCGGGCGGAACGTATCTTCGGCGACCAGCCAACGCGGCGGGAAGATGACGAAATCGATATTGGCGGTGCCTTCCTCGCCGCTCGGCGCGGTCAGCACGGTGAAGATCGACGGATCGGGATGGTCGAACAGGAGCGCGCCGACCGGCGAAAAGGTCGCAAGATCATATTTATAGGGCGAATAATTGCCGTGCCACGCCACCACATCCAGCGGCGAATGGTCGATCTCGGTGACATGGAACTGGCCACACCATTTCGCGATCAGCCGACAGGGCGTGTCCTTGTCCTCGAACCAGGCGCAGGGCGTCTTGAAATCGCGCGGATTGGCCAGGCAATTGGCGCCGATCGGGCCGCGATCCGGCAGCGTCAGCTTGGCGCCGTAATTCTCGCAGACATAGCCGCGCACTTGCGGATCCACCAGTTCGACCTTGAACACCAGGCCGCGCGGCAGCACGGCGATCTCGCCCGGCCTGAGTTCGATGACACCCATCTCGGTGACGAAGCGCAAGGCTCCAACCTGCGGCACGACCAGCAACTCGCCGTCGGCGTTGAAGAAATGATCGTCGGCCATCGAACGGTTGGCGACATAGACATGTGCCGCCATGCCGGTCTGGCCGAGCACGTCGCCGGCGGTGGTGATCGAGCGCATGCCGGCAATGAAATCGGTCGGCTCGGTCGGCATCGGAACTGGGCTCCAGCGATATTGGCCGAGCGCGAGCCGGTGGTCGCCGACATTCGGCGCGCTTTTCCAAAGCGGATAATTCGCCGCTTTGAAGCGGCCGGTGTGCCTGACGCTCGGCCTTATCCTATAAAGCCAGGAGCGCTCATTGGTGCCGCGCGGCGCGGTGAATGGAGAGCCCGAAAGCTGCTCGGCATAGAGGCCGTAAGCCGGCCGCTGCGGCGAGTTTCGCCCTTGCGGCAGCGAGCCGGGCAGCGTTTCGGTCTCGAAGTCGTTGCCGAAACCCGGCATGTAGGAATAGGCCATGGAATCCTCCCGAATTCATAGTCTCGGAGCATCGTTTGCGCATCCGCAAAGATGCTCAGAGTTGACCATACCGGTTTCATTTGTAACCATTGAAAATGTAACCATCAACGGTGATTTCGGCATGAGCCGCCAGCATGCCCAGTCAGGGCCAACCATGGAAATCCTCGAGCTGGAATCCTTCCTGCCTTACCGGCTCTATCGGCTTGCCGATGCCGTCAGCCGCGAATTTTCAAGAATATACAAGGACCGCCACGGCCTGACCCGGCCCGAATGGCGCACACTGGCCGGGCTTGGACAGCACGGCACGATGACGGCGACGGCGCTCGGCGAGCAATCGGCCATGCACAAGACCAAGGTTTCGCGCGCGGTCGCCGAACTCGAGCGGCGCCGCTGGCTGACCCGCACGCCAGACGAGAAAGACCGTCGCGTCGAGCATCTGACGCTGACCAAAGCGGGGCTTGCCGCCTATCGCGAAATGGTGCCGCTGGCGAAGGAGTTCGAGCGGGAGCTGCTGGAGAGGCTTGGTGCGGAAGAGCGGGCGGCGATTGTCAGTGGGGTAGCGGCGCTGGAGGCAAAACTCACCCTGGGTTGAAATCCTCTATAGGTTCGACCGTCGCAGAAATCAGATGGCTACCGCGGCAGGCAACGCTCCTAAACCGTAATAGGCGCGTTCGGCTACAATGAAGCCTCTGACACGGCTTCGAAATGCTATCTCATCGATGTAGCCCAAGAGAAGCTGCGCCTGCGAAGCCGCATGTCTCTGAGCGCTTTCAAACAGCCGCCTTGCCGTTTCAAAATCACCAGCCAAACCGGCCGCCACCCCGGCGTGGAAAGCTGCCCATTCGCCGTAGGCGCCCGGCTGCAATTCATTCACGAGGATTGTCGCTGTCGCCTGCACGGAAGGGAACATTGATCGGTGAACCTGATCGATTTCGACGGCCTTCTTGCCCATTTGATCAACCGCGAGCAGAAACTGTGCCGGGCTCTCGAACGGAACGAACTGTCCAATGCGCTGAGGACGATCGAAGGTAACTGTTTCAGGGAGCGAACCCCAGAGCCAGTGGACTGCTACGTTAAGGTAAGTGCCTTTGGACCAAGAGCTGGGCTGGAACTCGACTACACTTAGCCAGAAGCCGCGATCGGCGATCCAGATTCGAGACTTCCCTTTGCGTTGAAATCCGGCGGGCTTCAGTACGATCTTTGCCTGCGAGGCAATGATGCGACCGTGCTCATTATCCGCCATCTTGCACCCCTATATGCCTCACCAATCCATCACCACCTTGCCGGAATTGCCGCTCTTCATCGCTTCGAAACCGGAAATGTAATCGTCGATGCCGATCCGGTGCGTGATTAGCCCCGACACATCGAGCGGGCCCTGCACCAGGGCGATCATCTTATACCAGGTCTCGAACATCTCGCGGCCGTAGATGCCCTTCAGATGCAGCATCTTGAAGATGACCTTGTTCCAGTCGATCTCGAAGCCGGTCGGCGCAATGCCGAGGATGGCGATCTTGCCACCATTGTTCATGGTGTCGATCATGTCGCGGAAGGCGGGCGCCGCGCCCGACATTTCGAGGCCGACGTCAAAACCCTCGGTCATGCCGAGCGCCGGCATCACGTCGCGCAGCTTTTCCTTCGACGCATCGACGACATGCTGGACGCCGAGCTTTTTCGCCAGTGCCAGGCGCACCGGATTGATGTCGGTGATGACTACTTTTCGCGCGCCCACGCACTGCGCCACCAGCGCGCCCATGATGCCGATCGGCCCGGCGCCGGTGACCAGCACGTCCTCGCCAACCAAGTCAAAGGACAATGCCGTGTGAACGGCATTGCCTAAGGGATCGAAGATTGCCGCGATCTCGTCCGGCACGTCGTCGGGGATCGGCACGACGTTGTGCTGCGGGATCGCCAGATACTCGCCGAAGGCGCCCGGCCGGTTGACGCCGACACCAAGCGTGTTGCGGCACAGATGCCCCCTGCCCGCCCGGCAGTTGCGGCAATGGCCGCAGACGATATGGCCTTCTCCGGAAACGCGCTGGCCGAGTTTGTACTCGGTCACCGCCGTGCCGAAATCGGCGACGGTTCCGACGAATTCGTGGCCGGTCACCATCGGCACCGGCACGGTCTTTTGCGCCCACTGGTCCCAATTGTAGATGTGCACGTCGGTGCCGCAGATCGCCGTCTTCCTGATCTTGATCAGCACGTCGTTCGGACCGATTTCCGGCACCGGCACTTCTTCCATCCAGATGCCCGGCTCGGCCTTGGCCTTGACCAGCGCCTTCATCATGTTCGACATTCTCTTGTCCCCTGAACCTTAGTCGCCTGAACCTTAGTCGCCTGAACCTCAGTCGCTTGAATCTCTTGATCCGGAATCGCTTTTCGGTTCCGGCCGTTCAGGAAATTACGCCGAGTTCGCGACCGACTGCCGCGAACGCCTCAACCGCGCGATCGATGTCTGCCCTGGAATGGGCGGCTGACATCTGCGTGCGGATGCGCGCCTGGCCCTTCGGCACCACCGGGAAGGAGAAGCCGATGACGTAGATGCCGCGCTTCAGCATCCGCGCCGCCATCTCCTGCGCCAGCGTCGCGTCGCCCAGCATCACCGGGACGATAGGATGGTCGGCGCCGGCCAGTGTAAAGCCGAGCCTGCCCATCTCGGAGCGAAACCGCGCTGCGTTGGCATATAGGCGCTGACGCAACGCATCGCCATTGCGGACCAGTTCGAACACCCGAATCGAGGCGCCGGCGATCGCCGGCATCAGCGTGTTGGAAAACAGATAGGGCCGCGAGCGCTGGCGCAGCCAGTCGACCACCTGCTTCCTGCCCGAAGTGTAGCCGCCCGACGCGCCGCCCAACGCCTTGCCAAGCGTGCCGGTGATGATGTCCACCCTGCCCTCGACGCCGCAATGTTCGGCCGAGCCACGGCCATTCCTGCCGACGAAACCAACTGCATGGCTGTCGTCGACCATCACCATTGCATCATATTTGTCGGCGAGGTCGCAGACGCCCTTCAGATTGGCGATGATGCCATCCATCGAGAACACGCCGTCGGTGGCGATCAGCCGGAACCGGCAGTCGCGCGCCTCTTTCAACCGCGCCTCCAGATCGGCCATGTCGTTGTTGGCGTAGCGGAAGCGCTTTGCCTTCGACAGCCGCACGCCGTCGATGATCGAGGCGTGGTTCAGCGCATCGGAGATGACCGCATCCTCCTCGCCGAGCAGCGTCTCGAACAGGCCGCCATTGGCGTCGAAGCAGGAGCCGTAGAGGATCGTATCCTCCATGCCGAGGAAGCCAGAAATCGTCGCCTCGAGCTGCTTGTGTTCTTCCTGCGTGCCGCAGATAAAGCGCACCGACGCCATACCGTAGCCGTAGCGGTCAAGCGCCTGCTTGGCCGCTTCCCGCAGTTCGGCGCTGTCGGCGAGGCCGAGATAATTATTGGCGCAGAAATTCAGCACCTTCTCGCCGCCGACCTCGATCTCGGCCGATTGGGTCGAGGTTATCACCCGTTCGGATTTGTAAAGGCCGGCCGATTTCAGTCCTTCAAGCTCGCTGTCGATGTGGGAAAGGAATGCTTCGGTCATGATCAGGCCCTGTTGAGATCGACGAGGACTGTCGCGCCGCGAGGGCGAAAAATCCATCGCAAAAGCGACCGCTTCGGTGGCGGCAATGGCACGGCAGAGGCCACGATGTTCAAATGCGGAGGCGCCGCGAAAGATTGCAATAACCACTTTGCGGGTTTCCCGCCACGGTCGCCGCCGCCGGCCTGCTGCCGTCCCAAACCTGTTAACACTTTGAAGCCAAAGGTTGTCGCACAAGAATTCGTTGGCGAGAGGGCCGCCTCAGAAAATGTCGCAGCAGCCGGTGCACGCCGTTTCAGGCAGGCTCATACTCCTGATCAAATCCGGCTACTGGCTGGCTCTGCTGATCATAGCCGCCATGGTCGTGGCCTCCTTCATCCTGCTGCAACAGGTGATGTCTACCCAACGGCACAATCAGGCGCTGCTCGATATCGTCAGCACACAGAAAGCCCTGTCGCAGCGCATCGTCTTCCTCGCCGGCGCGACAGGCAGCGCCTCACGCGACCAGCAGCCGGCCCTGGTTAGCGCGCTCAAGCAAGCGACGGTGGAGTTCGAGAAGAACTACGATCTGCTGCTCGAACGGACCGCCGCCGATCCGGCGTCGCCGGCAAGGTTCGATCCGAAATCGATCGAGAGCGTGCTTTTCGCCAAGCCGTACCATCTCGACTATTTCTCGGTCGGGCTTATCGCCAACGGCGAACGCCTGATCTCGTCATTCGAATCGCGGCTCAACATGGCCGGCAATGGTGGCTACAAAGGCGGAGAGGAGCGTGTCAACCTGAACGCTTCCGTTGCCAACGCAACATTGTCGGGCTATGCCGCACTTGGCCAGCGCATCAGCGCCTTTGCAGACCAGCGATCCGAAACACTTCTCGATCTTAACCGCACATTGTTCTACTCGACCATCGGCGTCATCGTGCTGGTGGCGCTTTTCATTTTCAGGCCGATGTCGAATGCCATCCTGCGCCGGACGCGCGAGCTGGTCGATGCGCGCAATTCCATGGCCTTTATTGCCGTGCATGACGGGCTGACCGGCCTGCACAACCGCACCTTCCTGACCGAGCATTTCGATACGCTGATCAATGCGGCGCGGCGACGGCGTGAACGGGTTGCCGTGGTGCAGTTCGATCTCGACCGGTTCAAGCAGATCAACGACACGTTCGGCCACGCCGCCGGCGATTATGTGCTGGTGGCGGCTGCGCAGCGCATGCGTGATTCGTGCCGTACGTCGGATCTCAACGTGCGGCTCGGCGGCGATGAATTCGTCATGATTCTCAATGGCGCCGGCAGCACCGAGGACATCGATACCGTCGCCCGGCGCATCCTGACCAAGCTCAACAAGCCGATCGTCTTTCGAGGCACGACAATCCATCCAGGCGTAAGTGCCGGGATTGCGGTCTACCCTGTCGACGCCGACAATGCGCAGGATCTGCTCGTCCATGCCGATCTGGCGCTGTATTCCGCCAAGAAGCAGGGCGGCGGCAGCTTGTCGTTCTTCTCCGAGGAGCTGAGGCACGAACTCGATTATCGCAAGCAGCTCGAGCTCGACATCAGGACCGCCATCTCGGAGAAGGCGTTCGAAGTCTATTTCCAGCCGCAGGTGTCGCTGTCGGACGGCGGCATCAGCGGCATCGAGGCTCTGGTTCGCTGGAGACATGCCGAGCGCGGCATGATCGCGCCGGGCGAGTTCATTCCGATCGCGGAAAAATGCGGTCTCATGCCCGAGATCGGCCGCATCGTCATCGCCAAGGCGATCGACGAAGCAGCCGAATGGAACCGCGCAGGCATCGCCTTCGGACGGATCGCCGTCAATGTATCCGGCTCGGAGCTGCGCGAGACAGATTTCGAAGTCTTCCTGTTCGACATGCTGGAGAGGGCTGGCCTGCCAGCGCACAGATTGTCGCTGGAGATCGTCGAATCCGTGATCCTCGACGACGAGAAGACCGGTATCGCGGCAAAGCTGCGGCACATTCGCGCCGCCGGCATCCATCTTGAGCTCGATGATTTCGGCACCGGCTACGCATCGCTCAGCCATGTCAATCCAAACGAGATCGATCGGCTGAAGATCGACCGCCGTTTCGTCCAGAACATCAACGAGAACAGCGGCAACACCAAGATCGTGCGTGCCCTCACAGAACTCGCCCGCGGTCTCGGCATCTCGATCGTTGCCGAGGGCGCTGAAACCGAAGCCGAGCTCGACTCGCTGATGGCGATCGGCTGCGACCAGGTGCAAGGCTATTCCATCGCTTTCCCGATGCCGCCGAACAGCGTGCGCGGATGGCTGGTGGCGCGAACGCCCAAGAAGGCCAGGCTGACGGTGCTGCAGGGCTGCCGGGCGTAGATCCGTCATGGTTCGGCCTTGCGAACCGACATGATCTGCCGAGGCGGAAGGTCATCCTCATCACCGGGAAATCCTGCCAGCAATTGTCCAAAGTTGGGCACACGCGCCAGTCTTTCGTAGTCCTGAAACGACAAAATGACCGCCTGCTTGCGGCCGTGCCGGGTGATGATGGCCGGTTCTCCCGCGACGACCTGATCGAGCAGCGCCGAGAGTGTAGCCCCGGCATCCTTCAGCGAAATTTCGCGCATGGCGTTTCCTATCCTAATTTCTAACCCTCGACATTGGCCCGCAGCGCAGCCAGCACCTGTGCAAACTCCGCCAGCCTGTCGTCGGACAATCCCTTCCGCAGCCGTTTGTCGAAGGCTAACGCGGCGGTGCGCAATTTCAGGAACAGCGCTTCTCCGGCTTGGGTCAGCTCCACCTGGTGAACCCGGCGGTTCTCGGGATCGCGGCGGCGCATCAGCAGGCCTTGCGTCTCCATGGCGTTGAGGTGGTGGGTCAGCGTTGCGCCCCGGATGCCGATCATGCCGGCGAGCTCGCGTTGGTTGGCCAGCTCCCGCGACTTGACCGACAGCAACGTGACCCAGACCGGCAGCGTGCCGCCTGCCTCGACCAAGGCAGCGTCGAAAGCCTGCGCAACCAGCTTGGCGGTGCGCGCGAGATTCATCCCGATCGGCGGGCGGTCAAAGGGCGTCATGATCCGACACTAGAACAAGGGCAAAGCCTATGGAACCGGCTCGAGCTTATGCGTTGACATCTAATCATTTGATATCTATCAATATGCCTAGCGGTGGGCAAGAGAGGAAATGCGGTCATGCAATATGTCTACATCATCGTCCTCGGCCTTCACGTCATGGCGGGCGTGTTCTGGGCCGGCACCACCATCGCGGTCGCCCGCGAACCGGAGATCAGGGCGGAACGTTTTTTCCGGCCGCAAATGGGCGCAGCCGGCGTGGTTTTCCTCACGGGCTTGCTGCTGTGGTATTTCTTCCACAACGGCTCTTTCGGCTCGATGGAGAAGGTCTTGGCGCTGGGCATCTTGACGGCGTTAATCGCCGCCGGGGTTCAGGGCGCGCTGGTGGGTTCCGCCAGCAGGCAGTTGGCCGGCGCTGATGCGGCGAAGCAAACCCAGTTGCGCGCCAAGATGACAAAAGGCGAACGCATCGCTGGCGGCCTGCTGGTCATCACCGTGTTCTGCATGGCCACCGCCAGGATGTTTTGAGCGTCCTGCCGCAATCGCAAGATCGTACGGTGCCCGGCGATAGCCGGCGGCGTGCGCGGCGCGCAGACCGGACCGACGTGCCTGGTGGCTCTCCGTACGGAGGTTCGGCTGCGCGCCACCAATCAATCCAAAATATTCCTCAGATTCGCAAGCCGAACCTGATGCCGTCATAGATGGCGGCGTGGATGTTGCGCGAGGCTACTGCATCGCCGATGCGGAAGAGCACGAAACCACTCTGCGGATTGCGCACCGGAAAGATGTCGCCGCCATTGACCAGTTTTTCGTAATCGATCGCGCCGGCGTTCTTCGACAGCGGCTTCAGCGCCAGGTAGAGATCGTCGAGCGGCAGCGTGCCGTGCTCGACCACCACCTGGTCGACGCGCCGCTCGCCGCGCCAGCCATCGGCGAAGTCGGAGGCGAGCTCGGCGATCAGCTGGTTGCCTTCGCGCCGCACCGAGCGCAGCCGTGTGTTGATGGTCACCGTGACCCCCTTTTCCTGGAAGGCGCGCATGTAGGGCACATGGTTCATGCCGCCCATTTCCGGGGCGAAGAAGCGTTCGGGCGAAACCAGCTCAAGCCTGGCGCCGCTATTGGCGATCAGTTCGGCAGCACCCATGCCCTGATGGCCGCCATTGTCGTCATAGAGCAGTACATTCTCGGCCGGCTTGATGCTGCCGGCCATGATATCCCAGCTCGAGGTGACGAGATTGTCGCCCGCCGTCAGAGGCGGGTTCTGCGGCAGCCCGCCGGTGGCGATCACCACCACGTCCGGCGACAACGCCAGCACGTCGTCCTTCTCCGCCCAGTTGTCGTAGCGGATCTCGACGCCGAGCCGGTCGAGCTCGGCCAGGCGCCAATCGATGATGCCGATCAATTCCTTGCGGCGAGGGTTCTGCGTTGCCAGCCGCACCTGGCCGCCGGCCTGGCTCGATGCTTCCAGCACCGTCACCTGGTGCCCGCGCTCGGCGGCGACGCGCGCCGCCTCCAGCCCGCCGGCGCCGGCGCCGACGACGACCACCTTCCGCTTCGGTCCCTCGGTTTTCGGAATAATATGCGGGATATCAGCCTCGCGGCCTGTCGCCGCATTGTGGATGCACAGCGCCTCGCCGCCCTCATAGATGCGGTCGAGGCAATAGGTGGCGCCGACGCAAGGCCGAATCTCGTGCTCGCGGCCCTCCATCACTTTTTTGACGATATGCGGGTCGGCAATGTGGGCACGCGTCATGCCGACCATGTCGAGCTTGCCGGTGGCGATGGCGTGACGCGCGGTGGCGACGTCGGAAATCCGCGCCGCATGGAAGGTCGGGAATTTCGTCGCCGCTCTCACCTCCCCTGCGAAGTCGAGATGCGGTGACGAGCGCATGCCGGTCACCGGGATGACCTTGGTCAGCGCCGCATCGGTCTCGATCGAGCCACGGATGATGTTGAGGAAATCGACCTTGCCGGAGCCGGCCAGCCGCTTGGCGATTTCGACGCCCTCCTGTTTCGACAGGCCTTTCTCGAAATCCTCGTCGGCGACCATGCGGATGCCGACGACGAACTTTTCGCCGACCGCGGCACGCACTGCGTCGAGCACCATTCCGGTGAAGCGCAGCCGGTTGTCGAGCGAGCCGCCGAAATCGTCGTCGCGCTGGTTGGTGGCCGGCGACCAGAAACCGTCCATCAGATGGCCGTAGGCTTCGAACTCGATGCCGTCGAGGCCGGCAGCCTGGCAGCGCTGCGCGGCCGCCGCATAGTCGGCGACGATGCGCTCGATATCCCAGTCCTCGATAGTCTTGGGAAAGGCGCGATGGGCCGGTTCGCGCACCGGCGAAGCCGACAGGACGGGCAGCCAGTCGGCCTTGTTCCAACCGGTGCGGCGGCCGAGATGGGTGATCTGTATCATCACCTTGCAATCGTGCTCGTGGCAGGCATCGGTAAGCTCGGCGAGCCATGGCACGATGCGGTCGTCATAGACATGCAGATTGCCAAAAGCGGCCGGGCTGTCGCGCGAGACGATCGCCGAACCGGCGGTCATGGTCAGCGCCATGCCGCCCTTGGCCTTTTCGGCATGGTAGAGCCGGTAGCGTTCCTTCGGCATGCCGTCCTCGGAATAGGCCGGCTCATGGCTGGTCGACATCACCCGGTTCTTAAGCGTCAGATGCTTAAGCCGATAGGGCTGGAGGAGCGGGTCGTTGCTGGTCATCGTCTTCCTGCTGTTTCAAATTGTGCTAATGAGCGGCAAATTTTTGTTTTTACGCATGTCGCTGTCCCAAAATCGCTGCGCAGTTTTGGGCGACATGCAGCAAGGAACCTGCTCATGACCGATACGAAGAACCTCACCCAGCTCGGCACCAACGTCGAGGCACCACAGAGCCCTGAAGCGGCAGTCCTGGAAACCGTGCCGTTTTCGCGCGGCGACGGCCCGCCGGCCATCGTTCGCTTCACCTGCCCGGAATTCACTTCGCTCTGCCCGGTCACCGGCCAGCCGGACTTCGCCCATATCGTCATCGACTACGCACCCGATGCGCTGCTGGTGGAATCGAAGTCGCTCAAGCTGTTCATGACCTCGTTTCGCAACCATGGCGCCTTCCACGAAGAATGCACCGTCATGATCGGCCGCCGCATCATCGCCGCGACCAAGCCATTGTGGTTGCGGATCGGCGGCTACTGGTATCCGCGCGGCGGCATTCCGATCGACGTGTTCTGGCAAACCGGCGCGCCGCCGGAAGGTGTGTGGCTGCCCGACACCAGCGTCGCCCCCTATCGCGGGCGCGGCTAATCGGACGGAGCGGCTCACCTGATCCCGGTCCGGCACAGGTTGGTCTCCAGGAAAGGCATCACCGCGTCGCGGTACCGCTGTTGGTCATAGCGATAGAGATCGACATGCCGCGCGCCGTCGAACCAGACCAGCTTTGCGTCAGCGCCTGCCGCATCTTTCAACGCCAGTGTCAGGCTGCGAGCGACAAACGGATCCGAATTGCCACCTAGCAGCAATATCGGCCGATCAATCGCGCCGATGCGATCGACCGGCCTGACATCATCTACCCCGAAGCCAAGGCGGAGCTGCATCTGCGCCAAGAGGATGGTCGCCTGTACGTCGCGCAACATAGGCAAGGGCGCTCGCAACGCCGTGGTTTCCAGCAAAGTCGCGTAGAGCTGCTCCAGGACATAGGCATCGGCATGCTCCTGCTGAGCGCCAAATACAAAAGCAGCCGCACCGAGCGACGAGCCGATGGCCGCCACCTTGCGACCGGCGAAGTTTTGCCGCGCAAAGGCGAGGATGCGGCTGGCGTCCTGCCGTTCGATGTAACCAAAGCCTCTGATATCGCCGCCGCTTTCGCCATGTCCCGACAGATCGAACAGCACGATCGAGTAGCCGCTTTCGAAAAGCAGCTTCGCTCTTGGAACCATGGCCAGCTTGTTTGAACCGCGTCCGTGTAACAGCACAATTGTTCCGCAACTGTCCTGCCGATCCGCCACCCAACCGGCAAGATCGGGCGCGCCCTCTTGCTGCAGAACGATGCGCTCCACCTCTAACCCCACAGGCAGCGTGAAGCTTTGCTGAGGCACGCGGGCCACCGCGCGGCTTCCTGCCTCCCAGGTGACAGCGCAGGCCAGGACGCAAACCGCCGCGAATAAAGCAGCCACGACAGGACCTCTTCTCATCGATCGGTCACGTGCACTTCGCATCAGTTGAGCGGCAGCCGCCGGTAGCGGCTGGGGTTGTTCGGGTCGCTGAAATGGTGCATCGGCCCGTGTTCGGCGAAGTGTGCTGACCAGCGTTTCATGGCGGCCGGATCGAGTTCGACGCCCAGCCCGTCACCCTCCGGCACACGCACCGTGTTGCCGGTCTGCCGGAATGGGCCATCCTTGATGACGTCGCCGGTCTGCCAGCGAAACAGCGACTGCGACGCTTCCGTGATCCACGGCGTCGCCGCTACGACGTTCAGATAGGCCGATGTCATAATGCCGAGATCGTTCGAATAGCACCAGAACCCCTTGCCCATCGCCTCACAGGCGGCGATGAATTTCAGGGTTTTCGACAATCCGCCGAGTGCTGCGAAATTGCAGACGAAGTAATCCGGCGCACCGAGCGCGATTGCCCGTCTGAGATCCGGGATGTGCGTCGAGAACGGAATGCGCGAATGCTGGCGCAGCGCAGCCATCTCCTCGAAGGTCGCGACCGGATCCTCGTAGTTGCGGATGTTGAACGGCTCGATCTCGCGCAGCACCCAGCGCGCTGTGGTCAGCGACCACTGCATGTTGGAATCGAGTTTGATCTGCGCCTTATCGCCAAGCGCCTCGCGCAGCATGCGCACTGTCCTGATCTCGAGCTCGGGATCGCCCATGATCAGCTTGCCCTCGAAGATCGTCGAGCCGTGCTGTTCTCGCATGCCGAGACAGTAGTCGACGATCGCTTCGGCGGTCATCTCGCCGCCGGCTCCGCCTTGAGCGGGGCGAAAGGCGAAATATTCCGAAAACGGAATGTCCTTGCGCACCGCGCCCCCGAGCAGCTTGTAGAGCGGCATGCCGAAGACCTTGCCTCTTATATCCCACAGCGCCAGTTCGACGGCGCCGAACGCCACCGAGGCTGCATTCTCGCCGGTGTTGGCGGTAATCTGCCAGGGCGGCACGCAGCGCACCTCGCAGTCGGCGATGTCGAGCGGATCGGCGCCAATCAGCGCCGGCGCGATCTCGGCCTTGATCACCTCGCCGAAATGCCACCATGGCGCCTCGCCCAGTCCGACCACGCCTTCGTCCGTCTCGACCTCGATGATCGATTTCGAGGCGCCGCCGTAGAGACCAGCCGTCCACCAAAACGGAGCATCGAGCGGGACGTTGACGTGGGTGACGCGGATGTTGCTGATCTTCATCGGTTCCGTTCTCACTCACACTGGTATTGGCTTAGCGCCCATTCGCCTGTCACCGAGAGCAGGTCCGATATCTTCCAGTCGCCGTCGATTTTTTTGAACTTCCATTCCAGCCGGTGCGGATTGCCGGAGACGACAAAAGCGACGACGACCTTGGCCTCGTCGCCCTTGACCGCTTCGATGGTCTTCAGGCTGTTGTCGATCTCCGCCTTTTCGTATTCGGAATTGTCGAGCGCCATGTTGGGATCGAGGCACTCGCCCTGCCCCGACTTCCGCAGCGCGTCGCTCTTGTCGAGCACCGACTTTGCCGGGTCGGTGAAATGGCCCCGCTGAGCCGGATCGACCTCGAGCCCGGCATGCTCGTAGAACGGCTTCACTACCGCGGTCGGCGAGCCCGGCTGCACGGGTGCGGCCGGCGCGTTTTCTGCCGGCGGCAACACTGCCGGCGGGGGTGCCGCACTGTCGGCCGGCGCGTTTGCGGGCGGCGCGCCGAACAGGCCCTGAGCGGCGGCGCTGCTCAATCCGGCCAGCAGGCACGCAGTCGCCAAAATCCAGGGATGGCAGCGAAGCACGGCGTCACTCCGGAGGCTGCCCGGCCAGGCATTCGAGCGCACTCAGCGTCCAGCCGCTGGTCTTCGAGGTAATGTCGGCGACCTTCCACTGGCCGTCGATCTTCTTCAACGACCAGACCATTTCGCGTTTGGAATCATCGCCTTCCGGAAAAAGGTTGAACGTCGCCGTCACCTCGGCGCTGTCGCCATCCAGCGTTTCGGCCAGCGTCAGCGTCTTGGCCACGGTCTTCTCGTCATAGTCCTGCGCATCGAGACCAGGGGCGAAGTCGATGCAGGGAACTTCATCCGGATGGTTCTTTGCCGCATTGTCGTTCAGCTCGAACAGTTTCGTCACCGGTGCGGTGAAGCGGTCGCGATATTGCGCATCGGCCTCGAATTTGACCGACGGGACATAAAAGAACTTCACGGCGTTGGCAGCAGGGCCGGCAAACGCGGCCGCCGGCACGGCCATCGAAAGCGCGGCAACAAAAAGTGGCAGTTTCATGGGTGTCCCCGATTGTTCACTGACGGAAGCTATCAGTACCACGCATCTTGCCCGTCGGCTTTCTTGCGGTCCATGAAATCCTGCAACGCGTCCTCTGCTGGCAACTCAGGCGTTCAGCCAGACATTCTGGAGATCCATCTCGAAGGTTTGGTGGACACCGTAGTTCTTCACCTTCTCGTTCATGTGGCTGAACAGCTTCTGCCAAAACGGCTGAATGATGACGCCCGAATCCTGCAGGATCTGCTCGATGTCCTTCATGACCTCGCGGCGCTTTTCCACGTCGATGAGCGAAAGAGCCTGCTTGAGCTTGGCGTCGAAATCAGGGTTCGAGTAGCCGGTTTCGTTCCAGGCCTCGCCGGTGCGATAGCCGAGCGCCAACACCTGGACGCCAAGCGGGCGCATGTACCAGATGGTCATCGAATAGGGGTATTTCGTCCAGTCGTTCCAGAAGGTCGACCCCGGCAGCACGGTGCGCTTCACCTTGATCCCGGCATCGCGCAACTGGCCGGCAATAGCGTCGCCGGTGTTCTTTTGCCAATCGTCCTCGACGGTGATCAGTTCATGCTCGAAGTCGTCCTGCCCGGCATCGGCCATAAGCTTCTTGGCGCCCGCGGCGTCGCGTGTCTTCTTGGGCAGCGCGTAGTATTCCGGATGAATCGGGCTGACGTGGTGGTTTTCACCAACAGTGCCTCGCCCGGCGTAGCCAAGTTCGAGCACCGCTTTGTTGTCGACGGCCATCTGGAGGGCGTTGCGAACCCGCTTGTCGTCATAGGGCTTGTTCGTGATGTTGGTCCGGGCGACGAGCGTGGTCGCTGTCGCGACCTCCGATTTGACCAGCCCCATCTTGTCGAGAATCTCTATGAAGTCGGCCGGCGTCTCGAAGTTGAGGTCGATTTCGCCGGAGTCGAATGCATTTATCGAGGCGTTGAAATCGGTTCCGTAATCGATGAATTCGACGCCGTCGAGAAGCGCTTCACCGCCCCACCATTTGCCATTCTCACGACGCTTGACGACCGCTTTCTGGCCGACCGCATAAGACACCAGTTCGAACGGCCCGGTGCCAATCGGCTTCTCAATCGGATTGGCGCCGTCGGCGTCGAAGTTGCGATGGACCACCAGCGCCGGATAGTCGGTGAAGTTCGGGATCAGCGAGATGTCCGGTTCGTTCAGCTTCAGCTTCACCGTGTTGTCGTCGACCTTGGTGATCGCCCCTTCCCTGGCCTTGCCGGTCTTTGCATCGATCAGCGCACCAACGCGCGCGGCCATCGAATTGCCGGCGGTAGCCTTCTCGCACCAGCGCGTCAGATTGTAGGCCACGTCATCGGCGTTGAAAGCATCGCCGTTGTTCCAGGCGATGCCCTTGCGCACATGCAGCACGTATTCGGTGGCGTCGTCGTTGACCTCCCAGCTTTCGAGCAGAACCGGCTCGAATGTGAACTGGCGGGTGTAGCGGACAAGCGGCTCGAGCCAGCAGCGTGAAATGTTCGCAAGTTCCACCCAGTCGTAGGTGCGCGGGTCCTTTTGCGCCTTCACCGACATCGAAACGTGCAGCGTTCCGCCTTTCTTCGGCTCTTCAGCCAAAGCCCGCTCCGGCACGGCAAGTCCAATCATGCCGTAGGCAAGGGCCGTCGATGCGCCGAAAGCGCTTGCCAGGGCCAGAAACTCCCGCCGGTCGACGCGACCGGCGCGCGCCTCGCTGGCCATTGCTTCGATGGCGCTCGGTACGCGATCGCCGTTGCTTCTGAAGAGTGTCATTTTTTCCTCCCTTATGGTTCGCATCGGGTCTTCGCCCCTGATCAACTAACGCTGTCCGGCAGTTTCTCCTCGCGCCGCGCAATCAAATCTTTGAGACCATCGGCGATGCCCTCATCGAGCTTCGGCTCCTCATAATCGGCGAGCATGTTGCGCGCTTTCTCGCGGCCGCGGGTGTCGTGGTCCTTTGCTCCTTCCGCCTTCCACTGTTCGAACGAATTGAAGTCCATGATGCTCGGTATGAAGAAGGCGGACTCGAAATGTTCAAGCGTGTGCTGGGTGCCGAGGAAATGGCCCTGCGGTCCGACCTCGCGGATAGCCGCCATAGCCTCCTTGAAATCGTCGAATGGCAGCCCGCCAGCATATTTGTACCAGCCGACAAGCTGCTCGCAGTCGGTGGCAAATTTCGAATAGCCGCAGGTCAGGCCGGCCTCGAGCCAACCGGCAGAGTGCCAGATGTAGTTGGCGCCGGCAAGGATGGCGGCATGCATCAGCATGTTCGCCTCGTAGCCCGCCTGGGCGTCGTTCAGCTTCGAGCCGACATGGAAACCGGACGTGCGCCACGGCAGACGATACCTCCGCGCCAGCGCGCCCATGAGATACATCATCTGGGCCGCCTCCGGCGTGCCGCCCATGGGAGCGCCGGTCTTCATGTCGACCGTCACCATGAACTGTCCGTAGATCTGCGGCGAACCCGGACGCAGGAGCTGTGTGAACGCGACGCCCGCCAGCGCTTCGGCATTGACCTGCGCGACCGCACCGACGGCAGAGGCCGAAGTCGAGGCGCCGCAAAGGGCGAAGGGGGCGAGGATCAGCGGCTGGTTGTGGCGCGCATAGACTTTCATCGCGTCCAGCATGGTGGCGTCCCACACCAGCGGCGAATTGCAGTTGGTGATCGACACCAGGACCGGGTTGTCGCGGACATAGTCCTCGCCGAACACGATGCCTGCCATCGCCATCGTGTCTTCGGCTCGATCCCTGGAGGTCACGATGCCCATGAACGGCTTGTCGGAGTGCTTCAGCGCCGAATGGATGATGTGGAGGTGACGTTTCGGCACCGCGATTTCCATCGGCTCGCAGATGATCGAGCTCGACGAATGCAGCGCCGGCGCCATGTAGGCGAGCTTGTGGAAATTGTTGAGGTCGGCGAGTGTGCCGTAGCGCCTGTTGTTGTCGAGGTCGCGTACGTAAGGCGCCCCGTACATCGGCACGAAGATGGAGTTGTTGCCACCCACACGTACGGAACGCTGGGGATTCCTCGCATTGAGCGTGAACTCCGACGGGACCTTCGAGATGAGCTCCATCAGCAGGGCGCGGTCGATCCGGACCCTTGTCTCCGAGACATCGGCGCCCGCCGCCTTCCACATTGCGATCGCCTCGTCGTCGCGGAACTCGCATCCCACTTCTTCGAGGATGGAGAGCGACTCCTGGTGGATCAGCTCAACCGCCTCGTCCGGAACCATCTGATAGACGGGAATCTGGCGGACCAGGGTTGGAAACGACGCTATGGGTGCGCCCCGCAGCGCCTTGCGCCCCAGGCGGCCACCGCTGCGGCGGTTGGCGTGTTCGCTCACTTCAACGGCCGGTGCGTTCATGAAGGCTCCATATTCCTGTTGGTGACCAATCTAGCCAGACAAAATGCAGCTGTGACGCTGGAAAATCCTGATCTCTTGTATAAGCTCAGCTTATGCGAAGCTTGCGCCACCTGCTGCCGTCGGCCGGCAGCCTGATCGTTTTCGAGGCCGCCGGGCGGCTGTCGAGCTTTACCGCCGCCGGGCGCGAGCTCGGCATGACGCAGGCTGCCGTCTCCTATGCGATCCGTGGGCTCGAAGAGCAGCTCGGCGCCAAACTCTTCCAGCGCCGCCACCGGCAAGTCAGCCTGACCGAGGCCGGCGACCGCTTCCATGCCGATGTCTCGCTCGGCCTGTCGCACATTCGCAAGTCGGCGGAGGATCTGCGCCAGATCGCCGTCGGCGCGCATGTGACGCTCGCGGCCTCGACCGCCTTCGCCTCGTTCTGGATGATGCCGCGCCTGCAGCAGTTTCGCGACGAATTGCCGGGCATCGACCTGCGCATCCAGACCGCCGACCGCGATCTCGACATCATCGCCGAAGACATCCCGCTCGGCGTCCGCGGCGGCGAGCCCAAGGAATGGCCGGATTATCATTCGCTGCCGCTGGCCGATGAGGTGATATTCCCCGTTGCCGGCGTTAGTTATGTGGCACGGTTCGGGCTGCCGGAGCGTGTCGCGGACCTTCAATCGCACCGCCTTATCCATCTTGAAGAGCCGTTTCGCGAGGCCGCGAGCTGGGACGAATGGTTCGCCTCGGCCGGTGTCGACATCGCCGATGCCGGACGCGGCTTGCGCATCAACGACTATGCGCTGGTGATCCAGGCAGTCATGGAAGGGCAAGGCATCGCGCTCGGCTGGGGTCACCTCGCCGAGCGGCTGCTGGCATCAGGGCTGCTGGTGCGCGTCACCGGCCACACGATGACGACCGGCAAGGGTTTTCATGTCATCTGGTCGAAGAACCGCGAACTCAGCGACAACGCCCGCAAGGTCCGGGACTGGCTGGCGGCGCAGGCGTGGGGCCGATAAATGCCCGGTCAAACGGTCACGACGATCTTGCCGAATTGCTCGTTCGATTCGAGATAGCGGTGCGCCTCGACGATCTGGTCGAACGGAAAGGTTCTGGCGATTGCCGGCTTCAGCGAACCCGAGCTCAGTCCGTCAAGGATGAACGCCTTGGCGGCCTGCAGCCGGACCGGATCGCGCACGATCTCGTGGACGAGATAACCGCGCAGCGTCAGTGTCTTGGCCAGCACTGCAGGTAGCGGAAAGGGTGTCGGGTCGGGGCTCAAGCCGCCATATTCGATGAGAATGCCACCCCGTGCCATCGCTGCCGTCAGAGGCTTGAAAATCGCGCCGCCGACGGCATCGAACACCACGCGCACGCCCTCCGGGCCGGCGATTCGCTTCAGCCTGGCTTCCAGGTCCTCCTCTGCCGAGGCGATGACGTGGGCCGCGCCGAACTCAAGCAAAGCCCGCTTCTTGGCAGATGTCCGTGTGACCGCGATCGGGGTCGCGCCAATCATGTTGGCGATCTGGATCGCGGCAAGTCCGACGCTGCTCGAGGCCGCGGTAACGACAATAAAGTCCTCGCTTTGGAGGTTGGCAATGTCGATCAGCGCACCGTAGGCGGTGAGATATTGCATCCACGCGGCGGCGGCTTCTTCCCAACTCAGCGATGGCGGGTGCTTGACGACGAGCTCGGCGGGATATGTGGCAATCTCACCATAGGCAGGCCAGCGGGCCATCGATAATGGCGGCACGATGCTGACGGCATCGCCAGGCGCAAACCCGTCCACGCCTTCGCCGACCATCTCGACGATACCCGCCGCCTCGAGCCCAAGACCGGAAGGCAACGGCGCGGTCTGGATGTAGGTCCCCGAACGCAGCAGCGCCTCGGCGCGGTTTATACCCAGCGCCTTGACGCGGATCTGAATCTCACCGCTCGCGGGCGCAGGCGTGTCAACATTCTCGATGCGCAGGACCTCGGGACCACCGAGCTCATGAAAGCGAACGACACGTGCCATCGATCACAACTCCAAAATATTTGAACTGAATCAGCTATGCCAGCGCTCATCAGGCGGATAAATAGCCGCTTGAGTAGATCAGCAGAAACTGTAGGTTTTGAATATGGATCGCCTTACGAGCATGGCCGTGTTCGTCAAAGCCGTCGACCTGGGCTCGTTCGCAGCCGCGGCGGCGGCTCTCGATCTGTCCGGGCCGATGGTCGGCAAGCATGTCCGGTTTCTCGAGGAGCACCTGAGCGTGCGCCTCATCAACCGGACCACGCGCCGCCAAAGCCTGACCGATTTCGGGCGCGCCTATTATGAACGCTGCCGGTTGGTGCTTGCCGAAGCGGAGGCCGCGGATGCACTCGCCGCCGACCAGCTTGCCGAACCGCGCGGAAAGCTGCGTGTCCTCATGCCGGTGCATTTCGGCCGGCGCTGCGTTGCCCCGATCCTGTTCGGGCTTGCGCAGCAATATCCGGCGCTGGAACTTGACCTATCGTTCAGCGATGCCATCGCCGATCTGGCAGAGGATGGCTGCGACCTTGCCATCCGAACGGGCGATCTGGAGGACCAGACCGGGGTGATGGCGCGTCGCATCGCGCGCCAGCACATGGTCGTCTGCGCGTCCCCGCCCTATCTCGACCGGCACGGCGAGCCACATGAAATAGATGACCTCGGCAGCCATCACGCGATCATCTACCGCCGTTCCGGGCGTGCCGTTCAGCCGTGGCTGTTTCCGCGCAATGGCCATCCCCCGATTGAGGTCAGGCCAGTCAGCAGATTGCGGCTCGACGACCTCGATGCCATCGCCGATGCCGCGGCCGCCGGCATGGGGCTCGCGTGGCTGCCATACTGGATGGTTCGCCAGCGCATCCAGGCGGGCGCACTTGTCCCGCTGTTGCCGGAACAATCCCGGTTTCTCTACGACGTTCATGCCCTGTGGTTGCAGACGCCTCATCTGCCGATGAAAGTCCGCCTTGCCGTCGATGCACTGTCGGCAGCGCTGCCCAAGCTCATGAGTTGAAGTGCACGGCCGCGGTCGGCTGCGTGGATTTCCTCAATTCCGCCCTCCCGCATCGACCACGAATCCGCCTATAGTGCCCCATGCCCATCCGCCAGCTTTCCGAAACGATGATCAACCAGATCGCCGCCGGCGAAGTCATCGAGCGTCCGGCAAGCGTGGTCAAGGAACTGGTCGAGAACGCGCTCGATGCCGGTGCTGCCAGAGTCGAGATCGTCACCGCCGGCGGCGGGCTGAATCTTATCCGGGTCAGCGACGACGGCTTGGGCATTCCGGAAAACGAACTGGCGCTGGCGATTGCGCGCCATTGCACCTCCAAGCTCGCCGACGACATTCACGACATCCGCTCGCTCGGCTTCCGCGGCGAGGCCTTGCCTTCGATCGGCTCGGTGGCGCGGCTGTCGATCCGCTCGCGCACCGCGTCCAGTGAAAACGCCGCCGAGATCGGCATCGACGGCGGCCGCGTCTCCGCGGTCAGGCCGGCGGCGGCCAATCGCGGAACCACGGTTGAGGTGCGCGACCTGTTCTTCGCCACGCCCGCAAGGCTCAAATTCATGAAGGGCGAGCGCGCCGAAAGCTCGGCCATCGGCGACGTGGTCAAGCGCATCGCCATCGCCTTTCCCGCCGTGCGCTTCACCCTGGCCGGCCCGGACCGCTCGACGCTGGAACTGCCGGCGACCGACGACAGCCCGGAAGGCCGGCTGCGCCGGGTGGCACAGGTGATGGGCGCCGACTTTCCGGACAATGCGATCGCCATCGACGCGATGCGGGACGGCGTGCATCTCGCCGGCCATGTCTCGGTCCCCTCCTTCACCCGCGCCAACGCGCTGCAGCAATACGCTTATGTCAACGGCCGCCCGGTGCGTGACAAACTGATCGCCGGCGCCATTCGCGGCGCCTTCGCCGACGTGCTGCCGCGCGACCGCCATGCCGTCAGCGTGCTGTTCCTGACGCTCGATCCGGCGATCGTCGACGTCAATGTCCACCCGGCCAAGGCAGACGTGCGCTTCCGCGACCCGGGGCTGGTGCGCGGGCTGATCGTCGGCGCTATCCGCGAAGCGCTGGCCAATGCCGGCATCCGCGCCGCCACCACCGGGGCCGCCGGCATGATGGCGGCGTTCCGGCCAGGCGCGGCATCCTATGCGCATGGTGGCCCGGCCAACGGTCACCGCAGCTACGAGGCCGCCTATCGGGCATCGGGCTTTTCCGGGTTCGATCCTGCCCGTTCGCCGCAGCGGCCGCTCGATATGGGCGACGGGTTCGGCGAGGACGAGCAGGCGGCCTTCGACGCGGGGCCGCTGCACAGCGCCGATGCGCGCGCCGGGCAAAACGAAGCGGCGGAAACGCTGCTCGGCACGGCGCTGGGCGCGGCGCGCGCGCAAGTGCACGAGAATTATATCGTCGCCCAGACCAGGGATTCGCTTGTCATCGTCGACCAGCATGCGGCGCATGAGCGGCTGGTCTACGAGGCCTTGAAGAACGCCCTCCACTCACGCGCGGTGCCGTCGCAGATGCTGCTGTTGCCCGAGATTGTCGATCTGTCGGAAGAGGATGCCGAGCGGCTTGCCAGGCATTCCGAGACGCTGGCCCGCTTCGGCCTCGGCATCGAGCGCTTCGGCCCCGGTGCCGTCGCGGTGCGCGAGACGCCGTCGATGCTCGGCGAGACCAACGTCCAGCAGCTGGTGCGCGATCTCGCCGACGAGATCGCCGACAACGACACGGTCGACACGCTGAAGGAGCGGCTGGACAGGATAGCCGCGACCATGGCCTGCCACGGCTCGGTACGCTCCGGCCGGCTGCTCAAACCGGAAGAGATGAATGCGCTGCTGCGGCAGATGGAGGCGACGCCGGGCTCCGGCACCTGCAACCACGGCCGCCCGACCTATATCGAGCTCAAGCTCGCGGATATCGAGAGATTGTTCGGGCGGCGATAAGAAACTCGCAGGGCGCAGCCCCCACCCGGACCTTCGGTCCGACCTCCCCACAAGGGGGAGGTAGGGAGCCTACCCGCCGACGCCTCGCGAGGAGCTTACCCTCCCCCTTGTGGGGAGGGTCGCTGCGAAGCAGCGGGGTGGGGGTACGAAAAGAGCCGCTGTACAGCGGCTCTTTTCGAGTCAGGCACAGCCCCAAACCCTTTGCTCATCTCTTCAAATTCACCACAATGACGCCGCCGAGCGCCAGTGCGCCGCCGAGGATGCCGAGCAGCGTCGGCACCTCGCCCAGCCAGAAGAAGCCGATCAGCGTCGCCATCGGCGACACCAGATAGAGGAAGTTCGAGGCGCGCGCCGCGGGCAGCCGGGACAGCGCTATTGCCCATGCGGCATAGGCGATGAGGCTGGGCACGATGCCGAGAAAGATGACGGCGCCGAGCCCGGCGGTGTCGGCGACCGCCGCTTGCGCCAGACCGCTCGGCAGGAACGGCGACAGGCAGAGCGCGCCAAGCACCATGTTCGAGGCCGAGATGGTCAGCGGGTGGTGGCGGGCAAACAGCGGCTTCTGGACGATGGTGTTGACGGCCGAGCACAGCGCCGAGCCGAGGACAAGCAGCGCACCATTGTTGAAATGCAGTCCTTGCCCCTCGCCCATGGCGATGATCCCGATACCGGCGAAGGACAGGAATGTGCCGGCCCAGGCCAGGCCCGAGAAGCGTTCGCCGAGCAGCGCCATGGCCATGATGGCGGTGAAGATCGGGCTGACATTGATGATGAAGCCGGCCGCACCGGCCGAAACGGTCAGCTCGCCGAAATTGAGCATCACCGTGTAGAGTGCGACGAAGACGGCACCACCGAAGACAAAGCGCCAGAGTTCATCGAGCCTGGGCAGCGCCGGCCGCTTGACCGCGAGGAAGATCGCCGCCGGAACCGCGGCGATGGCAAAGCGCAGCGCGCCAAGTTCCAGCGGCCCGAAAGCGGCAAGGCCGGCGCGGATCGCCGGAAAGGCGGAGGCCCAGCCGACCACCGTCAGCGCCACCGCGATGGCAGCCGTGGCATCCATGCGCTGTGTCGTATTCAACGTGCCGGTGTAAGCGCTCATCTGGGTGTCCTCGCGATCCAATGCCATGAAGTAGAGAAACGCTATTGCGGGTCGGTTGACAAACGAACAAATCGAGGATCACCTGTGACTATGGATCACAGCTTAGACCCGATGCTGCCGCTCGAAACGCTGCGCGCCTTCGACGCCGCGGCTCGGACCGGCAGCTTTTCGGCGGCGGCCGAGAAGCTCAACATCACCCACGGCGCCGTCAGCCGGCAGATCGCCAAGCTCGAGGGCTGGCTTGGGCTGAAAGTCTTCGATCGCGGCGCCCGCGGCGTCTCTCTGACCGTCGAAGGCAATCGCCTGCATCTGCGCACCACCGAAGCCTTTGCCCTGATCGCCAGCAATTCGGACCGTTGGGTCGAGCCGCGCGGCACGGCGGTGGTGCGGCTGACCTCGATCCCTTCGGTCAGCGGGCTGTGGCTGATGCCGCGCATGGCGGCGCTGGAGAACCACCCGTCCAAGCTGCGTATCGTGCTCGACGTCGACATCCGCCAAGGCGATCTTGCCGACGAGGGCATCGACCTGTCGATCCGCTGCGGGCGCGGTCGCATTCCGGGCCGGATCTCGGTGCAGCTTTTCGAAGAATATGTGTTCCCTGTCGCCTCGCCGGAATTGGCCAGAGAGATCGGTCGCGGAGATCCCGCCCGACTGCTCGAATTTCCGGTGATCAATGATTCCGACGCTTCGGCCTGGCGGGCCTGGTTTGCGGCGCAGGAGATGGACTATCGGCCGCGGCCGCACGACCGCCGTTTCGAGGACTACAACCTCGTGCTCGACGCCGCCGCGCACGGGCTCGGTATTGCGCTGGCACGTCCGCCGTTGACGGTGGACCAATTGAAATCGGGCCGCATCGTCGCCGTAGACGAACGCAGTGCGCTGAGCCCGATATCCTACTGGCTCGACCGGCCGCTGGGGCGCCCGCGCGCCGCCGCCGCCGAACTCGCCCGGCGCATCGCGGTCCAGGCAGGATTAGCAGCGGAGAAGATCGAAGAGTTTATCATCGCCGAAGAATGAGATGCCTAAGGCGCGTTGCGTTCGACCGGCCTCATGCGACGCGCTTCAGGTTCTTGTGTTTATGCATGTCGCGCAAAACCGCTGCACACTTTTGCGCGACATGCATTGGCATCCGGTTTGCCGGCTTGTTCGAGCAAGTGCCACCAGAAACAGAACCAGGCAAGGCCAACCGAGCTTGACCTCGCCGCAATTTGTGGCGATGACATCGTCATGAATTTCGGCACCACCCCATGATGAACCGTTTCGAAGGACCCGGCGGCAAGGAAGCCCGCATCCGCTATCTCGACGGCGACTTCCAGGTGACCAGCCCCGGCGCCTTCGTGCGCTGCGCGGTGACCGGCGAGAGCATCCCGCTCGACGAGCTCAAATACTGGAGTGTCGCCAGGCAGGAACCCTATGTGAATGCCGCCGCCTCGCTGCGCCGCGAGATCGAAGCGCATCCGGAACTGCGCCGCCGACGCTAGTCCAGCGCAAATGGAAGTCGCCCCGTTGCGATCCTGCGCCCTCTGCCGCGGCGTCAGGCCGGCAACACCGAAACCTTAGAGGCTATCTTGAAATAAAAAACCCGCCTCAGGCTCGAGGGCGGGTCACCGGCGAATCATCACCATAGCTAAATTACTAGCATAGGTGCCGGCACAAAGCAAGAACAAAATACGTTCGACCGGCGGAAAGCTGCAAATTCCAGTCCCGCATTGCCTCGGTGCTCAAGCTTCTGGTCAGCCTTTAAGCCGGCGCTGCCGCCAGGCATCCAGCGTCTCGTCCATGATGCGTTGCGGCACATGGTCGAGCTCGAAGACGGTGTCGATCTCCAGCACATCGAGCCCGTCGAGGAATTCCGGCGGTGCTGCGCCGTGACGCAGGCGGGCAGCGTCCTTGGCGGTGGTAATGAGGCCAAGCCCGGCTTTACGTGCCGTCGCCGCCAATTCGGCAAGCTCGTCCTCGCCATAGAAATGATGGTCAGGAAACGATTTGGTCAGCGCAAGCTCGCCGCCGGCCTCGCGGACAGTGTCGAAAAACTTATCGGGATGACCGATGCCGGCGAACGCCAGGAAACGCCTGCCGGCCAGCGTCACCTTGCTGCTCGGGGCAGTGTGCGCCTCGAAGATCGGCCTGCCGGCGCGCGCTGCCTGGCGCACGACCGTGTCGGCCGCGGTGCCCTCGCCCATCTTCAGCAAGGCGCTGGTGAAGACCAGTTGGTCGACGATCTTTGCCCGCAGAGGCCCGCCGGGGATGACGCGGCCATTGCCGATGCCATGGCGCGCATCGACAACGACCAGCGCATAGTCGATGTGGATGCGCGCGCTCTGAAAACCGTCATCCATGATCAAGAAATCGCAGCCGAGCTTCTCCAGCAGAAGCCTGGCGCCCGCGGCCCGGTTCGGCGTCACCGCGACCGGCGCGTGTTCGGCCAGAAGCAGCGGCTCGTCGCCGACATGCTTGGCGGCGTCGTGGTGCGGATCGACGATATGCGGCTGCGCGAAGGAGCCGCCATGGCCGCGCGACAGGAAACCCGGATTGAGCTGCATGCGCCTGGCCTGCTCGGCCAGCGCGATCGCCACCGGCGTCTTGCCGGTGCCGCCGACGGTGAAGTTGCCGACGCAGAGCACCGGCGCCTCGACCTTTTCGCGCGGCGCGTGCCGCATGCGGCGACCGGCGACAAGCGCATAGACGGCGGAAAGCGGCGACAGCGCCGTGACACGCCAGTCCGGCTCTTCCCACCAGAAGGGTGGCGCTTCCGAGGTCACGTCAGCGCCCGTTCGCGCCCTTCAGGCGCGACTTGACGACCAGCGGCTGGATATAGGGCTCGAGCGACCTGAGCGTATGCGCCAGCGCACCGCGCATCTCGTCGACCGTCGCCGCACCCGCCGCCATCATCTCATGGCGGGCCGCCTCGTTGGTCAAAAGGAAATTAACGGCGCCGGCCAGCATATCGCGGTCGCGCACCAGCTTGGCGCCGCCGCTATCGAGCAGGCGCTGATAGGCCTCGCGAAAATTCTGGACGTTGCGGCCGGCAAGCACCGCTGTCTCCAGCATGGCTGGTTCCAGCGGGTTCTGGCCGCCCTCGGAAGTCAGCGAACGGCCGACAAAGGCGATTTCCGTCAGCCTCAGATAAAGCCCCATCTCGCCGATCGTGTCGCCGAGCAGAATATCGGTGTCGGCGGTGATCCTGTCGCCCTTGCTGCGCTGCGCCAGCTTCAGGCCCATGCCGGAAATCTGGGCGGCCAGCTGCCCGGCGCGATCGGGATGGCGCGGCACGATGATCGTCAAAAGCCCGTGGTGGCGCTTGTGCAGCATGGCGTGAACTTCGGCGGCGACCGCCTCTTCGCCGTCATGGGTCGAGGTCGCCGCCCAGGTCGGGCGACCGCCGATCTGGCGTTTCAGCGCCGCCAACGCCCGCTCGTCGGCCGGCGGCGGCGCGGTGTCGACCTTGAGATTGCCGGATACGGTGACCGGCCGGGCGCCGAGCGACAGGAAGCGCTCGCCATCGAGATCCGACTGGGCGACGACATGGGCAAGATTTTCGAACAATGCTTCGGCAATGTTGGCGCGCTTCTTCCAGGACTTGAAGGAGCGGTCGGACAGCCTGCCGTTGACCAGAACCTGCGGCACGCGGCGGGCGCCGAGTTCCAGGATGGTCATCGGCCAGATCTCCGATTCGGCGATGATCGCCAGGTCCGGCTGCCAATGGTCGAGGAAGCGGCTGACCGCCGGCTTGAGGTCGAGCGGCACATATTGGTGGATGATGCGGTCGCCCAGCCGTTTTTCGGCGACCTGCGCCGAGGTTACCGTGCCCGTCGTCAGCACGATGTTGACGCCGTAATCGAGAATGCTCTCGACCAGCGGCACGACGGCGATGGTCTCGCCGACGCTGGCTGCATGGATCCAGATCACCGGGCCCTCGGGACGCTCGCGTCCGGCGACGCCGTAGCGTTCACGCCGGCGAATGCGGTCCTCCTTGCCTCTGGAAGTGCGCCAGGCGACGTAAGGTCCGACCAGCGGGTAAGCGGCGGCCCCGGCGAAGCGGTAGGCCGTCAGGAAGGCGCGGGCCCAGCGCATACTCATTTCGAACCGTCCACAAGGCGATAGGCCTCGGCGGTCGCGGCATTGAGCGAGGCCGTGACCTCCTGGCGCTTGCGTTCCATTTCCGCGGCGTCGGCGTTGGCCGGCACGAAGACAGGCGTGCCGACGACAATCGAGGAGCGGCCGAAGGGCAAGTTGATCGTCGTCTTGTCCCAGCTGCCCTCGATCACCTTGCGGCGGCTGGTGGCTATCGCGGCAGGCAGGATCGGCCGGCCGGACAGCCGCGCCAGAAGGACGACGCCGAGCCCCGCATCGCGCGGCGTGCCGTGGGGAATATCAGCAATCATGGCGACATTCTTGCCGGTGGCGAGCGACTTTTTGAGGGCGATGAGCGCCTTGGCCCCGCCCTTGTCGAGATGCCTTGCGCTTTCGCGCCCGCCAGAGCCGCGCACCGCCTCGATGCCGAATTTCTCGACCATCAGCGCGTTGAGCTCGGCATCGGCGCTGCGCGATACCATGGCAACCAGCGGCCGTCCCTTGGGATAGTAGGCCGGGGTCAGCAGGTGCTGGCCGTGCCAGAGCGCGATGATGCCAGGCTCGAGCTGCGCATAGGCGCCGCCGGAAAACTTGGCCGATCCGTCGACCATGCGGTTGGTCAAGCGGACAAGGCGGACGAAATACGCAAACAGCGCGGCAAGCGCATTCTTGACGAATCGCGACTGCGCCAGCGGTTCGCGGATCTTGCGCCAGAACGTCTTCGGCTTGCGACGTCTGACCGCCGACCGCGGGGCTGATCGCTTGACCGCTTCATGGTTCATCGATGTCAACCGACAGCCTTGTTTTCGGGATCGAGCAAGCGGTGCAGGTGAACGACGAAATAGCGCATATGGGCATTGTCGACGCTAGCTTGCGCCTTGGCCTTCCAGACGGCGTGCGCCGATTGATAGTCCGGATAGATGCCGACAATATCGAGCGCGTCGAGATCGCGGAATTCGGTGCCGCCCAGCTTCTTGAGTTCGCCGCCGAACACCAGGTGCAAAAGCTGTTTCTTTCCGTCTTCAGCGGCCATGTCGATCCTTCACATATCGTGAGTTTGGGACAGGTCTAGACCAAAGCCGCCGACTTTGGAACTATTGATAGTGGTCAATTGTCCAGCCCGGCGATGACGCCGGCGAGCACGGCGAGGAGTTCGCCGCTGCCGGCGGCGAGCGGTCCGTGACGGATCACTTCGCCGGCATAGAGCGGCGCGCGGCCATGCCGATCGAGCAAGGCGCCGCCTGCCTCGCGCAGGATGAGATCGGCCGCGGCGATGTCCCAGTCATGGGCGTTGGCCTTGACGAAGGTGGCATCGAGCTGGCCGCCGGCGATCATCGCCAGCCGGTAGGCGAGCGAAGGAATATAGAGCACGCGCTTCAGCCGTTTGTGCCATTTCGCCGGCATCAGGTCGATCATCGCCTGCGGTCCGGCGATTTCGGCCGTTTCCGACGGCGGACGCACGCTGATGCGCCTGCCATTCAGGAACGCGCCCTCGCCCGGCAGCGCCCAATAGATTTCGCCCTTCGCCGGGCAGTCGAGCACGCCGGCAAGCGTTCGGCCGTTCTCGACCACAGCGACGCTGACGCACCATGTGGGCAGCCCTTCGAGGAAGCCGCGCGTGCCGTCGATCGGATCGACAACAAAGGTGCGGCGCGCGACGAGCCTTACCGGGTCGTCGACGGTTTCCTCCGACAGCCAGCCATAATCCGGCCGGGCCGCCAGCAAGGTCTCGCGCAGATATTTGTCGGCGGCGTGATCGGCTTCACTGACCGGCGAGGTGCCGCCCTTCATCCACACCTGCGGATTGTTGTTGAAGTACTGCATGGCGATGAGCCCCGCCTCGCGGGCGGCGTCGCGCAGCAGCTCCAGGTCTTCAGTAGCGCCGGCCGTGACGGCCGGGTCAAGCTCCGGCAAGGGTCATTCCTTCGATCAAAAGCGTGGGTGCGGCGGTGCCGAAATTGCGGTCGAGATCGCTCGCCGGAACCATGTTGAGGAACATCGTCTTCAGATTGGAGGCGATGGTCACCTCGGCGACGGGATAGGCCAGCTCGCCATTTTCGATCCAGAAGCCGGAAGCGCCGCGGCTATATTCGCCCGTCACCATGTCGACGCCCTGGCCGAACACTTCGGTGACGTAGAAGCCGGTCTTGAGCGACTTGATCAGCTCTTCCGGCGTATTTTCCCCGGGCTCGATGGCGAGATTGGTCGACGACGGCGAGACCGACGAGCCGCTGCGCGAGCCGCGCCCATTGGTGACGAGGCCGAGTTCCCGAGCCGCCGAAGTCGACAGGAACCAGTGGTTGAGCACGCCCTTGTCGACCATGAACAGTTTTTCGCCCTCGACGCCTTCGCCGTCGAACGGGCGCGAGGCCTGTCCACGGCGCCGGAGCGGCTCGTCGGTGACGGTGATTGCGGCCGAAGCCACCTTCTTGCCCATCATGTCGCGGAGAAAGCTGGTCTTGCGCGCGACCGCGGCGCCATTGATGGCACCGGCAAGGTGGCCGGCAATGCCGCGCGCCACACGCGGATCGAACACCACGTCGACAGGCCCGGTCGCCGCCTTGCGCGCGCCAATGCGGCATACGGCGCGCTCACCGGCCTTGCGGCCGATGTCTTCCGGCGCGTCGAGATCGGAAAAATGCTGGCGCGAGGAGAATTCGTAGTCGCGCTCCATGCCGGTGCCCTCGCCGGCGATCACGCTGGTCGAGCGTGAAAAACGCGAGGCGACGTAATGGCCGACGAAGCCGTGCGAGGTGGCGAGCACCAGGCCGCCGAGCCCGGCACTGGCGCCACTGCCGGCCGAATTGGTGACGCCCTTGACGGCAAGCGCCGCCGCTTCAGCGGCAAGCGCTGCTTCCTTCAACTGGTCCGCCGATACCTCCGTGGCGTCGAACAGATCGAGGTCGCGCGGTTTCTTGACCAGCAAGGCCGGGTCGGCGAGGCCCTGATAGGGATCCTCGGGGGACACCTTGGCCATGGCGACCGCGCGCTCGGCCAGCATATTGGGGTCGGATGCCGCCGTTGCCGAAACGCTCGCTACCCGCTTGCCGACGAAGACGCGCAGCGAGACGTCCTCGCTCTCGGACGCCTCTGTGCCTTCGACCTTGCCAAGCCGCACCGACACGCCGGTCGAGCGGCCGCGTACCGCAACGGCATCGGCGGCATCGGCGCCGGCCCGTTTGGCAGCCTCGACCAGGGCCGCGACGCGATCGGTCAGTTTCGCTGCGTCGAGCGTATCGGTCATGCGCATGATCCTGTTATTTCCGGCCGGCTGAAGGGCAGCCGCTGCTGCACCATCTATTGTCCCGATGCCGCTTCTGCAATGGGAGAAGCGGGCAAACCGGGTGCATCAAGCGCCCAAACAGGACCGCAGGCCGCAGGCGGATGAACGGCGAGCGAGATCGACAATCCCTCAGGAAGCGGCCACCGGTGTCCAGATCACGTCCTCGATCCTGAGCGCGCCGGTGGCGAGCATCACCAGCCGGTCGAAGCCGAGCGCGGCGCCGCTCGCCTGCGGCATGATGGCGAGCGCGGCGAGGAAGTCCTCGTCGATCGGATAGCGTTCGCCATAGACACGCTGCTTCTCATCCATTTCGGCGGCAAAGCGCAGGCGCTGCTCGGCCGGATCGGTCAACTCGCCAAAGGCGTTGGCGAGTTCGACGCCGCAGCAATAGAGCTCGAAGCGCTCGGCGGTGCGCGGATTGTCGGCGCTCGGCCGGGCCAATGCCGCCTCCGAGATCGGATATCCGAAAAGAATGGTGTTGCGCCCCTGCCCCAGCGCCGGCTCGATTTTTTCGACCATCACCCGGCTGAACAGGTCGGCCCAATTGTCGTCGGGCGCGGTCCGCAATCCGGCCTGGACCAGGGCGGCATGCAACCCCGCGCGGTCGGTGCTGCCGTCGGCTGCAACCGTCGCCAGCAGATCGATGCCGGCATGGCGCATGAAGGCTTCGGCGACGCTCAACCGTTCCGGCTCGGCGAACGGATCGGCTTCACGGCCGCGGAAGCTAAAACGCTTCGCTCCGGCCCGTTCGGCCGCCAGCGCTACGAGCTCGGCGCAATCGCGCATCAGGCTCTCATAGGTCTCGCCGACGCGGTACCATTCGAGCATGGTGAACTCAGGATGGTGCAAGGGGCCGCGCTCGCGGTTGCGCCAGACAGCCCCGAGGCTGAAGATGCGCTCCTCGCCGGCGGCAAGCAGCTTCTTGCAGGCGAATTCCGGCGACGTGTGGAGGTAGAGCGGCTGGCGCTGCCCGTCCGGCCCGATCGCCTCGGTGGCAAAGGCCGACAGGTGCGCTTCATTGCCGGGCGAGACCTGCAGGGCCGATGTCTCCACCTCGACGAAGTCGCGGCGGGCGAACCAGTCGCGCATCCCGGCGGCAATGGCATTGCGCAGGATCAGCCGCGGCCGGCGGTCGGCGTGGACATGCGGCGTCCACCACGGCGAGGCGGCGGTCATCGGCTTCAGGGGAATTGCACAGAGGGCTGGCGATTGCGGCCAAGATGCGCTAGGCCGCACGCAACGGCCTCTCCAGCCGATTTGCGCCAACAAATTTTATCAGGATGGAAACCCGTGAAGGTCATCGCCAGCTCCTTACGCAAAGGCAACGTCGTCGAAAAGGACGGCAAGCTTTATGTGATCCTCTTTGCCGAAAACATTCATCCTGGCAAGGGTACGCCGGTCACCCAGCTCGACATGCGGCGTATCTCCGACGGGGTAAAGGTTTCCGAGCGTTACCGCACCACCGAGCAGGTCGAGCGCGCCTATGTCGAGGAGCGCGAGCACACGTTCCTCTACCGTGACGGCGAAGGCTTTCACTTCATGAATCCGGAGAGCTACGACCAGGTCGCGGTGCCGGAAAGCGTGATCGGCGACATGGCGCCCTATCTGGTGGAAGGCATGCCGGTGCAGATCTCGCAATACAACAACATCGCCATCTCGCTGGTACTGCCGCAGCGCGCCACTTTCGAGGTGGTCGAGACCGAGCCGGTGACCAAGGGCCAGACGGCGTCCTCGTCCTACAAGCCGGCAACGCTGTCCAACGGCGTGCGTACCCTGGTGCCGCCACACATCAGCGCCGGCACCCGCGTGGTGGTGATGACGGCCGATGGCGCCTATGTCGAGCGCGCGAAGGATTGAGGCGCGAAGTCTGACACGCCTCGCCGAAAGCGTCGCGGCGGCCGGTCATCGTCTACCGCTTTGTGCCAGGGGCTTTCGAGCATTGGGACGCTGCACGCAGACCGAAGCGTCAACGCCCTGCCAGTTCTTTCCTATTGTACGACGCCAGCGGGCAATCTCTGAGCCTCGAGCAACGCCGACCGTCCCTTTCGCCAGGTGCCAGGTGGAATGCCGACGAACTTTTTGAAGGCGCGATTGAAGGCGGCTTCCGACTCGTAGCCGACCTCGGCACCCGCTTGCGCGATGCTCATTTCGGGCCGTTCGAGCAAGCGTCCTGCCAGTTGCAGACGCCAGCGAGCAAGATAATGCATGGGGGAGACCTCGACATAGTGGGTAAAGCGGCTCGCAAACGCCGTGCGCGAGAGCCCTACTTCGCGGGCGAGCCGGTCCAATGTCCATTCCTCCCTTGGGCGAGCGTGGATGAGCCGGAGCGCCTCGCCGACGTGTGGATCCCGTAGGCCTGACAGCCAGCCGCGCGAATCGTCGGGGAGGGTCTCGAGATGGCGGCGGATTATCTCGACAAACATCAGCTCGCTCAGCTTGGCGAGTATCGTTTCACAGCCCGCCCGCCCACTGCCACCTTCGGCCAGCGCCAGCCGAAAAAGGTCGATAACCCAACTGCTTCCATCGGCGGGCTTGCGGGCACACAGGATGGCCGGCAATGCGGCCAGGAGAGGATTGAAGGGACGTGCATCGCAGCCAAGATACCCGCAAATGAACCGGGTCCGCTCGTCTCCGCCGCCACCATGGATCACCGCGAACGGCAGGCTCTCGTCTATCGGCCGATAATACATCGCCATATTGGGTTCGCCCCGCGCCCCCGGCGAGGAGCTCAACACGTTCGGAACACCACCGGGGAAGACAACGACATCACCGGCGTTGACGAGCACCGGCGGCACCGAATCGTCTCCCAGCGCGGCCCAGCACGAGCCCGACATCACGGCATGAAAAGAAATGATGTGCTCTGCCTCCGGCATGACGGCGGCGGCAATGTCGGCCGTGCCCGGCGACTCGCCAACCCAGGGAGAGCTGGCGTCGACGTCGAAATAGATCGCACCGGTGAGGCGAACGGCTCGGAGCACATCGGAAAGGACATCCATGCACTACACCTCCGGAAACGATCGGCTACTCCCTTTGACAACGAGTTTTTCCGCCAGGCATCTCGAACTATCCGGCAATATGGCCGCCCGGGCAACTATCCATCCGGTCTAATCCTACTCTGAACGATCGGGCAACAGAAATGGACGATGTGACATTTGCGGGAACAGCGGACGGGATTAGCGTTTCATCGGCCGGCCGACAGGTCCAATAACAGGGAGGAATGTCATGAACGATGAAGATATCACCAAATTCGCAGCAAGCCTGCGAGGCGAAGTCATCCGCGCCGGCGACGCCCGCTATGACGAGGCCCGCAAGCTCTACAACGGCATGATCGACAAGCGGCCGCTGATCATCGCCCGCTGTGTCGACGTCGCCGACGTAATCACAGCGGTGAATTTCGGCCGCGACAACAATTTGCTGGTTGCGGTACGTGGCGGCGGCCATAACGGACCAGGATTGGGGAGCTGCGACGACGGTCTGGTGATCGACCTGTCGGCGATGAACGGCGTGCGCGTCGATCCGGATGCCCGCACGGCGCGGGTGGGCCCGGGCTGCACTCAGGGCGACCTCGACCATGCCACCCATGCCTTTGACCTGGCCGTACCGGCGGGCATCATCTCGACCACCGGGGTCGCCGGACTGACGCTGAGCGGCGGCCATGGCTATCTGACGCGCAAATATGGCCTGACCATCGACAATCTGATCGAGGCCGATGTCGTGCTTGCCGATGGAAGCTTCGTCACCGCCAGCAAGGAGCGGAACCCCAACCTGTTCTGGGCGCTTCGCGGCGGCGGCGGCAATTTCGGCATCGTCACCAGCTTTGTGTTCAAGCTCCACCAGGTCAGCATGGTCTTTGCGGGGCCGATCGCATGGGATCAGCGCCACGCCCGCACCATCATGCAGCATTATCGCGAGTTCCTGCCGAACGCGCCCGAAGAACTCGGGATCTTTCTCGGGCTCAAGACCGTCCTCTCGAGCGCACCCTTCCCGGAAGAGTTTTGGGGAAAGCGGATGTGTCTGCTGATGTGCTGCTACAACGGCCCGGAGGAAAAGGGCAGAGAGGCGCTGGCCCCGCTGCTCGATGCGCTGCCCGCGCCCTGGTTCAACTGGATGGGAACGATGCCCTATCCCGCGGTGCAGAGCATGTTCGATGGGCTCTACCCAAAGGGAATGCAGTGGTACTGGCGGGGCGATTTCGTCAAGACGCTGTCCGACGAGGCGATCGACGCCCATCTCAAGCAGGCGGCGAAGACGCCGAGCGAGCTATCGCTCATGCACCTCTACCCGATCGATGGTGCGGTCCATCGCGTCGGCAAAGACGAGACACCCTGGAATTACCGTGATGCGACCTGGTCGATGGTCATCGCCGGGATCGATCCGGACCCACAGAAAGCGGGGCCGGTGACGCGCTGGACCAAGGCCTACTGGGAGGCCGTGCATCCGTTCGATCTGGGCGGCGCCTACCTGAACTTCATGATGGATGACGAGGGCGATGCAAGGCTCAAGGCGGCTTATGGCGACAACTATGAGCGCCTGGCTACGCTGAAGAAGAAATACGACCCGAACAACCTCTTCCGGGTGAACCAAAACATTCGACCGGCTGCTTGACGGCGGCCCTCGTCAGGCCGGCAAGCGTACCGGCCGGCCCAGCTAAGGCTCGGCCGGTACGATAGCTGCCGGTCAGGACGCTCTGATCCAGACCAGCATCTCGCCGGAATCGTGGTGTCCCAGGCGAAATACGGCACGGTGACTTTTGCTGCCTCGACCGCCGGTGATTTTCAAACGCCTCTTTCCTGTCAATAGCCGACAGCGTGACGACGTCGCCGGGCACGTTCGAGAGCTGACTACATTTGAAACCAGGCCAGACGACCGCCGAATGGCGTCCAATGAGCCATGCCGGGCTGCTTTTCAGGCTACCCCGCGCTTCTGATCGTAGTGGGCCGCGTACTGTCCATGCACAAGTCCGGACCTGTTTGGCGACACCATCATGACTGGATCGTTCGCACATGATCGACAAAATGACCCGGAAATGACCGAGATACAAAGCTTTCCTTCAGTTGTGCATCAATAAGCCGCGACAATTTTTTAGCCAATCTTTAGGCAAATTCTCAGGTTTATCGACAGACAGCAGACAATTCGGCAAAACGGTCTTTGCTGGATTTATGTGGATGGGCAATGCATCCCTACTTGACACCGGGACAAGCTGAAGAGCTATGCTGAACATGGGTCGCAAGTTTGCGCGGAGGGAATCTGTTCATGGATTTCATCGAGAGTTGGTTTGGTATTTCACCTGACGGCGGCGACGGATCGACCGAAGCTCTCTACATACTTGCCGTTGTCGCAATATTGGCGCTCGCATTCCACAAGCGCATCGTGCAGTTCGCGCGCGGTTTCTTCGCGCGGAAATAGCCCGCGTACCGTTCGAGCCCAGCTTTATTCGTCTGACCAGAGTACAAACGGCACCAGTCGTCTGACACTCCAATACACTGTTGCCGCGCGAATCCCGTTGTTATCAGAGCGTTGCCCTGCGTTAGCTTCAGAGGGGAAGTCGATGCGAGGAATAGCGGCAATCCTGCGAGCATTGTTCTCCGCCTGGATTCCGGCACTGATCGAGATGGCTCGCCGTTTCTGTCGCCGGTGGCGGCTAGGGGGCGACCGCCGGGTCGACCAGAAAGGGTCCCGGGCGCATTGCGTACCGATCGATCACCCTGCTTTCTGCCGGCCTGACCCGCTGATCTACGATCAGTATTATCTGATCGGCCTTGGTCTCGCGGTCACCTGGGATAATCCCGATATCGAGCTACGCCAGGGTGGTGTGCCCGTTCCCGCCGGCAGGTTGCAGGCGGACACCGACTACGAGGTGCGGGTTCGCGTATGGAACGCCTCCCCGGATGCCGTCGTCGTCAAGATGCCGGTCCATCTGTCCTATCTGTCGTTTGGCATCGGAACCGTGTCGAATCCGATAGCCACCAGGCCGGTCTCGGTCGGGGTGATCGGATCCGCCAGCCAGCCTGGGTTCGTCTCCTTCGACTGGCATACGCCGCGGCAAGCAGGTCACTATTGCCTGCAAGCTTTGCTCGACCCGGCCGATGACGCCAACTTCGCCAACAATCTCGGGCAAGAAAATACCGATGTCGGACTGGCGCAGTCGCCAGCAACATTTCAATTCGAGTTGCGCAACGCTACCCGTCGGCCGCATCGGTACCGGTTCACCGTCGATGCCTACACCATTCCGCCGCTCGGCCCCTGTCGCGACGACCGGCAGCCAACGGAAGAGACCGCCAAGGCGGAGCAAAAGCGCCGGCTGGCGGCACACTTGCCGTCGGCTCATCCGCTGCCGCCGGGCTGGAAGGTCGAGATTTCGCCTGACCTGCCGTCGCTGGCACCGGGCGAACAGGTGACGATCACGGCGGTCGCTAAGCCGCCGGACGGCTGGACCGGCCGGCAAGCCCTCAATCTGAATGCGTTTGACGAGGGTGACCGCGCCAGCGGCGGCGTCACCTTGACCGTCCTCAGCAGCTTGGAGCCGTGATGGCCACCGACGACAAATCCTGGACCAAGTGCACGACCGCCGACGAGGTGATTTCGGTCAACCAGTACATCAGCGCGGCGATTACCAGCGGCATATTCGCAGCCATGATGGTCGTGGTGGTGGTCGCGATGGGCGAGCCGTGGTGCATACCGATCGCGCTGGTGGTGACTGAGATTGTGTGGATTCTCGCTTATTGCGACTGGTGGCTCAACAAACGGCTGGTTTGCCTCGGCGAGCCGGTGAGTATCGTCGGCATGGTCATCAGCATCGAGCCGCCGTCGGAGAAGACCTGGCCAGGAAGCCTGGACTCCGACTACAGCCTCAATTTGCTGCTGCCGAACAACCCGGTGGGCGTCTCCCAGGCCGTTGCCGCCGCCAGTGCCCCGTTCGGCTATCTGATGGCCGAAAACGCAATCACCTCCTCGCACGGCTTTCTGTTCACGGGGAACCCGGCGGAGGACAAGGTGACCGGAGTAAAGTCAGAGGCGCTGCATGTGGAGTTCGAAGGGGCATCGATCCATGACCTGCAGACCGTCAACATCCTCGCCCTGATCGCCGCCCTGGCAGCGCTGGCGCTATGCATGTCGGGCGTCGGCGTGGTCGTCGCCTACGTATTGGCGCTTCTCGCCTTGCTCGCTTCGCTGCTCGGCGCGGCCTTCAGCAGTTCGGACACCGCTAGTCCGAGCGATGCCGGCCTGCCCAGCATCGAGACCAACAAAGGCGATGGAACCGGAGCGACAATCCTGGGGGTGACCGGCCGGTGGGTCTATGATGCCGGACACATCCACGACAGCTTTCATGAAGGCCACAACGAACTGCATCCGGTCCAACAGGCCCAGATTCTGGGACGGCCATGGGACGGCGACTGGCCCGACGATATCGACGAAATCGTTCGGGGCTACCAGGACGGCTACGCGCAGTCCCAGGATCCGCTCACCAAGGCGCAACAGGCCCGGCCCGGCTCCCGGTGGTCGGTCCATCCCTATGTTGACGGCTGCAACGACACCGTCCGGCCAGATCAGCCTCCGCACTGAGCCAGTCAAGCTGTTGGACACGATAGTTCGAATCCCGATACCGCGCTGGTGTACTCGGCCCTTGAGAATCCTTCAGCCTTCGGCAACATGGCGGCAAGGCTGAGAGCATGAGGATGAGCAAGGTCATTTCCGCCGCATCACGGCGTTCGCCGCGCAAGACACCGATGGCGCTGACCGAGGCGCTGGTCGCCCGCACCTTGCGTGCGGTCGAGGATGCCGGGCCGACGCCGGGCATGGTCTACATGACCGATGCCGATTACGCGCGCATTCGCGACGAGGTGCTAGCCGGCGCGCCGGGCGGGCCGGTGAAGCTGTTCGCCTATGGCTCGCTGCTGTGGAAGCCGGCCGGCGAGGTCAGGGGTGGCGAACGGGCCGTGGCGACGGGCTGGCACCGTTCGTTCTGTTTTACGGTGCAGCGCTTCAGGGGCACCGTCGAGCAGCCCGGCCTGATGATGGCGCTCGACCGCGGCGGCCAATGTCAGGGCATGGTGTTCGAGGTCGCCGAGCCAGTGGGGGCCAATCTCGAAACGCTGCTGCGACGTGAGATGACCATCTTGCCGGCCGTCAACGTGCCGCGCTGGCTGCAGGTGAGGACGGGCGACGGCACGGGCCAAGCGCTTGGTTTCGTTGTCGATCCCGCCAATCCGCGCTATGCCGGCAAGCTCGAAAAGCGAGCGATAGCGGCGACCCTGGCCACGGCCGTCGGCCATTGGGGTTCGGGCGCCGAATATCTGTTCGAGACCATTCGCCATCTCGACGCCTGCGGCATCCGCGACCGCAATCTCTGGCAGTTGCAGGAACTTGTGGCCGAGGAGATCGGTCGGGCGCTGCGGTCGGGCTTCATTCGTCCCTGAGCCAGACCAGCATCTCGCCGGGGTCGCGGTTGTCCCAGGCGAAATACGGCACGGCGGTGATTTTCGCGTCCTCGACCGCCGGCGGTTCGGTGCGGTAGAGCCCCTCTTCCCAGTTTTCCAAAGCCTCCTTTTTGGCAATCGCCGAAAGTGTCACGACGCCGCCCAGAAGGTTCGGCTGCTGATGCGCCTCGATGTCGGTCGTTCGCGGCAAAGCGATGCGGTGCAGCTGGCTGGAATTGTCGGTCTCCTCGACGCAATAGATCAGCGGGCCGCGCGCCAGTGCGACGCGGCCGATATCCTGCCGCACCTGCGGATTGGCGTAGAGGCGGTCGACGGCCATTTCGAGGTCGAGGTCGACGCGGTCGCCCTTGCGCCATTCGCGGCGGATCGCGGCATAGCCGTCGCTGCTGATGGCAGCCAGATCGACATCGGCGCCGTTGACCTTGAGCGCTGCCTTGCGGCACCAGGCCGGCAAGCGCAGGTGCAAAGTGAACTCGGTCGGAGCTTCCGGTTCGACAGAGATCGAGACCGCGCCGTCCCATGGATAGTTACTGGTCTGGGTGAGCTCTATTTGCCGGCCCGCGATATCGAAACGAGCCGTGCCGTTTCCATAGAGATGGACGGCGAGTGCGTCGTCCGACAGGCCGTAGAAATAGCTGCCGATCGAGGCGACCATACGCCCGACATTGGGCGGGCAGCACGGGCAGCGGTGCCATTTCCAGCGGTGGTGGGCGCCGCGGCTCTCGAGCGGATTTTCGTAGAAGAACAGCGAGCCGTCGAGCGACAGGCCGGAGATCGAGCCGTTGTAGAGCGCCCGCTCCATGATGTCGGCGTAACGCGCATTAGGACCCATGCCGAGCATGCGGCTTGCCCAGAACACCAGGCCGACCGAAGCACAGGTTTCGGCATAGGCGGTGTCGTTGGGCAGGTCGTAATCGGCGGTGAAACCCTCATTGTGCGACGACGGCCCGAGGCCGCCGGTGACGTAGAGGTTCTTGGTCATGAGGTCGTCCCACAGCCGGTCGAGCGCCACCCGCAGCGTGTCGTCACCATATTCGGTGGCGATGTCGGCCATGCCCGAATAGAGATACATCGCCCGCACCGCATGGCCGACGACCTTGTCCTGCTCGCGCACCGGTCTGTGCGACTGGTTGTATTCGTAAGTCTTGAAATGATAGGCCTTGGGGTCGGCGCCGCGGGCTCGCGCCTCCTCGTCGAAATAATGCGGCTCAAGCCCGCGCTGATCGATGAAATATTTGGCAAGCTCCATGTATTTGCGCTCGCCCGTCACCCGCGCCAGCTTGACCAGCGCCAGCTCGATCTCCTCATGGCCGCAATAGCCCTTCTTCTTGCCGGGCTCGGGACCGAACGTCTCGGCGATATGATCGACGTAGCGGCACATGATGTCGAGCAGCTTGCGCTTGCCGGTGGCCTGGTAATAGGCGACCGCGCCTTCGATCAGGTGGCCGGCGCAATAGAGCTCGTGGCAATCGCGCAGATTGGTCCAGCGCAGGCCCGGCTGGATGCGCTGGTACCAGCTCGACAGATAGCCGTCGGGCTGCTGCAGCTTGCCGTACATGTCGATGACGGCGTCGATCTTCTTCTCCAGCTCGTCGTTGCGGCGGCGGTAGAGCGAATAGGCGGCGGTCTCGATGGTCTTGCCCCAATCGGAGTCCCAGAACATCTGCGTCGTCACCGTCGATCCGGTGAACTCGTTGCCGGCGGTGGCCGCCTCGTCCGGCGAGGGTGAGTGGAACGGAATGACGACGCCGGGCGACGGCCGGTCGGGGTCGATCTGCTCGAGCATGCGCGCCTCGACGCAGCGGTCGTAGAGGATGCCGGCGGTCTTTGAGGCGACGGCATCGACGCGGTCGCCCCAGAAGCCGCGCACGTCGACCTGCGGCACCGGCAGCGGGCGGAAGGCGAGTTTCGGCTTGCCGGGCTCGGCAGCCGGCTTGGCGGATTGCGATGCGGTCATCAATTTACTCCGGTTCGGTTCGATTGGTCACTTCACGGCCCCTGCCATCAGGCCGCGGATGTAGAAGCGCTGCAGCAAAAGGAAGAGCACCAGGCACGGCACCATCATGACGGTGACGCCGGCCTGCACGGCGCCCCAGTCGATGGCGCCGAAGCGGCCGGACTGCAGCGCGGTCATCATGATCGGCAGCGTGAATTTGGACTGGTCGGTCATCAGCACCAGGGCTGCCAAAAACTCGTTCCAGGCGCCGAGGAAGGCGAACAGCGCGATGGTGACGATGCCCGGCCAGACCAGCGGCAGCATGACCCTCAGCAGCATGGTGACGTTGTTGGCGCCGTCCATGCGGGCGGCCTCCTCGATCTCGCGCGGCACCGCGTCGAAGGCGTTGCGCATCATGAAGATCGAGAACGGCAGCTGCAGCGTGACGTAGACGCAGACCAGCCCGGTCAGCGTGTTGTGCAGGCCGATTTTTGTCAGCACCAGGAAGATCGGCGTCAGGATCGACTGGAACGGGATCATGATCGTCGACAGGATGACGACGAACAGCAAGTTCTTCAGCGGAAAGCGGAAGCGCGAGAAACCGTAGCCGGCGAGCACGCTGACGATCACCGACAGCACCACCGTCATGACCGAGACGTAGATGCTGTTTTGCGCCGGCAGCCACAGGCCGTCGCCAAAGGTGTTGAGCGTGGCGTAGTTCTCGAGCGAGATGCCGCTGGTCGGCCAGGGCGGCAGCGGCGGCTGGCGCGCCTCCTGCGCCGGCTTGAAGGCCGAAAGCACCGTCCAGACGATCGGTGCCAGGAACAGAATGGACGCGATGATGCCGGTCGAGTGCTCGGCGATCTGCATGCCGATGCGGCGTTTGCGGCTCCTTGCCTGCGCCATCAGTCGACCCCCTCGGGATTGCGCAGCAGCCGCAGCTGGATGAGGCTGAGCGCCACCAGGATGACCAGCAGGACCATCGAAAGTGCGGCGCCATAGCCGAGCTTGAACGACACGAAGGACTGGTTGAAGATCCAGTAGACGGCGGTCAGCGTCTGGTTGCGCGGCCCGCCGCGCAGGATGATGTAGAACTGGTCGAAGGCGAGGATCGAGCCGGCAACCGACAGGATCAACGCCAGCGCCAGCGTGCGGCGCATCAAGGGCAAGGTAATCGCGCGGAACCGCGCGAATGGCCCTGCCCCGTCGATCATCGCCGCCTCCTGCAGGTCCGGCGGGATCGACTGCAGGCCGGTCATCAGGATGATCATGGTGAAGCCCGCCACCTTCCACACGACCATGGCGATGATCGACCAGAAGGCCGGCTGGAAGGTCGCCAGCAGGTTGAATTTCTTCTCGGTCAGGCCGAGCTCGAAGGCGGCCGGGCTGAACAGGCCGGAATCGACATTGAGCAGCCACGACCACAAAAGGCTCGCCGAGGCGAAACCGATAACCGCCGGCATGAAGAAGGACGTGCGGTAGAAGCCGGTCAGTTGCCGCGGCCTTTCGATGAACAGCGCCAGCGGAAAGGCGACGGCGAAGATCGCGATCGTGACCACCACCGTGTAGTAGCCGGTGAACTTCAGCGCGTTCCAGAAGCGGGTGTCGCGCAGGATCGCCCAGTAATTGTCGAGGCCGATAAAGCTATGCGCGCCCATCAGCGGCCAGTTGTGCAGCGACATCCAGGCGGTCATGCAAAGCGGCACGATGAAGAAGACGACGACAAGGGCAACGGCGGGCGCGACATAGAGCAAGCCGATCCACTGCCGGCGGCCGGCGCCGACGAGTTTGTATGCGCGCGCTGGCGCGGCGGTGGTTGCTGTGATGGTGGTCATGCCTGTTGTTCCATTGGCGGGACGTCCCCCTCCCCCTTGAGGGGAGGGTCCGGCCGAAGGCCGGGGGTGGGGTCCTCCGCGAAGCGCGCCGACATCAAAAGAGCGTCGAGCACTGCCGCGATGACCCACCCGGACCTGCGGTCCGACCTCCCCTCAAGGGGGAGGTTAAGGGGCTGCGGGGTGGGGTCCTCTGCGAAGTGCGCCGACAGAAACGTCGAGCACTGCCGCAACGACCCCACCCGGACCTGCGGTCCGACCTCCCCTCGAGGGGGAGGTGAGCGCCGGCGCCTTACTTCTGCGGCGCCGAATCGATGATCGACTGCATCGTCTCCTGCGCATTGGCGATGGCGCCGTCGACGTCTTCACCGAAGAAGACCTCGTTCATCATCTGGTTCCACGGACCGTTGGCCGAGTTGATCAGGTCGTTGAACACCACCGAATAGGGTGTGCGGCCCTTGGCCATGGCTTCGGCGGCGGTCTGGTAGCGCGGGTCGAGGTCCTTGAGCGCATCCTTGGCGATGTCGCCGCGCACCGGCAGGCTGCCGTATTTCGCCAGGATGGTCTGGCCCTCGAGCGAATAGGCGAAGTCGAGGAACTCCTTCACCACCGCGACCTTGGTGGTGCCCTTGGTGACGACGAAATTGTCGCCGCCGGCAAACGACGACCAGCCGCCATCCTTGCCGGGCAGGAAGGTGATGCCGTAATCGATGTCGGGATATTGCGTGTTCAGCGCGCCGATGGCGAAGGCGCCGGACGGCGAGATGCCGATATTGCCGGTGGCGAAGGCGGCAAAGAAGTTGGAGCCGGTGTCGGTCTGCGCGCCTGAAGGCACCAGGTCCTTCTTGACCATCGAACGGTAGAGGTCGATGGCACCGCGCATCTGCGGCGTGTCCAGCGTCGCCTTGGAGCCGTCCTCGGTGAGGATATCGCCGCCCGAGGCCCAGATCAGCGGCGTGAAGGTGAAGATGTTGCAGCCGCCGCAATTGCCGGAGAAATAGAAGCCCTTGATGTCGCCGCCGAGCGCGTTGACCTTTTCGGCGTCGGCTTCGATCTCGGTCCAGTTGGTCGGGCCTTTTTCCGGGTCGAGGCCGGCCTGCTTGAACAGCTTCTTGTTCCAGATCAGCACTGAAGAGTCTGCCGAGAACGGCAGCCCGTAGATGCGGCCCTTATAGGTGCCGGTCTTGACATGCGCCGGCGACAGGCTGGCGAAATAAGGCAGCGATTTCGCCCAGTCGGTGATGTCTTCGAGCTGGCCGGCGGCAGCGAAGGACGGCGTGTAGATCAGGTCGAGCGACAGCGCATCGGGTGCGGTGCCGCCGGCGGCGGCAGCACCATATTTCGGGATGATTTCGGCGTTGGGGATGATGTCGAGCTTGATCTGGTTCTGATGCCCCTTGTTGAAGGCATCGACGACGCGCGGCATGAAGTTCGAGCCGTCGGCGCGCACCCAGATGTTGGCGGTGTCGGCGGCGGCCGGCCCGACTGTTGCCAGCGTGCCGAAAATGCTCGCGGCGATGGCGAGCCCGGTAATGGTGGTTCTCATGCTTCTCCTCCACATGGTTTTAGATCGGCCGCGCCCCCAAGCGGGTGACTATCGACACGGCCCGTTTCGTTCAGCCGTCCGGCGGACGGCCGCATGACTGACGCACCACCAGCCGGCACGGCAGTTTTCTGATGCCCGGCAAAGCGGGTTCGCCGCCGACGAGCGAAAGCAGGGCAAGGCCGGCCTCGCGGCCAAGTGCTGAAAGGTTCATGTCGACCGAGGTCAGCGGCGGCCGGGTCGCCTCGGCGACGATCTGCCAATTGTCGAAGCCGATGACGCCGACCTCGTCCGGCACGCCGATACCGCGCTCGCGCAAGGCATCGATGACGCCGCGCGCGATCTGGTCGTTGCCGCAGAAGACGGCATCGGGCTTTTCGCGCGTGCCGTCGAACCCCTCGCCGTCGAACAGTTTTCTGACCGCCTCGTGCCCCCAGGCCTCCGACCACGGGCCGAGCAGCGGCTCCATGACCGGCAGGCCGTTCTCGGCCAGCACCTCGCGATAGGCCTCAGCGCGGGCATGCACCACGGCAAAGCTCGCCGGACCGCTGACATGGGCGATGCGCCGCCGCCCGAGCCGGCAAAAGTGCTCGACCGCCAGCCGCGCCCCGCCGGCATCGTCGGAGACGAAGGCGATGGCGCCGGGATCGGGCTGGGTGAAGGCGTAGATCGCCGGAATGCCGAGATTGGCGAGGTCGACCGGCAGATGGCGGTCGATGCGCTTGCCGGTGGCGATGATGCCGTCGACGCGCTTGTCGAGCATGGCATCGACATGCAGCTGGGCAAGCCGCGGGTCGTCCTCGACATTGCACAAAAACACCGAGACGCCGGCATCGACCAGCGCATCGGAAACGCCGGCCATCAGCGGCAGCGAAAAGCGGCCATAGGTGTCGTTGGTCAACAGCCCGACGGTAAAGGAGCGCCGCCGCAACAGGCTCTGCGCCAAGCTGTTCGGGCGAAAGCCAAGCCGCTGCGCCGTCTCGCGAATGCGGGCCCGCGTCTCGGCGGTCATCCGCCCCTGCCCGTTCAGCGCCTTGGACGCCGTGGCCACACTGACGCCGGCAAGCGCCGCCACCTCACGCAGGGTGACAGGCTGCTTAGCGGGCGTTGGCTGGACGTCGGACGGCATGATTTGGGTATCGATCCTCCCGGTTGGGAAAAGCTTTTCTCTTGTGGGCCTGCGAGGTGCTGATTGGTGAGTTCAGCGAGCGCGGGGCGGGTTGGGAAAAGGTTTTCTCAGAGGAAGATTAGGGGAAGGTGGTGGGGATGGCAAGTGGGAATGTGGCTACGGACTCGAGGGGGGTCCGCCCTTTCGCCGGGAGCTTTCGGCGCGCTCGCAGTCTTGGGGCGACCGACGATCGCAGAACACAACGTTCAGCCTATACTGCTCGATTCCAGACCTGAGCTGTTTCGGAATCGACGAACGTGTAATCTACTCCTGAGGCAGATTGGTGCTTATACAGAGCCAGTTCTCCGTCGAGTGCTGTCACATCAGCTGTTGGTTTGTGGAGGCAAAAATACAGATGTTCTATTCCCGAACTGAAAAGCGCTCTGTAGATATGCTCATCGTTCTGATCAGCTGAATGCCCATAGACAAAGAACATGCCACTGCTGGACTTGAGCTGTTCGTAGCAATGACGAAGGTATGGAAGCGAATTTATCTTGGCTAGCTTGCGAGAAGAAGTGCCTTCTGCGACATAGATAGGCAAACGTTTTTCAGCCGTGATAGTTTGCGCTATCGCATCAATTACCCCTGAAGGACCCATCAGTCGCTTCTCGACATCGCCCTCCGTCGTTTTAAACAAATGAAGACCTCCGTGAAGGTTATATATATTGCAGTGGGCAGCCTCTTTGAATGGCCCCCGGAACCCTCCATGTTCGTCACCAAGACCGAAACCATCTTTGAAATCGCGCGATAGATCTAGCTGCACCCAATATAGAAGCAGATCATAGTTCATCGAAAACAGCTTGGAGAAATTCTTTAAGAATTGGACACAGCTCGGAATACGACCGGCGATATCTTCCCGATGAGCTGGATGGGTCACTCGCACAGCATGCACTAGCGCTTCACGAAGACGGTTCGCATCGGAGCGAAAGGTGGCAGCTTTAGCGTTGTCACCGTAAGCGGTTTCTACCAGTGCCGCATCTTCGAGTGCTCTGATGACTGACTCGAAATCGAAAGTATCAAGCACTGCAAACAATTTTCTCATAGGATCAGTGTTACCTAAGCCGGCCTTTTCCACCAGTGTCCGATAGCTGAAGTACTCAATGGAGAATCCATTTCCGATAAGAAGGGAGCGATCCTTTTCCTTGGTTCGGCCTAGCGCCTCTTCAAATGAAATGATGTTAGGCATGCGCACCTCACATAAGGGTTATGTTCGAACTCTCGCCGCATCGTGCGGAGATGGACGAGGTCGGGGAACGCTGAACCTTTCGGGCAAGACGGTCTCAGCCTAGTTTCAAGATCACATTTGCCACTAAGTCCGTTATCATGTCATCGGCTTGGTGTTGGGTGATCGTAACCCGCGAGGGATGTGCAGCCATGTTGCGTCGGCCCAACTTGTCCTTAAGGATTTGAGTTGTGTTCTTGTCGAGAAGGTTCGCCGTTCGAGCGGTCTCGATGAACTCAGATTCCTTCAAGGCATCCGCATCCTCGTGCTTCGCCACTACTAAATTCTTTTTGGGGTATTTCGACGCGATTCCAGCATTGAAGGACTGCACCCGGTTTGGGTCACTGAACACCCAGCGCACTAAGTGATCAAACGCGAGATTCCATGTCATGATGATCGTCGCTCGAAATGCCCGAACGCGATTGCAATTCAGCGCCTCCGTCAAAAACTCTCGCTCGGATAAGTCTGGTACTTGCGCGGGCAGGTCCGTGAGAGCCTTCGCTACTGCGGCAACGGTTGGATCGCCGCCAAGGCGTGTATCCAGTAAACGACGAACTGCGCCTGCAAGCCGGTAGCCGCCCTTTTCCTTGACGAGTTGGGGGGGCTTCTTTGCGGCTAAGCGTGGCAGATAAACGCTCATGTCAGGAGGGTCGATACCTGCCTCCTTGAAGCACTGTCGCATGCTCGCCCCATCGAAGCAGGCGCGCTGCTGGCGCGCCTCCACGAACCATGCAAGCGCTAACAGTTGGTCAACCGCCGTCTTGCGATAGAAACTCGGTGAAGAACCTACAAAATCGGCGATAAGGCTCAAGAGCCTGCGCCCATCTTCTCAACTCGCGCGATGCCAAGGTGATTGATGGCATATTGCCCCCGGTGAGGGCTTGTCACGAGTTGCTCTTTCTTCAAAGCCCGGAGTGGCCATGAGAAATCATCGATCCCTGAAGGCCACTTTATTGCGCGATAACAAGTGTAAACGTGATTCGCAGTTACTGCCTCGTCCGGACGATGCTCCTTAAACCATGCAAGCACGACAAGATTGCGCTCCGTATCGTTCTTGGGCGTATGCTCGTTGGCGAATGCTTCGAATGAACCTCCGGACATGAGGTCTAATTCCAAAACTTTTGGGACGGTCGGCTTGCGAGGGCGCCCTTCACGAGCAGGCCGTGCAGTGGCTGATTCCATCTGGGCGTCGTCGCTAGGATCGACCAATTCATCTTCCCCCTCCATCTCTTCGTCCTGCACACCGTTCAGTAGGGCGGCAGGCGTTTCGGGAGGCAATCGCCGCTGGATAATCGTAGTTGTCGGCTTAAGAGTCCGTTTTGAAATTCACGGGTGAGCGTTTCGGCGGATGAGATTGCCGCCCATTGCGACAAGGATCATGGCTTGCGAGAC
>NZ_JAMYVK010000033.1:0-79406 GCF_040323975.1 Mesorhizobium sp. M0019 | reverse complement strand
TGATTCGGATCGGCCTTAGCAACCAAATTCTACGTCATTTCAACGGCTTGAACCACATCCGCCAACCCACCGTGAATTTTTCAGGTTAGGTGGTCGAGAAAAGGAACACCTGACGGCCATCAGGATCACGGACGATCACACGTCTGCCCATAGCTGTCGCCTTGACGTCCGCAATGATTCCAAAGCCGTTGGCCTTTGGCGGCAGAAGCAGCTTCATCTGCGTTGGCGACTTCGAAGCCGATCATCGTTCCCGCTCCTTCCAGCGTCGTTGCTTCTGCCGGATAGAGTTCGATCGCAAGCCCTTCACCTTGGAACGCGAAATGTATCGGACCGGAGCCATGCTGCTCTTGCCTGAAGACAATTCCGAAATTCGCGTAGAAAGCCGCGGCTGATCTGGGATCGGTTGCGAAAATCGTAGACTTCCATGCATGTCAACGCCAACCGACCACATCGATCACTTTGCGGGGAAACAGCACTACATGGATTCGCTTGTTTATACTGTTGCTCTCGGCGCGGTCGTTGCAGGCTTCGTCCAAGGGCTTTCCGGGTTCGCTTTCAGCCTGGTTGCCATGTCGATTTGGGTTTGGACCGTGGAGCCCCAGCTCGCTGCTGCCATGGCGATCTTTGGGGCGCTCACCGGTCAGATCATCGCTGCCGTCACCGTCCGCCGGGGTTTTGATCTCAGGCTTCTGCTGCCCTTCCTGATCGGCGGGACCATAGGGATTCCGGTCGGTGTCGCCATCCTGCCCTTGCTGGATGTGCAGTTGTTCAAGCTGGTCTTCGGCGCGCTGCTGGTCGTTTGGTGTCCCTTGATGCTCTTTGCGCGTCGCCTCCCTCCCATCACGGTCGGGGGTCCTGTTGCAGACGGTGCAATAGGTCTGGTCGGCGGCATCATGGGTGGACTTGGCGGCTTCACCGGCCCGGTTCCAACGCTGTGGTGCGTGCTGCGCCAATGGGAAAAGGACAGCCAGCGTATTGTCATCCAGAATTTCAACCTTGTGACCCTCTCCATGACGATGGCCGCCTATCTTGCGGCCGGAAAGATCAAGCTCGAAATGCTGCCGATGTTCGCCGTCGTCGCGCCGGCGATGTTGATACCGACACTCCTTGGCGCGAGACTCTACATCGGCGTTAGCGAGGCGACTTTTCGAAAGATCGTCCTCACACTCTTGGCCGCATCAGGTGCGGCATTGTTGGCATCGTCCTTGCCACACCTCATAAGCCGGATTTGAACGACACACAGAAATCCCGACTTCCGCCGTGCCATGCGCTATCGACCGATGCGGCCTGCTCCCGATAGGTAGGCGCAGATCAGTTCGACGAGTTGCTTTTGCAGCTCCGGCGCGGCGAGCATGTTCCGGCGTGCCGCGTTGTGGATCACACCTTCGATCGCTGACGATAGCACGCGCGCCACGGTCTCCGTGTCGGCGCCTTTCCTTGGCTTGCGATAAGTGGCGACAGCAGTCGCATAGTGATTGAGGTATTGTGCCTGGAACGAAGCATGGGCGGCCCTGGAGCCGCGATCGCCCGGCGCCTCGTCGAGCAGCACCTGGTGTAGTGTCGGGTGAATGCTGTGCGCCGCGATCATGCCGCGCACCAGCTCCTGCGCGAATTTCCTGAGCGGCTTTTGGTCTTCCGCCGAATCGCGAATGACCGACAGCACATGATCGAAGTGACGGCGCCGGACGGCAGCGAGCAGGGAAAGCTTGTCGGGAAAATACTGGTAGAGCGTGCCGATGCTTACACCTGCTGTCTCGGCAACCTTGTTGGTGGTGAAGCCGGCCCACCCCAGCCCGCTCAGAACATGAGCCGCCGCCTCGATGATCGCCTCGACGGTTGCCCTGGAACGCGCCTGACGCGGCTGTTTGCGCATGCGCGGATGCGGTTTTGCAATGCGAGTAGACACGTTCGCCCATTCTCCTGAAAATATAAACAACATACTCGCATTTCCGGAAAAGGACACCGACCATGAATGCGCTCGCTCTGCTTCGCAGCCTGTTTGCCTATCAGGCCTGGGCCAATGACGAACTGCTGGAAAAGCTCGCGAGTCTCGACCCGCATGTTCACGGCAAGGAACGGCAGGCCGTGATACGGCTCGTCGATCACAGCCATGTGGTGTCGCGGATATTCTCGGCGCACCTGGTTGACGCAAGCCATGGCTACTCCGCCGACACCACCGAGGACACGCCGGCGTTCGACGAACTTCGCGCCGCGGTCGCAGCGACCGATCGCTGGTATCTCGATTATCTCGAAACCGTTTCGTCGCGGCAGCTGTCCGAGCCCGTCGCATTCGTGTTCACCGACGGGGATAAGGCATTGATGTCGCGACAGGAAATGCTGACCCACGTCGTACTGCACGGCGGCTATCATCGCGGTGAAGCGGGGCGCATCCTGGCGCAGATTTCGGTCATGCCGCCATGGGATACCTTCGCCGTCCATCTCCACAGGGCCGAGCCTTCGCGCCGGCTGCAGATGAGCCGCGAGCCGCTCGGCGCCTGAACGGCCGAGCGCATTCGATCACGAGGTCGGCTCGACCGGATCTATCGAGCGATATCCTGTCTTTCAGAAATGCGAGCTATCTGCTTACTTTCATCGCGTCGTGCAAGATAGTGCAGCGGCGTGCTCGTCGCGTTGCTTCCTACTTACCTATAGTTTATCGTTTCGGACAAGACGAGGCGGGCGACCGCCTTCGCTCTTGACAATGTTCGCGCCGAGCGTCGGACGTTGAAGCGCAAAGCTGGTCGAAAAGGTCCTGAGCTTGACGAGAAGACCGGTCGAGATAGAGCGACCAGAATTTCTGTCGCAGAACTTCGCTGCGGGACACAAAGATTCGCAGCCGATTTTTGCGCGGGTAAAATGGTCGCGCGCTCGCCGTAACCGAAACTTAAGCTACAAAAATCATTCTAATGCTTCGCTGGCTAGCAAGCCGCGAGTCAGATATGCAATGCGCGCCGGGTCAATAACGGCCGTCGGCACAACGGAAGGGGCATGATATGGCTAAGCAGTCATCCAAAGCGCCGGCATCCAAGGCACCGGCAAAGTCACCGGCAAAGAAAGCACCGGCAAAAGCAGCCGCGGCAAAGGCCGCAACTGCTGTGAAGAAAGCAGCACCCGCGGCCAAAGCGAAGGCCGCTGCGCCTAAGGCAAAAGCAGCGCCGGCCAAAAAGCCGGCCGCCAAGGCCGCGGCAAAACCAGCCGTGAAGAAAGCAGCACCTGCCAAGGCAAAAGCAGCACCTGCCAAGGCTGCTCCGGCAAAGAAGGCGGCACCGGCCAAGAAGCCGGCTGCAAAGGCCGCGGCGAAGCCTGCTGCGAAGAAGGCAGCACCGGCAAAGGCCGCCGCTGCGAAATCTTCTGCAGCAGTGAAGAAAGCAGCGCCCGCGGCCAAGCCGAAGGCAGCGCCCGCAAAGGCGAAGGCCAAGAAGTAGTCGCGGTCCTGCTGTCGCAGGGGACAGTACTCAAGACAGCCAGGGCGGGATGCCGGACAGGCGCCTCGCTTCTTGGTTGACAGTCGGGCAGGACCAGAAAGAGGCGGGAGGAAGACGTCTTTTCGCAGCTCCCAGGACTTCGCCATGCGGCGAAGTCCGGTGGGATTTTCGTGGCTGCCAAAACCAACCTTCGGTGCAAGGCCGAGTTGGTAGTTGCTCGGATCTGGATTGTCCGACCTGCTCGCGTCTGCCGCCGCACCTCCGGCTCATCGCATCCGAACGCGAGACTATGGCTGCACGCTGGCGGCGCGGTTTTCCGCCTCTGGCCGTTGATGAACCCTGCATGATCGGTCAACAGTGCCACGCACGAGCCCCTGTCGGAATCGATTTTCGGTAAGGGTCATGCGCGAAGTCACAATGCTACCGCGTCCTTTTGCGCGTCCAACAGGACGTATGGAGCTGTAGCCGGCAAACAGGAATCGACAATGCCCAGACTGCTCTACGCGTCTACTTCCCCCTACAGTTCCAAGGTGCGCATGGCAGCACTTCATGCCGGCATTGCGATCGATCTCGTGCCGATAAAGACCGAGGAAAGGCCGGCCGAACTGATCGGCGCCAATCCGCTCGGCAAGATCCCGGTGCTGGTGCTCGATGACGGCCGCTCGGTCCACGACAGCCGCGCCATCACCCAGCATCTCAACCGGATGTCGAAGAACACATTGTTTCCGCGCAATCCCGACAAGCGCCTTGAGGCGGAGGTGCTGGAGGCATTGGCCGACGGCATCTGCGACTGCGCGCTGTCGATGGTCTACGAGCGGCGCACACGGCCGGAAGAGATGGTCTACCAGCCTTGGCTCGAGCGCCAGTGGACGAAGATTTCGGACGCGCTCGATCTGCTCAACGCGAACCCGCCGAAGCTGCCGAAGAAAATCACCCTCGGCCAGATCGCATTGCGCGCCTGCCTCGGCTATCTCTCGCTGCGCTTCGCTGGAAAATGGGAAAAGGGCCGCGGCCGGCTGACGCGCTGGGCGGCACGCTTCGACGAGAAATTCCCGGAGCTGAAGCCCGCCATCCCGGCTTGAGGGCAAGCGGTCTCAACCGATGCCAACAAAAAAAGCCGGGCGCGAGGCCCGGCTTTTTCGTGTCGTGGCTTGGACGACTTAGAACTTCATACCGACGCCGAAGGTGACGCGATTGTCGGTCGACTTGACCTTGCCGATACCGTCGAAGTCCTTCCTGCCGAAGTCCGTGTAACGATACTCGACACGGCCGAACACATTGTCGGTGATCTTGATGTCGGTACCGACGCCGGCTGTCCAGCCAAACTGCGTGTTGGTGTCGCTTACGCCGGCAGCTTCAATCTTCTGGTTCTTCAGCGCGCCACCGGCGGTGCCGTAGAGCAGGATGTCCGGGGTGACAGCGTAGCCGAGGCGGGCACGCAGCGAGCCCTCGAAGCCACCCTTGGCCTCGATGCCGGCATCGTCGCCCTTGACGCCGTTGTAGCCGATATCGGCTTCGGCACCGTAGACGAAGTTCTCCTGCTGCCAGTTATAGCCGCCGAAGACGCCGCCGACAAAACCCTTGGTGTCGACGTCGACGCCAATGTCTTTGGCTTTGGCATGGCCAGCGAAGCCGTAGCCGACGCTCACACCGGCATAGGGACCGGCCCAGGATGCGACCGGAAGTTCTGCGATCGGGGCAGGTGCCGGCGGCTCTTCCTGAACCACGTCCGCGGCATAGGCGGTTCCGCCGAGGGCGAACAGCCCAAACGCCACCGCGAGCGGTCGCGCAAATTTAAAATTGGCTTGCATTGTTCTTTACTCCTTAAGCCACAGGACACAGGCTTGTTTTTCATGAGCGCCCTCAACCCGTCCGGGGGGTGAAACGGATCCGGCGTTCAACGGTTCCAAATGTCGTGTCGAAATGCGGCTGAAGCGAACCTGAACTTGGGTCATTACCTGGCACGAATGAGGCAGAACCTTGACGTTGCATCTTCGCAACAGCGAATGTCAGCAGGTTCGCCGTGCTGCACTGCACACGGCTTGGTGTAAGGGCTCCAGCGCCCTATATTGCGGGCGGGCTGGCCCGAATTCCGGTCGAGCCAAAACGCCCACCGGCCACTTTGCCACAATCCTGCCCCAGGTGGAAATGGGATTTAACGCTTGGCGGGCCATAATTTGCCGGCGCGATCCCGGCAGGTCGGAATCGGCATCGGATTAAGGATTGACAGATGAGCAAGGTCGCCGCGACGGCACTGGTGACGGGCGGGGCGAAGCGGATCGGCAGGGCGATTGTCGAAGATCTTGCCGCGCATGGTTTTGCCGTAGCCATTCATTGCAATCGCTCGCTGGCCGAGGCGGAGGAACTGGCGGCCCAGATCACCAGTGGTCATTTTGGTCGACATGGCCGGGCCGCAGTGGTTGCTGCCGACCTGACCGACATGGGCGCGGTCAGCAACCTTGTCGGCCGCGCTGCGGCGGCACTCGGGCCGGTGTCGCTGCTGGTCAACAACGCCTCGCTGTTCGAGCACGACAGCGTTGAGGATTTCGACTGGCCGGCCTGGGATCGCCATTTCGCCATGCATGTCAAGGCGCCGGCGCTGTTGGCACAGACTTTCGCCCGGGCCTTGCCGCAGAACAGTGAGGGGCTGATCGTCAACATGATCGATCAGCGCGTCTGGCGACCGACGCCGCGTTATTTCTCCTATGCGCTGTCGAAGTCGACCTTGTGGGCGGCGACCGAGATGATGGCGCAGGCGCTGGGTCCCCGCATCCGTGTCAACGCCATTGGTCCTGGCCCGACCTTGAAGAACACGCGCCAGCACGACAGCGATTTCGATGCCCAGATTGCCGGGCTGATCCTGAAACGCGGCCCGGAATTGCCGGAATTCGGTGCCACTATCCGTTATCTCTGGGCGGCACGCTCGGTCACCGGCCAGATGATCGCGCTTGACGGCGGCCAGCATCTTGCATGGCAGACGCCCGATGTGACAGGCATGACGGAATGAGCCCCATGGACCAGAAACAAAAAACGCGCGGTGGCGCCGACGACCTGCCGCCCGAAATCGACCTCGAGGACGAGGCGGCCGAGGAGGTCGTCGAGCCTGCAGCCAGCGGTCCGGACGTTACTTTCACCGCCATCGACTGGACCCCGCATGCCGGCGACGCCGACGGCATGGTCGGCGCCGAGGTGATCCAGACGCTGGTAAAGCGGCTGCCCAATGCGCCCGGCGTCTACCGCATGATGAATGCCGCCGGCGACGTGCTCTATGTCGGCAAGGCACGCAGCCTGAAGAAGCGGGTCACCAGCTACGCGCAAGGCCGGTTCCACACCAGCCGTATCGGCCGCATGGTGCGAGAGACATCGACCATGGAGTTCGTCGTCACCCGCACCGAGATCGAAGCGCTGCTGCTTGAAGCCAACCTCATCAAGCGCTTGCGGCCACGCTTCAACGTGCTGATGCGCGACGACAAGTCATTCCCCTATATCCTGTTGACCGGCGACCATGTCTCGCCCGGTATTTACAAGCACCGCGGCGCGCGCTCGCGCAAGGGCGACTATTTCGGCCCCTTCGCCTCGGCCGGCGCAGTTGGCCGTACCATCAACTCGCTGCAGCGCGCCTTCCTGCTCAGGAGCTGCACCGACTCCTTCTACGAGAACCGCACCCGGCCTTGCCTTTTGTTCCAGATCAAGCGCTGCGCCGGCCCGTGCACCGGCGAAATCTCGCACGGCGACTATGCAAGGCTTGTCGCCGAGGCGAAGGATTTTCTCTCCGGCCGCAGCCAGAAGGTGAAGACGGAGATCTCCGCCGCCATGCAGCAGGCTTCGGAGAACCTCGATTTCGAACGCGCCGCCATATATCGCGATCGGCTGGCGGCGCTGTCGCATGTGCAGAGCCATCAAGGCATCAATCCGCAGACCGTCGACGAGGCCGATGTCTTCGCCATCCATCAGGAGGGCGGCCAGGTCTGCATCCAGGTGTTCTTCTTCCGCACCGGCCAGAACTGGGGCAACCGCGCCTATTTTCCCAAGGCCGATCCGGCGCTCGAAGCCGGCGAGGTGCTGGGATCGTTCCTGGCGCAGTTCTACGACGACAAGCCGACGCCGCGCACCATCCTGTTGTCGCATGGCGTCGAGGACCAGGAATTGCTGGCGGAGGCCCTCTCCACCCGCGCCGGCCGCAAGGTGTCGATCTCCGTGCCGCAGCGCGGCGAGAAGAAGGACCTGACCGACAACGCGCTGCAGAACGCGCGCGAGGCGCTCGGCCGGCGGCTCGCCGAAACCTCGACCCAGGCGCGGCTGCTCACTGGCTTTGTCGAGACCTTCGGCCTGGAAAAACCGCCGGTGCGCATCGAGGTCTATGACAACTCGCACATCATGGGCACCAACGCCGTCGGCGCCATGGTCGTCGCCGGGCCGGAAGGTTTTGTGAAGAACCAGTATCGAAAGTTCAACATCCGCTCGACCGAGATCACGCCGGGCGACGATTTCGGCATGATGCGCGAGGTGATGCAGAGGCGCTTCTCGCGGCTGTTGAAGGAACATGGCGATGCCCCGCAAACCAAGGGCGCGGACGAGGCGAGCCCTACCGCACCGGGCGACGATATCGAGGACGCGGGCGGCTTCCCGGCCTGGCCCGACGTTATCCTCATCGACGGCGGCCAAGGGCAGATGACGGCGGTGCGCAAGATCCTGGCCGACCTCGGCATCGAGGACCGGGTGGTGGCCATCGGCATCGCCAAGGGTCAGGACCGCGATGCCGGCCGCGAACGCTTCTTCGTCAAGGGCAGGGCCCCATTCTCGCTGCCCGTTCGCGATCCGGTGCTCTATTTCGTCCAGCGGCTGCGCGACGAGGTCCATCGCTTCGCCATCGGTTCGCACCGCGCCCGCCGCAAGAAGGAGATGGTCAAGAGCCCGCTCGACGAGATCAGCGGCATCGGACCCGGCCGCAAGCGCGCGCTGCTGATGCATTTCGGCACGGCCAAGGCCGTCAGCCGTGCCGCCGTCGAGGACCTGGTCAAGGTCGACGGCATTTCCGAGCAGGTGGCGAAATTGGTCTACAATCATTTTCACGAGAGCTAAGACGTATTGCCGACATTTCGGCTGGCTAATCGATTCTGGCCTGTTGACCCCCCACATTCGCTTCTGATTTGACTAAGCAGGCAGAAAGAGTTCCCAAAACATGGCTCAGCGCGCATTCAACCTGCCCAACATGCTCACTTATGCCCGCATCCTGGCGGTGCCGCTGGTGGTGCTGTGCTTCTTCCTGGAAGGGCATCTGAAATCGAGCGACTTCGCGCGCTGGTCGGCGCTCGTCATTTTCCTGCTCGCCTCGATCACCGATTACTTCGACGGCTATCTGGCGCGCGCCTGGCAGCAGACCTCCAACATCGGCAAGATGCTCGACCCGATCGCCGACAAGCTGCTGGTCGCCACTTGCCTGCTGCTGCTTGCCGCCGACACCGACCGCCATGCCGGCATCGCCGGCTGGTCGCTATGGGCGGCGATCATCATCCTGTGCCGCGAGATCCTGGTCTCGGGCCTGCGCGAATATCTGGCGGCCTTGAAGGTCTCGGTGCCGGTGACGCAGCTCGCCAAATGGAAGACCACCATCCAGATGATCGCCATCGCCTTCCTGCTGGCGGGACCTGCCGGCGACAAGATCTTCCCGCTGACCACCCAGACCGGGCTGGTGCTGCTGTGGATCGCCGCCCTGGTGACGCTCTACACTGGCTACGACTATTTCCGCGCCGGCCTCAAGCACATCATGGACGAGTGACATGTCGACCAAGCTCATCTATTTCGCCTGGGTGCGCGAGCGGATCGGCAGACCGGAGGAAGAGGTCGAACTGCCGGCCGGCATCGAAACGGTCGCCGACCTGTTGCGCTGGCTGAAATCGCGCGGCGAGGAGTACGAGAACGCGCTGCAATATCCTGACGTGATCCGCGTCGCCATCAACCAGGAACATGTCGAGCACCGCGAGAAGATTGCCGGCGCGCGCGAGATCGCGCTGTTCCCGCCGATGACCGGTGGCTGAACCATGTCCGCGGTGGTGCCGGTCGTGCGCATCCAGGCGGAGGATTTCGACGTCGCCGCCGAGATCGCCAGGCTGACCAGGGGTCGCAACGACATCGGCGCTGTGGTGACCTTCTCCGGCCTCTGTCGCGACGAGCAAGGCAGGCTCTCCGCGCTCGAGCTCGAACATTATCCCGGCATGGCCGAAGCCGAGATATCCCGCATCGCCGGCGAGGCAATCGAGCGCTGGCCGCTGCAGGGGCTCACCGTCATCCATCGCCACGGCAAGATCGCGCCCGGCGAAAACATCGTGCTGGTAGTGGCGGCTTCCGCCCACCGGCAGGCGGCGTTCGAGGCCGCGAATTTCCTGATGGACTATTTGAAATCACGCGCGCCGTTCTGGAAAAAGGAACACCATAGCGACGGTTCCGAAGGCGGCTGGGTCGACGCCAAGGAGGCCGACGACAAGGCGGCGAGCCGCTGGAAGCAGCCGCCGTCCAAATAAATCCCTGCGACAGCCATCCCATACCCGGCCAGCCATTCATTGACCGCAATCCTGCGAGACCCTTGGCCGGAAGGGGAGCAGGATCATGCTGGACAGGATCGCCGAGTTCTTCATCTTCGGACTGGTGCCGCTGGCCGTCGGCATCCTGGCCGTTCCGGATTATTCCGCGGCTGCCGAAAAGACCCTCAAGGGCGAGGTGATGTATCGCGAGCGCATCGCGCTGCCGCCCAATGCCGTGCTTTCCGTGCAGCTTGCCGACGTGTCGCTGGCCGACGCGCCGGCCGCAATCATCGGTGAGCGCAAGGTGGTGCCGGCCGGCCAGGTGCCGATCAAGTTCGAGATCAGCTTCGATCCGCGGGTGATCCGGCCTGATATGACCTACGCGCTGCAGGCGCGCATCACTGTCGACGACCGGCTGCTGTTCGTCACAGATGCGCGCCACCAGGTCGACCCGCTCAGCGACGCGCCACAGACCATCATGCTGAAAATGGCGGCGCCGAGCGATGCGCCGGCGGCAGCTTCGGTGTTCGGCCAAAGCTGGCTGGTCGAATATATCGACGGTGTCGGCGTGATTGCCGAGCCGCGGGCGACATTCCGGATCAGCGAAGCCGGCAAGGCCGGCGGCAGCGGCCCTTGCAACGTCTATTTCGCCACCGCCAGGGTAGACGGCTCGACGATCGCCATCAGCGACATCGGCTCGACCTTCAAGGCCTGCGCGCCTCAGGTCATGGCCGAGGAAAAGGCGCTGTTCGAGGCGCTGGCCAAGGCGACATCCTACCACGTCGACGCCGGCAAGCTTGTCATCATTGACAGCGGCGGCCGCGACATTCTGCGCTTCAACGCCGCGAGCTAGCGCATCACCCAAGCCGATTACTCTCTGCGGCAGCTGCATGCCGATCACATTGTGTTTCAGCGGGAATAGGCCGGGCAGAGGGCGCGTTAGTTCCACATAAAATTGCGGGTAAGGCAAAAGGGACGTTGTCCCTTCGTTGAAGCCGCCAGAATGGCTGCGGCTCGTTCTGGCCTTAACTCAAAGGAGTCCAGACATGAAAACGCACACGCTTATCCTTGCCGCCACCGGTGCATCGCTCCTTGCCTTTACCGGCCTTGCCAAGGCGGACGACCATCTCGTCAATGCTCTTGACCACGGTCTCAAAGCGGACAGCCAACCGTTCCAGACCAACAAGGCCGGCAATAGCGGCGATCTCGCACCGGGGCAGGGCAGCCCGTTTTCAGGTGAAGAGACCAAGACCCCGTCCACCGACACGGAAGCGGCGAACGAACATGCGAACGTGAAGGAACGCCAGGCGAAATAGACTGGCAGAACCCGCCGCTAGGGGGCGGCGGGCGACATGTATCGGGCGACGATGCCGCATCTCATGCGATATTTCTCAATTCGTCGCGAGTTTGAATACCGCGCCATAGTGATAGGGCGGCACATCAACCAGCTCGGCGAGCTTGAACCCGCTCGCTTCCACCGACGCGGTGGTCTGTTCGGGTGACAGCCTCAGCTCGGTCTTTGGCCCGCGCGGCTCGCCCAGGACCGTGGTTTGCTCGCGCGGATATTGGTGCCAGTTGACGATGGCAAAACGACCCGCAGGGCCAAGCGTCGCGCGCACGGCGCGGGCAAGCCGCGGCCGATCCGGAACGCCGTGGAAAGCGTTGGCGATAAAGACGAAGTCGACGGTTTGAGGCACCAGCCTGGCAAGGTCATAGGCGTCGCCCGCCAAAAACTCGCAATTGCCAGCGCCTCCTTCGGCCAGCCGCCGCCTGGCGACTTCGAGCAGATCGGCATCGATGTCGATAGCGATCACATGACGGGCGACCCTGGCGATTGGCAGCGTGAACCAGCCGTCGCCGCAGCAGAGATCGACCACGTCCGTGCCGGGCTTCATGCCGACCGCCGCCAGGACGCTGGCGGGCTCGGGCCACAGCGCTTCCCACCAGCCGCCGGTTGGCATTTCGGTGCCTTGGAAGAAACCGGGAATGGTGCTGGTCATGGCCTGGTCGGCTCCATTGTCGGGACCGCGTTTGATCCGCCCCTCCGAGCTTAACGCACCCGTGACCCGTCGAGGAGCGTGAAGCTGAAAATGTCCGCCACTGCATGTCGCGCAAAAACTGTGCAGCGGTTTTGCGATAACGACATGCATCAAGACAAGAAACCTAAAGCGCGTCGCATGAGGCCGGTCGAACGCGACGCGCTTTAGCAAAAGAAAAAGGCCGGCGTTGCGCCGGCCTCTTTGATGAGGTTCGGGATGCCGGCTCAGCCGACGATCTCGGTGTCCGAGAACCAGTATTTGATCTCCTGCGCGGCGGTTTCCGGCGCATCGGAACCATGCACGGAATTCTCGCCGATCGACAGCGCGTGCAGCTTGCGGATGGTGCCTTCGGCGGCGCTTGCCGGATTGGTGGCGCCCATCACTTCGCGGTTCTTGGCAATGGCGTTCTCGCCTTCCAGTACCTGCACGACTGTCGGGCCCGACGACATGGACTCGACCAGCTCGCCGAAGAACGGACGCTCCTTGTGGACGGCATAGAAACCTTCCGCCTCGCGGCGGCTCATCCACACCCGGCGCGAAGCGACGACGCGCAGGCCGGCATCTTCCAGTATCTTGGTGATAGCGCCGGTGAGATTGCGACGGGTCGCGTCCGGCTTGATCATGGAAAAGGTGCGTTCGAGCGCCATGGGATCGTCCTTGTGATGGAGAGTGGAATTGAAGGTGGCGGGCTCTATACAAGCCGCCCGCCGCCTTGCCAAGGGGAGGCCGGCCCGGCGCGCATTTCTGCGCTGGGGCGGCGGACTTTCAAGTCGAACCATGCCGCCGCTCCATCTTTTTGCTGAGCATCGGATTTTCCAGAAACCGTACTCACTTTGGGTCCGATCGACTGGCCGCCCTATAGCGCGTCGTCGCCAGCCTGAGACTACGTCGTCATAACTGCATCTCGATCGTCAGGTTGGCCGTGTCGCCAGCCCCGAGGCCTTCGCGAACCCGCACCGCGGTCTTGATCGGCAAGAGCAGGCTGCCGGATTTCTTGTCGGGAAACAGCGATGTCCGCCATCTGGTCTGGCCGATGACGGCTTCCACGCCAAGCGAGCCCTAGGGCCGTGCCATCCCCACCATCGCCGTCTTGATCCGGGCTCCAAGCTCCGGCGGCAGCGTCACGAAATGCCAGCCGCCCTTGCCCGGATAGACCCAGATCTCGGCCTGCATGTCGTAGCGAAACATTCTATGCCCTTCCTCAGGTTAAGGCCGTCACGACTGGCTTTGCCATGGTGTCTTGCTGGCAATGATGACGATCGGCGAAACCATCCATGACATCCACAGCCCTGCAGGGGGAGGAGTCATTCTTCAGCGCAAAGAGGATGGCAGCGCCGCCATTGCACTACCGCCTTGTCACGATAGACGGCCGCCGGGTTTCCCAGCCTTCCCGTTCCAGTTCCGGCACGCTGTGGTTCTCGCTGGGGTAGCCGATGCAGAAGTAACCGATCAGCGTCCACTCCGCCGGCACGTCCAGGATCGTCGCCATCTCGGCCGGATCGAGGATCGAGACCCAGCCCATGCCTATTCCTTCGGCGCGCGCCGCCAGCCACATCGTGTGGACCGCCATGACAGCGGAATAGTCTATGGTGGCTGGCATGGTCAGGCGGCCAAGCCCATGCCCTTGCTCGGTTGCGCGGTCGGCGAAAACCGCAAGCTGGCAGGGCGCCTCATTCAGGCCGGCAAGCTTCAGGCGCCCATAGAGCGCGGCGCGTTCACCGCAAAAATTTGCGAGTGCCTCCGCGTTGCAGCGCTCGAAGCAGGCCCTGACGGCGGCGCGGCATGCTTCGCTCTCGACGACGACGAAGCGCCAGGGCTGGCTCAGCCCGACGGACGGCGCGGCGCTGGCAAGCTCGAGCAGCCGCTCCAGCGCCCCTTCCGGGAGCGGCGTCGGCTTGAACCGCCTGACGTCGCGCCGCCACAGGAAGAGCTTGGCGAGCCCGGCGCGAAAGTCGGCCGGGAAATCTGGGTTTGCGATCATGGCGCGCTGCCTTTGTTGTGATTGCCCGGTTCGCCGGATGTTCGTCTTGTTTGCTTCGATCCAGGCGCTGATGAGGCGCTTCAAGCGACACTTCGTCTACCCGCATTGTCGCATTTCGCCGGCTGGCAACTTTCAGCTAAGGCCGGACGACGTCCCTGCCGGCAACGCCGTTGGACCTCGATCGGCAAAACAAAACCCGCCTCGGCAAGCCGGGCGGGGCGTCGGTGCGAATCATCACCATATCGAGATTAGTAGCATAGCTGCCGGCACAAAGCAAGAACAAAATGTGGCGTTGCCGATGAAATTGCCGATTTCAACTCTCGAGCGGGGAGATCGCTGCCGCCGCGACGTTGCGGCCGAGGCTGCCATGCAGATCGAGGCATCGTTCGAACCATTGCGCCACGACATCGCCGTCGTCGAGCAGCCGGTAGGGCGTGGCGATGCGCGCCCATTGCAGCGCGCCGAAAACGATGTAGTCGGCAAACAGCGGCGACGGGCCGCCGATGAAGGGCTGATAGCCAAGCATCGAGCGGAGCGGCTCCAGCGAGGCGCGGAAGCCGGCGAGCCCACCGTCGCGGGTCGCGTAAACCGCCTCCAGGCGCTTGCCGAAGCGCTGCTCGCGGTTCTGCCGGAAATAGGCGGCGTTCGCCTCGTCCTGCATGGCGTGCAGGTCCAGTATCGCAGCGGTGGTGACGTAGGGATGGATGGTCAGCTGCGACCAGCGTTCGATGAAGCGCGCCGTCGCCTTGCCGCCGTCGCCGGAAAACAATGTCGGGCGCTCAGGATAGGCCTCCTCGAGATAGAGCGCGATAGCGAAGGAATCGGCGACCACCGTCTCGCCGTCGCGGATCACCGGAACGAGCTTCGAGACGCCGCCTTCCACCTTCGGCACTTCGAGGAAACGGGTCGGCACGCTGGTGATGTCGAGCCCTTTGTGGGCCAGCGCCATCGCCGCCTTCCAGCAATGTGGGCTGAACGGGCGGGCGGCGTCGCGTCCGACAAGGTCGTAGAGCAGAATGGTCATTGGCGGCAGCGTCCTTGCAGTCTAACTATGCCCGAAACGGACCCGCGCAGGGGTCTCGCAGGTCGAGAGAAAATGAAACAGCATTTCAGGATGTTTGCGGCCTACAATCAATGGGCCAACGGCCGCATCTACGATGCCGCCGCCGATCTCGATGAGGAAGAGTTCGACCGCAATATCGGCGTCTTCTTCGGTTCGATGATGGGAACGCTCAACCACCTCCTGGCAGCCGACCGTATCTGGATGAAACGCTTCACCGGCGAGGGCGACGCGCCGGCAAGGCTCGACACGATCCTGCACCGCGCCTTGCCCGGCTTGCGGCTGGCGCGCGAGGCCGAGGACAAACGGATCATCGACTGGGTCGACGGCCTGAGCGACAAGGCGCTGTCGGGCCGCTTCTCCTACATGACCGTCTCGGATATGCGCACCGTCTCGCAGCGGCTGGCGCCGGCGCTCGACCACTTTTTCAACCACCAGACCCACCACCGCGGCCAGGCGCATGCGATCCTGACCATTCTGGGCAAGCCAAGCCTCGGACTGGACCTGACGATGTTCCAGCGCAGCGAGGAGGGCAGGGCTTTCGCCTGAACCTGGGGCGGCTGGTGAAGCGGACGGTGGATAGAGGACGATCTGCCGAGATTGCAAAACGCGCCAAAACATTTTATGGAGCGGACGGTCGTGAGGGCGGCCGCTTCAGCAGCATTCAGCAGCAACAGCGAGAATTGGCACGCATGCCCAATGAACCCTTGCGCCTCGTGGCGTTCTTCGCCGTGGTCCTGGCGCTTCTCAACTCCGGTTATTATTTCCACCAGGGCGACATTGTCGCGACCATCTATTTCATGATCGGCGCCATTCTTGTGACCGCGGTAACGCGGATGAGCATCAGACGGCAGCTGATTTAGGACCGATCTTCTTATCTGGCCGCCATCTCGACGGCTGGTTCGCTTCGACTGCGATCGAATTGAAAGCAAAGTCTTAGGACTTCGTTTGCGCTGTTGCTTCAAGGTAGCCTGCTGAAGCAGGAGCAAAAGCAAAAGCATGCAGATCGATTTGTCCCCGACGAGCTGGGGCAGGGTCGTGGGGGTTACAATCGCGGGCACGGCGGTCTGCATTGCAGCCGCGTTCTTCGTCGATTCCTTCAATTTTCCATATTCGTCGCCGGAAGCGCTGTGGCGGGCGCAGCTCACAGACCTGCTGCTGCCGCTTGTCCTGGCCAGCTCGTTCTTCTTCTTCCTCATGTGGAAAATGCGCCAGCTGGCGATCGCGCAGAAGGTACTGGCTGTCGTCGCGGCGACCGACAGCCTGACGGCGGTATTCAACCGGGGTGCGTTTTCCATGCTCGTCGAGGCCTATCTCGAACAGGCCCGCAGCCATTCCGTCGTTAATGCCGGCGCCTTGCTGATCGTCGATGCCGACCATTTCAAATCCGTCAACGACCGCCTCGGCCACGACTGCGGAGACCAGGCGCTCAAGCTGATCGCCAAGACAATCCAGGGCCAGTTACGCGGCGCCGATATCGTCGGCCGGATCGGCGGCGAGGAATTTGCGGTTTTCCTTCCCGGCGCAGATCCTTCGCAGTCCTGGCTGGTGGCGGAGACAATTCGCCGACGCGTCCGTGAGGCGGAGTTCACGCGTGGCGGCCGGCCCTGTCCTCTCACGGTCAGCGTCGGCGGCGTCGCCTTCAGCGGGCCGACCACCTACGCCGAGATATTCGTGGTGGCGGACAGGCACCTTTACAAGGCCAAATCGAACGGCCGCGATCAGGTCAGTTTCGAAACCGCGGCAGCGGGCGACCCGCCGGGCGGCGGCCCGATGACGGTCCATTGATGGTCGTTTCTGTCAGGCGGCGTAGCCGCCGAGACCCCGGGCGACCGGCTTGACCGAGACTGCCGGCTGGGCGGCCGGCCAGAGGATGCCTGCCGTTACGGCAAAGGTGATCAGGGCGTCGCGTGCCGCTTCGGCCGAGATCTCGCCGGCACGTGCCGCCTCGCAGGCCTTCACCGCGGCGCCATAGCTCAGCCGGCGGCGCGAAGGCGGGAACTCGGTGAGGAATTCGTGCATCTCGGAGAACGAAGCGATCGTACGCTTGTAGCCGGCGCCAACGGTTAGGGCGACCGGGGTGGAAAACGTCCTGTCGTGCATTCTGGCCTCTCGAATGGGCGGAGGTCACGGCGGACGCCGTTCTCCGGTCTGGGGGTCGGGCAGAAACGCGGATCACGGCGCGAGGTTCCATGTTGCCGGTATTGTTTTTTCGCCGGCTCCGGGAGCGGTCGCCGGGCGAGCAGCGCCGACGTCGAGGCGGGTGCCTATTTCCACATGCCGCGCATGCGGGCGCCGAGGTCGACACGCACGTGCGGCTGGCGGCGCGGATCGTCCGGGGCCTGGACGCTGGCCCAAGCCACCTGTTCGAAGGCGCCTAGGATCGAGCGCGGGATGAAGCGCGTGCGCGAGGCATAGACATGGCGGTCGCCGCGCGCCGCCTGCCCGTGGACGAAAAAGCGATGCGGCATGACCAGGTGCAGGCTGTCCTTGGCCCGCGTCATCGCCACGTAGAGCAGCCGCCGCTCTTCGTCGACGTCCTCCTTGCTGCCGACGCCGAGATCGATCGGGATGCAGCCGTCGACGGTGTTGAGCACGAAGACGTTCTTCCACTCCTGGCCCTTGGCCGAATGGATCGTCGACAGGATCAGATAATCCTCGTCGCGGTGCGGCGGGCCGGCCTCGTCGCTGGTCGCGTCCGGCGGATCGAGTGTCAGCTCGGTGAGGAAGCGCTCGCGCGACGCATAGCCGGAAGCGATCTGCTCGAGCTGCAGGAGATCGGCCCGGCGCGTCGTTGCATCCTCGTGGATACGTTCCAGATGCGGCTCGTACCAGAGCCTGACCTGTTCGATGTCGGCCGGCCATTTTTGCGCGCCGGCACGCAGGCCGCTATAGAGCGCGACAAAGCCCGGCCAGTCGTCGGCGGCACGCTGCGGCGGCCGATAGCGGGCAAGCCCCATCGTCTCGTCAAGCGAATTTGCCATGGTCTCGACGATCGCATTGGCGGCCGAAGGGCCGATGCCCGGCAGAAGTTGCAGCACGCGAAAGCCGGCGACGCGGTCGCGCGGGTTTTCGGCAAAGCGCAGCACGGCCAGCAAGTCCTTGACGTGAGCTGCATCGAGAAATTTCAGCCCGCCGAACTTGACGAAGGGGATGTTGCGGCGCGTCAGCTCGATCTCCAGCGGGCCGCTATGGTGGGAGGCGCGAAACAGCACCGCCTGTGCTTTGAGAACGGTGCCGGCTTCGCGTTCGGTGAGTATCGCCTGGCAGACATAGCTCGCCTGCTCGGTCTCGTCGCGCACGCTCACCAGCTTCGGCTTTTCCGCCGATTTGCGCTCGGTCCAGAGATTTTTGGTGAAACGCTCCGAAGCTTCGCCGATCACCGCATTGGCGGCCGCCAGGATGGTCTCGGTCGAGCGGTAGTTGCGCTCCAGCATGACGACTTCCGCCGGCTGCGCGAACTGCTTCGGAAAATCCAGGATATTGCGCACTTCCGCGGCGCGGAACGAATAGATCGACTGCGCGTCGTCGCCGACCACCGTCAGCCCAGATCCGTCGGGCTTGAGCGCCGTCAGGATCGATGCCTGCAGCCGGTTGGTGTCCTGGTACTCGTCGACCAGCACATGGTCGAAACGTGCACCCAGATGCGCGGCGATTTCCGGCTCGCCGGCCATCTGCGCCCAGTAGAGCAGCAGGTCGTCGTAATCGAGCACGTTCTGCGCCTGCTTGGCCTCGACATATCGGGCGAACAATTGCTTCAGCTGTTCGGCCCAGCCGGCGCACCACGGGAACACCGAACCCAGCACCTCGCCGAGCGGCGCCTGTGCGTTGACGGCGCGCGAATAGATCGCCAGGCAGGTGCCCTTGGTCGGGAAGCGGGCTTCGGTCTTCGAAAACCCAAGCTCGTGGCGGGCGAGGTTCATCAGGTCGGCGGAATCCTCGCGATCGTGGATGGTGAAGGCCGGATCGAGACCGATCTCCAGCGCATAATCGCGCAGCAGCCTGGCGCCGATGCCGTGGAACGTGCCGGCCCAGCTCAGCGCATCGGTAATCACCGAGGCATCGCGCCCCAGCACCTCGCCGGCGATGCGCTCGACCCGCTTGGCCATTTCCGCTGCGGCACGGCGCGAAAATGTCATCAAAAGGATGCGGCGCGGGTCGGCACCCCTGACGATCAGATGCGCGACCCGGTGCGCCAGCGTGTTGGTCTTGCCGGAGCCGGCGCCGGCAATGACCAGCAACGGCCCGGCGATCTTGCCGTCGCCATGTTCGACGGCAAGCCGCTGCTCGGCGTTGAGCTTCGCCAGATAGGCGGGCTGGAAGGACGAATCACGGGCGGCGAGGTTCATCGCCCATCAAGCATCGTTTCTGCTTTGTTCGCAACGGTTTGCGGAGCCGGAATAGGGCCCGTAAGCGAAGAAGCCTTGCGGGCAGGCCTGTCGACTAACGCTCGGGCTCGACGCCCATCCTTGCCGATTGCCGCCGCAGCGCCTCGCGATCGTCCTGTGGCGGTGGCAACAGCAGCGGATCGAAATCGTCGGGCACCTCATCGATCACTTTCTTGGCGACGCGATAGGCAACATAGACGATTGCCCCGGCGATGAGCAGACGGATCATGCCTTCCTCCATTGATTGTGGAGCAACCGGAGACGCGGCATTTTGTTCCCAGGCCCCTTGGCGAATGCAGGAACGACACCGGCCGCGCAACCAAATCGCCGACGCCTCGTTGTCGGGCGAGAGGAGACTGCGATGAAAAAGCGCTCAATCCTGCTGCTTATGGCAGCTCTGACTGTTGCGGGTTGCGACAACAATATCCAGCCGACCAAGGCCACTGGCGACACGGTCGATCAGAACCCGCAGGTCGACAAGAATCCGGTGCCGAAGTCGACGACCGGCGGCGATCAGCCCGGCACGCCGCCGAAACAATGACCGCCTCAAATGGCGTCGATCGGGCAAGCGGCGCCGGTCAAGGAAGGTGGCCGGCGCCGCTTGGGAGGAAGCTGATGGCGCCGGCCAGGCGGAGATCAGGCCCGCCGCACATCCAAGGATAGCCGAGTCTTTCCGCAGCGTCATGGTCGATAGCGTACAGACGGCACGCCCCTGTGGACAAACCTGCCGGCCACAGCAGCGTTTGTTCATCACATAGTTCGTTCTTCCCATGGAACAAACCAAGCTGCTGCGTGTTTGGATGTCGATCGGACGCTCCCAAGGCCGCCGTTCACGAAAGAGCCCGCTCTCCTTGTCCCCCCTCAGGATAGCGGGTTCTTTTTGCGTTTTGCGGGAAGTCGCGGCGCGGCCGCTGACTTGCTTGCCGGTTTTCGCGGCTTATGCGGCGAACCGGGGCTCAAGCCCTTGCGAAGCATGGTTGTCCCGTGCAAAAGCCCGGCCATGCTGATCATCAACGACCTTTCGCTCCGCATGGCCGGACGCCTGCTTCTCGACCATGCCTCACTGACCTTGCCGGCCGGCAGCAAGGCCGGCCTTGTCGGCCGCAACGGCACCGGCAAGACGACCCTGTTCAAGGCGATCACCGGCGACCTCGCCTCCGAGACCGGCTCGATCAGCCTGCCCAAGAACACGCGCATCGGCCAGGTCGCGCAGGAAGCGCCGGGCACCGAGGAGCCGCTGATCGAGATCGTGCTCAAGGCCGACCTCGAACGGAGTGCGCTGCTCGAAGAGGAAAAGACGGCGGCCGACCCGCACCGCATCGCCGACATCCACATGCGGCTGGCCGATATCGATGCGCACTCGGCCGAGTCACGCGCGGCCACCATTCTCGCCGGCCTCGGCTTCGACGATGCCGCGCAGCGGCGCCCGGCCTCGTCCTTCTCCGGTGGCTGGCGCATGCGCGTCGCGCTGGCCGCCGTGTTGTTTGCCGAGCCCGATCTGCTGCTGCTCGACGAGCCGACCAATTATCTCGATCTCGAAGGCACGCTGTGGCTGGAAAACTACGTGTCGAAATACCCGCACACCGTGCTGCTGATTTCGCACGATCGCGACCTGCTCAACCGCGCCGTCAACTCGATCGTCCATCTCGACCAGAAGAAGCTGACCTTCTGGCGCGGCGGCTACGACCAGTTCGAGCGTCAATACACCGAGCAGCGCGAATTGCAGGAGAAGGGCCGCGTCAAGCAGGAAGCCGCGCGCAAGCACATGGAATCCTTCGTCGAGCGCTTCCGCGCCAAGGCGTCGAAGGCGAGGCAGGCGCAGTCGCGCATCAAGGCGTTGGAGAAGATGAAGCCGATCGCCGCGATCGTGAACGACACGGTGCGGCCGTTCTCCTTTCCGGAGCCGGTGAAGTCGGTGGCCTCGCCGATCATTGCGCTGAACAACGTCAACGTCGGCTACACCGAGGGCGAGCCGATCCTGAAGAAGATGACGCTGCGCATCGATGCCGACGATCGCATCGCTCTGCTCGGCGCCAACGGCAACGGCAAGTCGACTTTCGCCAAGCTTTTGGCCAGCCGGCTGAAGCCGGAGACCGGCAGCATGACGGTGGCGCCCGGGCTGAAGGTGGCAATCTTCGCCCAGCACCAGCTCGACGACCTCAGGCCCGACGAAAACGCCTATGAACACGTCCGCCGGCTGATGCCGGACGCGCCGGAATCCAAGGTGCGCGGCCGCGTCGCCCAGTTCGGCCTGACCACCGAAAAGATGAACACCGCCGCCAAGGATCTGTCCGGCGGCGAGAAGGCGCGGCTCCTGATGGGCCTGTCGGCCTTCGAGGGGCCGAACCTGTTCATCCTCGACGAGCCGACCAACCATCTTGATATCGACAGCCGTGAATCGCTGATCCATGCGCTGAACGATTTTCCCGGCGCGGTCATCCTGATCTCGCACGACCGCCATCTGCTCGAAGCGACCGCCGACCGGCTGTGGCTGGTCAAGGACGGCGCGGTTAACCAATATGACGGCGACCTCGAGGATTACAAGACGCTGGTCACCGGCGTCTCCGGCGACCGCCGCGGCAAGCGCGAGGCGGACAAAGCCTCGAAGGCCGACCGCCGCCGCGATGCAGCCGCGCGCCGCGCCGCCTTCGAGCCGCTGGCCAAGGAAATCCGCGCCACCGAAGCGCTGATGGACCGTCTCCGAAAGCGCATCGACCTGATCGAGGACGAGCTCGCCAATCCGGCCGTCTACGAAAAGGACCCCTCGACCGCGACAAGGCTGGCCAAGGAGCGCTCACAACTCGCGCAACAGCTGGCCGGCCACGAGGAAAAATGGCTGTCGATGTCGGCGGAGTACGAGCAAGGCACGGCGGAGTAGGAAGAGCGCAATCTCCCCCCTCGCGGGGGAGATGCCCGAAATGCCGCGCCTACGACGCGTTGCTCAAGCGTGTCGCGGTCATGTGGCCGGGTACGTTCCCGGATACCCAAATGGTTCGCGGCAGGAGGTGGCAGGAGGTGAATGAGATGCTTGAAGGTCGGGAGTGGCGCAAAAAAGATGGAGCGTCAGACGAAGCGATCGAGAAACTCAGGGACGTGGGGCCTTTGGTCCTGCCTGAAAGCTATGCTGCCCTTCTCTCTTTCAGCAACGGTGGTGAGGGCCCCCTGCCAGTCCAGCCGCTATGGCTTGCCTTGCACGCTGCGGAAGAGGTGATCGAAATAGAGCAACAGGGGACATTCAAGGAGTTCTTTCCGGGTTTTTTCGTTATCGGCAGCAACGGGGGCGGCGAGGCGATTGCGTTCGATCTACGCACAGTGGGGCTTTATCCGCTCGTTGCGTTTGACATGACAAATATTGATCTTGTCGAAAGCGTTTGGCCCATTGCGCCGGACTTTGATGCATTCTTGGACTTGATCGGCCTTTCCGACGAATAGCCCAGAGGGGGATGTAGGCCCGCCCATCTGGCCCTACACGCCGCCGCCACAAACGGCTAGTTTGCTCCCATGAATCAGCACGCCAAGCTCAAAATCGGCCATTCGGCCTGTCCGCATGATTGCCCTTCGACCTGCGCGCTCGAGGTCGAGCTGCTCGACGCCAGGCGCATCGGCCGCGTCCATGGCGCCAAGGCCAACAGCTATACGGCCGGCGTCATCTGCGCCAAGGTCGCCCGTTACGCCGATCGCGTCCATCATCCCGACCGCCTGCTGAAGCCGCTGGTGCGGGCCGGCGCCAAGGGCGACGGCGCCTGGAAGGAAGCGAGCTGGGAGGCGGCGCTCGATCTGGTCGCTGAAAAATTCATCGCGGCGGAGGCAAAATACGGCTCGGAGACGGTCTGGCCCTATTACTATGCCGGCACGATGGGGCTGGTGCAGCGCGACGGCATCGAGCGGCTCAGGCACGCCAAAAAATACTCCGGCTTCTTCGGTTCGATCTGCACCAATCTGGCCTGGACCGGCTGGATGATGGGCGCCGGCGCGCTCCGCGGTCCCGACCCGCGCGAAATGGCAAAGTCCGACTGCGTTGTGATCTGGGGCACCAATGCCGTGGTCACGCAGGTCAACGTCATGACCCACGCCATCAAGGCGCGCAAGGAACGCGGCGCCAAGATCGTCGTCATCGACGTCTACGAAAATGCAACGATGAAGCAGGCCGATCTCGGCCTGGTGCTGAAGCCCGGCACCGACGGCGCGCTGGCCTGCGCGGTGATGCATGTGCTGTTCCGTGACGGCATGGCCGACCGCGCCTATCTGGAAAAATACACCGACGATCCGCACGGTCTGGAAGCGCATCTCAAGACGCGGACGCCGCAATGGGCCGCTGACATCACCGGGCTTTCCGTCGACGAAATCGAGGCCTTCGCCCGTCTCGTCGGCACGACGAAGAAGACCTATTTCCGCCTCGGCTACGGTTTTTCGCGGCAGCGCAACGGTTCGGTCAACATGCATGCCGCAGCCTCGATCGCGGCGGTCACCGGCTGCTGGCAGTATGAGGGAGGCGGCGCCTTCCATACCAATTCGGGCATCTTCAAGCTCAACCAGGAACTGCTCGAAGGCACACGGATGCGCGATCCCTCGATCCGTCATCTCGATCATTCGCGCATCGGCCCGGTGCTGACCGGGGCTGAGGATGCGCTCTATGGCGGCCCGCCGGTGACGGCGCTGCTGATCCAGAACACCAATCCGGTGAATGTCGCGCCGGAGCAGCGGCTGGTGAAGCAAGGTTTTCTGCGCGACGATCTGTTTTCCTGCGTGCACGAGCAGTTCATGACCGACACCGCCAAGCTCGCCGATGTGGTGCTGCCGGCGACGATGTTTCTCGAGCATGACGACGTCTACAAGGGTGGCGGCAACCAGCACATCACGCTGGGGCCGAAGCTGATCGAGCCGCCGGAAGGCCCGCGCACCAACCATTTCGTTGTCGAGGAGTTGGGCAAGCGCCTCGGCGTTGCCGACATGCCGGGCTTCGGCCTGACAGAACAGCAGCACATCGACATCATCCTGGGCAAGCGCGGGCTGGGCAGTTTCGACAGTCTGAAGGAAGACAAATGGGTCGACCTGCAGCCGGATTTCGAGGCCGCGCATTTCATCACTGGCTTCGGCCATGCCGACAAGAAGTTCCATTTCCGCGCCAACTGGACCGGGCAGGCAGCGCCCAACCGGCCGCCGAAAAGCATGGGCCTCTTCGGGCCTGTGCAGCGGCTGCCGGAATTTCCCGATCACGTCGACCTGATCGAGGTGGCGGACGCGGCGCACCCGTTCCGGCTGACCACCTCGCCGGCGCGCAATTTCCTCAATTCGACCTTTGCCGAAACGCCGGTGTCGCAGGCAAAAGAGCGCCGGCCGGAGCTGCTCGTGCATCCCGATGATGCGGCGGCACTCGGCGTCGCCGACGGTGGCCGCATCGAGGTCGGCAACCAGCGTGGCGAAGTGGTGCTGCACGCAAAACTGTTCGACGGCATCAAGCGCGGCGTCGTAGTCGCCGAAGGCATCTGGCCCAACAGCGCCCATGAGCGCGGCGAGGGCATCAACGTGCTGACCGGCGCCGATGCGCCGGCGCCCTATGGCGGCGCCGCCTTCCACGACAACAAGGTCTGGCTGCGCCCGGCGGATTGAGCGCCGGAACGATATCTCCATCCGGCCGTTTTCGCGTGGCGGGTGGAGGCATTGTCATGGCAGAAGTGTTGCCGGCGCCGGATCCCATCGGAAGGACACTGTCGTCCGGCGAACTCGTAACCACGATGTCCCACTTTCATCGCGCCGAGATTGCGCGCATGGCTGGGTGGCGTGACCGCCTGGACCGGACGAGCAACTGGGCGATAACCGTTGTCGCAGCCATGCTGTCCGTTTCGCTTTCGACAGCCAGCGCTCACCATGGCGTGCTGCTGTTTGCCATGCTGCTTGTTCTGCTGCTGCTGTGGATAGAGGCCCGCCGATATCGCTTCTTCGACTTCTATCGGGCTCGCGTGCGCCAGTTCGAACGGCACTATTTCGCGCAGATATTCTCGCCGCAGCCGGACTTCGCGTCCGATTGGCTGTTGATCGTCGGCGAGAGCCTGCGCGCGCCGAAATTCCTGATTTCGCAACGCGTGGCTTTGGCGCGCCGCCTGCGTCGCAATTACATCTACATGCTGCTGATCCTGCTGCTGGCGTGGATCCTCAAACTGTCGACCCCCAGTCTTCTGACCGAAGGCGTCCGCATCGGCTTCGTCGGGTCGATGCGTGAGGCCGTCGCCAGTGCTGCCCTGGGTCCCGTTCCTGGTGGCGCCATCGTCGTGCTGGTCGCCGTCCTCTATGCAGGCCTGCTGGTGACAGCCTTTCTGACAGAGAGCGACGACGGCGAACTCTCCTTCGGTGACGTCCACGTCTAGCAACGCAACGCCCTGTCGCGCGTTGTTGGACACGTGCATTGGGCGATGGGGGTTTCATGGCTTGGCAGGCTCCGACACGTTCCAGCCTGACACTGCTGGTTTGCGCTTTCGTCCCCGCGGGCGCGGCCTGGGCAGCGGAGACGCTCGTTGCCGGTACCCGGGCCTCCGGCATGGGTGGTTCGGGCGAAGGCGCTTTCGTCGCCGAGATCGTGCTTCTGCTGCTGTTGGGCGCGGCCTGGGCGAAGTGCTGCAGCGTTATGGCCAGCCGGCAACCATGGGCCAACTGATCGGCGGCATCCTGCTCGGTCCTTCGCTGTTCGGCTGGCTATGGCCGTCGGCCCAGCACCTGATCTTTCCCAGCGATCCTGCGCAAAAGGGCATGATCGACGCCGTCTCGCAGCTCGGCATCCTGATGCTGCTTTTGCTGACCGGCATGGAGACGGACCTGCGGCTGGTGCGCCGGGTTGGCGCGGCATGTTTTTCCATTTCGGCGACCGGCATTGTGGTGCCCTTCATCTGCGGTTTCGCGCTTGCGCAATTCCTGCCGGACGCACTGCTGGCCGACGCGACGCAACGCACCGTCGCCGGGCTGTTCCTGGGCACCGCGCTGTCGATCTCGTCGGTCAAGATCGTCGCCATGGTGGTGCGCGAGATGAACTTCATGCGCCGCAACCTCGGACAGGTGATTATTTCCTCGGCGATTATCGAGGACACGATCGGCTGGCTTATCATCGCCGTAACCTTCGGCATCGCCACCAATGGCAGGCTGCAGTTCGCGCCGCTGGTGACCACCATCGCCGCAGTGGCACTGTTCATGGTGTTCTCCTTCACCATCGGCCGCCGTCTTGTCTTCACCTTGATCCGCTGGACCAACGATCAATTCCGCAGCGAGTTTGCGGTGATCACCATGATCCTCATCATCATGGGCGTGATGGCGCTGATCACCAACATGATAGGCGTCCATACCGTGCTGGGGGCGTTCGTCGCCGGTATCCTTGTCGGGGAATCGCCCATCCTCTCCAGCCATATCGAAGGCCAACTTCGCGGCGTCATCACCGCGCTGTTCATGCCGATCTTCTTCGGCATGGCGGGGCTTTCCGCCGATCTCACCGTGCTTGCCGATCCGACGCTTGCCATGCTGACGGGCGCTCTCGTGGTCATCGCCAGCATCGGCAAGTTTGGCGGCGCCTTCATCGGCGCCAGGCTCGCCGCCATGTCGTTCAAGGAAGCAATCGCCGTCGGCAGTGCCATGAACGCGCGCGGCTCGACCGAGGTCATCGTCGCCAGCATCGGCCTGTCGATGAACATCCTGTCGCACAATCTCTTCACCATGATCGTCACTATGGCCGTGATCACAACGCTGGCCATGCCGCCCATGCTGCGCTGGGCGCTCGGCCGGCTGCCGGTTGGGCACGACGAGCAGCAGCGGGTCGAGCGCGAGGCGTTGGATGAATACGGCTTCATTTCCAGGCTGGAGCGGCTGCTGGTGCTGGTCGACGACAGCAGGATCGGCAAGTTCACTGCATATCTCGCCGGACTGGTCGGCGGAGGCAGCGGCATGCCCACCACCTTGCTTCAGCCGAAGGACGGCCGAATTGACAGGCCAACCGACAGCAAAGGACAGGAGCGCACCCTGAAGGAAATCAAGAAGGGTGCAAAAAAAAACGCCCGGGCGGTGAAACGGATTGAAGATACGCTTGTCGGCAAAGTCCACCTGACGGCCCGCACCGAATTGGAAGCCACCGGTGAGACGATCGCCGAAGTGGCCCGCAAGGGATACGGCCTGCTGCTGGTCGGGCTTGACAATGTGCTGACCGCCGATGGCGCCTTCGCGCCGGCCCTCAACGACATTGCCGGAGGATTTGACGGCCCGCTTTGCCTGGTCCTGAACGGCGGCAATGCTGGCGAAAAGATGCCGACGCTGAAGGCCGGCACCAGCATTCTCGTCCCCGTCAACGGTACTCAAGTGGCGCGTCGCGCCGCCGACTTGGCGCTGGCGCTGGCCCGTCCAAACCGGGCGCGGATCAAGGTTCTCTACGTCTCGCAAAAGGCAGCCAAGGGCCGCAGGTCGACATCGGTGTCGCATAGCCGCGAAGAGGCCGTCCTGAAAGACATCGCCGACCTGGCGGGCCGCTACGGCCTGCATATCGACACAGCGTTCCATACCCGCGTCACACCCGACAAGGCGATCACCCGGGAGGCGGCCAAAGGCGCGGCGATCGTCGTGATGGTCGTCACCCAACGTCCGGGCGAGGACCTGTTCTTCGGTGAAACCGCCGGCGCTGTTTTAGCCGCCTGCAACTGCCCCGTCGTGCTTCTGGCCAGCGCGCGGCCCAAGCACGACGCCGCTGGCGCTGAGCTGGCAGCGTGAATTTCACGGCGCCCGTCGGCAGGAATGTCGATCGAGCCTCTGAAAGCGCTGATCAGCCAAACGTAAAAGCACTCGAACCGAACGGTTCGGTTCTGTTGACAGAGAGTACAGGAAAGGGTGAACGCCGGCTCAAAGAATGTTCGCGCGGCAAATCACCACTGACCGCATAACTAGTTGAAAAGAAAGAAGAACATTGTGGCGCAAGGAGCTGCATGTCGAATTTCAAGCGGCCAATTTGGCGCACCCGTACAAAATTTTCGTGATTGGAAACGACAGACTTGCCGACCCATCTCGGGGTGGTCCGAGCGACGCGAATTCCTCCCGAGGCACGCCACTTGACGGACAGACCAAAGAAACTACCGGAGTACCCGAAATGACCAAGCTCGCTCTTACCGCCGCCGCCATCCTCGTTGCCACCGGCACTGCTTTTGCCGGCAGCGACCATTATGGCTCGGACAACGTCAACCAGCCGGCCGCTGCTGCTGCTGCCAACGTCGACAACACCTTCACCGGTTCGATCCGCAAGCCAGTTACTTCCGAGCATACCGGTGCCAAGATAACCTCCGAGTCGGTGGCGCCTGAATCCGGCCAAGGCATCTGGGGCCGCTGATTATCACGGCCCGCACCCCAAAGAGCGGCGGGCTTGGCCCGCTACTCTTGCTTTCGCGTATCAACGGGCGTGTGCGCCGAATAGCATCCTGCGCCAATCGAATACTTTGATTTGCAGGTTTCATCTGTAGCCACAATCTCGGTTGCTGAAATCGTCCAGCAACGTGCACATCGGAAAAAGCCGGGTGCGTATTCGTCGGCGCGGACAGCGCTCTCATCTCGAATGCGTCGAAAGCAACGACAACTCACGAATGACCAGTACACTGGAGTACCTGAAATGACCAAGATTGCTCTTACCGTCGCCACCATCGTCCTCGTCGCCACGGGCAGCGCCTTTGCAGGCAGCGATCACTATGGTTCGGACGGCGTCAACCAGCCGGCCGCGCCTGTTGGCAACGCGCCTGTCGGCACCATCGACAGCGGGTTTACCGGTTCCATCCGCAAGCCGCTCACGGCCGAGCACAACGCCGTCGACACCGAGGCGACGACCCGGTTCGGCACGGATCAACCCGTAGTGCCCCAATCTGGCCGGGGCAATTGGGGCCGATAGTTCCTTAACCGGGAGCACAAAGAGCGGCGGGCCTGGCCCGCCGCGCTTGTTTGGGCAAAGCCCGGTCGGTCGAAAGGATCGGCGATCCCCGGGCCTGTTGGTAAATCCCTAACGCAGATCCTTCGGCCAAATGCAGTGCGTCAGCCGGGCGCTGCCGAAGGTGAGACCGGCCCAATCGCCATCGACGTCGAACCGAGCCAGGGCCGCGGTGGGGTATTTTTCCGCCAGCTTCTTCAGCGCCGCTTCATCAGATCCAGCCCCGGCAAGCCCGCGCGCGAACTCCTCCAGCCCGGGATTGTGGCCAAGCACCAGCAGCGTTCCAGTCCCTGCCTTTACTTGCCGCACCTTGGCGAGGATGTCCGCCGCCGCTGCCTCGTAGAGCGCCTGGGAAAATTTGACCTGCACCTTCGCCGGCAATTCCGCCGAGACCAGCCGCCACGTGTCGCGGGTGCGCAGCGCCGGCGACACCAGCGCCAACTCCGGCAGCCAGCCGCACCGGGCCAGTTCGCGCCCGACCAGCGGCGCTGCCTTCAGCCCGCGCGCGGACAGCGGCCGATCGAAGTCGATGAGGTTGGGATCGTCCCAACTCGACTTGGCGTGACGCAGGAGCAGCAGTTGCTTCATGGATTCAAAATAAGGCCGAAGCGTCGCGTGCGCCATGCACGACGCGGACGATCTCGACCCGCTGTTCGGCCAGGCGATAAAGCACGAGATAGTTGCCGATCGTCAACGCCCGCACCTCGGCAGCGATGTCGGGCCTCTTGGGACCGGATTCCGGGAATGTGCCCAATTGCACGATGCGCTCGGCAATAGCATCCAAAAAGCGGTCCGCGGCAAGCGGGTTGTCCCTTGCAATGCCAAACCAAATATCGATCAGGTCGTCTTCTGCCGCCGGGCTGCGGACAATGCGGATGTCAGCCATTCCGCCGGTTTTTGCTGGTGTTGCCCAACCGGCTGCGGGCTTTCTGTTTTATGTCCTCGATGTCGAACGGCGCAAACGGACCGCTCTCCAGCCCTTCCGTCCAGGCTTTCCGCAACCGCTCCGCTTCGGCCTCGCGCAAGGGCTGGCGAAGCCGCCATTCGCGCAGTGCCTCGCGGATCACTTCGCTTGCCGAACCGTACTGCCCGCTGGCCACCGCGCCTTTGACCATGTCCAGCAGTTCCGGGGAAAGCGCTACGCTGACTTTTTCGACTGTCGCCATCAAGCCGTCTCCTCCCGAATACGGTAGCAATATTTGCTACCAAATTCAAGAACTGACCCTTACGGCGTTATCCGCGCCAGGTGCTCGAGATCGGTCTCTTCGCGCAGCGGGTCGGGGGCAATCACCACCGACGTGGCGTTGTCGGCATCGTCGGCGAAGCGCGAAAACACCGTGCGGCCGCCTTCCATCCGCGCCTTGCCTTCGGCGACAAGGCCCAGCGCCAGCGGATAGAGTTGGTGCTCGGCCTTGAGCACGCGCGCGGCCAGCGTGTCCTCATTGTCGCCGACCATCACCGGCACGGCGGCCTGGGCGATGATCGGCCCGTCATCCATGTCGAGCGTGACGAAATGCACCGTGCAGCCATGGATGCGCATGCCTGCGCGGAGGGCCCGCGCATGCGTATCCAGCCCCTTGAAGGCAGGCAGCAGGGCAGGGTGGATATTGATCATGCGGCCCTGCCACTTCTCTACGAAGCGCGCGCCGAGGATGCGCATATAGCCGGCCAGCGCGACGATCTCGGCGCCGAACGACAACAGGGCCGCATCGATCGCCTCGTCATGGGCTTGCTTGCTGGCATAGTCGGAGCGCGAAATCACTCTGGTGGCGATGCCGCGCGCCGCGGCGATGCCAAGGCCGGCGGCATTGGCGCGGTCGGAGATGACGCCGACGATCTCGGCCGGATAGGCCGGGTTGCTCGCCGCCGCAACCAGCGCCGTCATGTTGGAGCCGCGCCCCGAGATCAGTACGACCGTCCGTTTCCTGGTCATAGGCCAATCGAGCCCCGATAGATGACGCCGGCATCGCGACGCGGCACGATCTGGCCGATCGGCGTCACTGTCTCGCCGGCCTCCTGCAGAACGGCAGCGACCTGCGCCGCCTGGCCGGAGGCGACGACCAGGATCATGCCGATGCCGCAATTGAAGGTGCGCATCATCTCTTCCGGCGCGACGCCGCCGGTCTTGGCCAGCCACGAAAACACCGGCGGTACCTCGATGGCGCCGAGATCGAGCTCGGCCGAAAAATCCTTGGGCAGAACGCGCGGGATGTTTTCGGGAAAGCCGCCGCCGGTGATATGGGCCAGCGCCTTGATGCCATGCGTGTTGCGGATCGCCTTGAGGATCGACTTGACGTAGATGCGCGTCGGCTCGAGCAGCGCCTCGGCCAGCGTCGCCTCGTCATTGAACGGCGCCGGATCGCCCCAGCCAAGGCCGCTTACGGCGACGATGCGGCGGACCAGCGAAAAGCCGTTCGAATGCAGGCCCGACGAGGCGAGGCCGAGCAGCACGTCGCCTTCGACGATGTCGTCGGTCGGCAGCAGCTGGCCGCGTTCGGCGGCACCGACGGCAAAGCCGGCAAGGTCATAATCCTTGTCGTGATACATGCCGGGCATTTCCGCCGTCTCGCCGCCGATCAGCGCGCAACCGGCCTGCCGGCAGCCCTCGGCGATGCCGCCGACGATCGAAGCACCCTGGTCGGGATCGAGCTTGCCGGTGGCGAAATAGTCGAGGAAGAACAGCGGCTCGGCGCCTTGCACGACGATGTCGTTGACGCACATGGCGACGAGGTCGATGCCGATCGTGTCGTGCTTGCCGGCGTCGATGGCGATCTTCAGCTTGGTGCCGACGCCGTCATTGGCGGCGACCAGCACCGGATCGGTGAAGCCGGCGGCCTTGAGGTCGAACAGGCCGCCGAAGCCGCCGATCTCGCCATCGGCGCCCGGCCGGCGGGTTGCGCGCACCAGCGGCTTGATCTTCTCGACCATGAGATTGCCGGCGTCGATGTCGACGCCCGCTTCGGCATAGGTGAGCCCGTTCTTGCGCTTGCTCATTTCCGGCGCCTGCTCATCTGTTGCGCTTGCCTGTCGCTGTTTTCACTCGCGTGCGGGCTCTTCGCATGAACGGTTTTGCCCCGCAAGGCAAGCGCGCGATTAATGGTGTTTTCAGTTGGATGCCGCGGGAACCGGGCGTGATACACTCCAACAATAAAAAGAAATGCCTGCCAGAATTGCGGCGAGGCCACCGACGGTGGCAAGAGATCTGATTTCACCGTCGAAGGGCAGGGTTCCATACGAGAAGCCGGCGGCGACCAAAGCCGCCGCGGCAGCCCACAGACCTGGATTTGCAACGACCGACCGCGCGAACAGGAACGCCACGACCGCAGCCGTCAGCCAGAGGGGCCAAGAGACGACCACGCCCACGGCCAGCTCAAGAGCGAAGGCCCACAGAAGATCTTGCGTCGCTGCGTAGCGGTGCGGGGCTCCGAAAGATGCGAAAGCCAGCAGACTTTCTGTCAGTCCGGCCAGATAGCAAAGCGTTACTCGCCAAGCGATTGTGATTCTCTGCGCCATCGTCATTCAGCAGTGGGGAAATAGGCTGTCGCTTCACGGGCTCTTCGCATGAACGGCCGCACCTCGCAAGGATGACGGCGGGATCAGACGGTCTTGGCTCGACAAAGGAGTGGACAGTCGCCCAAGCTGCCCCCCTTATGGACGCCCCTCTCGTTCCGCCAGAACCATGTCGACGCGGTCGAGTTGTGCCTTGGCATAGCCGCTCAGCGCTATTCCGCTATTGTTCGTTCGAATCCAGTGCACAGCCTGCTTCACCCGCTCGTAGTGCCCAAGTTCGATTTCGCAGGCAATTAGCGCGAGGATTCGAACTGCGAAGGGCTGTGTGAATTCGTAAGGTTTGTCGAGCAACTCGCTATGTCCGGCGACGTAACTGGCGAGGTCCGGGTTCTGAGCCCTGATCCGTCGCGCCAGCTCGACATATTTCCCCAGCAACCTATCTATGCTCGTCTGGTCAAGGTGCTCGAAGTAACGAGCATAAGCTTTCAGCTCATTGTTAAATATCGTTTCAGGATGAAACTGCGACAGTCCGGGCCAGATCCATTTTTTGCCGTACAGCCTTTCAAGCAACGGCCTGACGGTAAGAAAGTCCAGGTAAACGAGCATGTTCAAATGAACATCGCCATAGCTTGCAGTAAAGGCCTCTTCGAGAATCAGGCTGATATCGTCGCTCCGGTCGACTTCGAAGACGCCTTTCCGGATGCGGCGAAAGCCATGTCCCGTCATGAACGTATCGAGATACTTACGCGCTTCGCCAACGGCCAAAGACAAGGTTCCACTCCCTCTTTGTGCGCCATGGTGCCTTGCTAGCGGCCTATTAGTCCATCCACTGCGCGCCTTGTTTCCTAACGGCCAAAGGATAGCGCGCTTCGGGCTCGCTTCCATTTGGTTGGTTCAACGCTGGCTGTTCTTCACGCCCCCTCTGCGTTGATTGCAAATTGCGCGGCGAAAGCCCGGATATAAGCCGGCCGAGCTTCCCCGCGCGCTACATAGGCAGCCAAGTTTTGATATTCGTCCAAAATGCCTGACATTCTTAGTCGCAGCAGCACCGATACCATCAATAAATCGCCTGCGCTGAACGTATCATCGAGCCAGTCGGCGACGCCCAAGTGGGCCGAGAGTTTGTCCAGCCGAGCGCGAACACGGTCCTTTACCAACGGCAAGCGCTCCTCGCTCCAAGGCTTGTCACGTTCGAATATTCTTGCCGTCGTTAATTCGAGGATCGGCGGTTCGACGGTGTTGAGTGCGGCAAACATCCACGTGATCGCACGCGCGCGGGCATTGCGATCCTTCGGCAGCAATCCCGCATGCTCCTCAGCAAGATGAAAGACGATCGAGCCGGTCTCGAACAGCGAGAGAGAACCTTCCTCATAGGTGGGGATCTGGCCGAAGGGATGGATGGCCAGATGTTCAGGCGCCTTCATCTCCGCGAAGGAAACAAGACGAACCTCATAAGGCTGCCCCACTTCTTCGAGCGCCCAGCGAACGCGCGTATCGCGCGCCAGTCCCTTGCCATCGGGCGATCGTTCAAATGCTGTGATAGTGATTTTCATCGCGTCCGTTTCCTTGCCTGGGCGAATTCTTCGGCTTCCTATCGTGAGACGAATGAGTTTCCCCGAACTCGACATTGGTCTTGAACTATTTCATTGCTGGCGCCCTCGTGGGGAGATTGGCAGCTTCGGTGTCGCTTCTCACTTGCCGTAACCCTCCATCTCCATCATGTATCGACAAACAAGAGCGACGGGATATGCGTTTGACCATCCCCAACATGATCACGATCATGCGCTTCGTGCTGGTGCCGGCGGTGGTGCTGGCCATGCTGCAGGAACGCTGGGACTGGGCCTTTGCCGGCTTCCTCATTGCCGGCATTTCCGACGGGGTCGACGGCTTCATCGCCCGCCATTTCAACCAGTTTTCCAGGCTCGGCGCCTATCTCGATCCGATGGCCGACAAGCTGCTGCTGGTCTCGGTTTTCGTGGTCCTGGGCTTCAGCGGCGAACTGCCGCTGTGGCTGGTCGTTACCATGGTGTCGCGCGACGCACTGATCGTCTGCGCCGTGCTTTTATCCACCGTCATGGCGCATCCGGTCGAGATGAAGCCGCTCCTGGTGTCGAAGGCCAACACCGCGATCCAGATCGTGCTGGCGGCAGTGGTGTTGGGCGAACTCGCCTTCGACATCCGTCTCGATCCGCTGAGGCCGGCCCTCATATTGCTGTCCGGGGTCTTGACCGTGGCTTCGGCCGCGGCCTATCTCGTGGCTTGGCTGAGGCATATGAGCGGCTATGGCGAAGGCTCCACACCCGGCACCTGAACGCGGGGCACCTGACCACCGGGCACCTGACGAACGGTCCATCGACACCGAGGCCGAAGCCGCGGCAGCGGAGGCTGCGGCATCGGCGTCGTTTCGCCGGCAGATCCGCTTCTGGCTGGTCAGCGCCATCATCCTCGCTGTCTTCCTCTATGTCTTCAGCGGCATCCTTCTGCCCTTCGTTGCCGGCATGGTGCTCGCCTATTTCCTCGATCCTGTCGCCGACCGGCTGGAGCGGCTCGGCCTCTCCAGGCTGATGGCGACGGTGGTCATCCTCATCGCCTTCATCGTCGTCCTGGTGCTGGCTGTCGTCATCCTGGTTCCGGTGCTCGCCTCGCAGATGGCTGATTTCGCCAGCAAGCTGCCGGACTATCTGACCCGGCTGCAGGGCCTGATCACCAGCTTCGACCCGAAATGGCTGGAAGAAAAATTCGGCGTCGACGCCAACGGCCTGCGTGAAGGCTTGAACTCGCTGCTGACCTCCGGCTTCGGCCTCCTGACCACCGTCTTCACCTCGATCTGGAGCTCCGGCGTGGCGCTGGTCTCGGTCGTCAGCCTGTTCGTGGTAACGCCGGTCGTCGCCTTCTACATGCTGCTCGACTGGGACCGCATGGTGGCAATCGTCGACAGCTGGGTGCCGCGCGATTACGTCAAGACCGTCAGGACGATCGCCAGGGACATCAACACGGCGACCGCCGGCTTCGTGCGCGGCCAGGGCACGCTGTGCCTGGTGCTCGGCGCCATGTACGCCACCGGCCTGACACTGACGGGCCTGAATTTCGGCATCCTCATCGGTCTGTTCGCCGGGCTGATCTCCTTCATCCCCTATGTCGGCTCGCTGACCGGCCTGGTGCTGGCCGTCGGCGTCGCCTTCGTCCAGTTCTGGCCGGACTGGACCATGATCGCGGCGGTGGCCGGTGTGTTCTTCGTCGGCCAGTTCATCGAGGGCAACATCCTGCAGCCCAGGCTGGTCGGCAAAAGCGTTGGCCTGCATCCGGTATGGCTGATGTTTGCGCTGTTTGCCTTCGGCGCGCTGTTCGGCTTCGTCGGCCTGCTGATCGCCGTGCCGGCTTCCGCCGCCGTTGCCGTTCTGGTGCGCTTCGCCATCGCCCGCTATCTCGAATCGCCGCTCTACAAGGGCCACGCCGACGAGCCGGTGCCGCCGCTGCAGGTGCGCCGCCGCGGGGGCGCGCGCGGTTGAGCCAGATGCCGGACAAGATCGATCCGCCGCGTCAATTGCCGCTCGATCTAGGCCACGGCACCGGCTATTCGCGCGACGAGCTCGTCGTCTCCAGCACCAACAGCCAGGCGGCGGCGCTTGTCGACCGCTGGCCGGACTGGCCGTCGCCGGTCGTTGTGCTGGCCGGGCCGGCCGGCTCGGGGAAAACCCATCTGGCCTCGATCTGGCGGACTCGCGCCGACGCGGTGAAAGTGGAGGCCGGCCGCATCGGCGACTGCATCGAAAACCTCGGCCCGCATCCGGCCCTGATCGACGATATCGATTCCGAACCGATCGATGAGCACGGCCTCTTCCACCTGATCAACGCGGTGCGCGGCGCCGGCTCGAGCTTGCTGTTGACGGGGCGGCGCTTCCCGTCCGCCTGGGGCGTCAGGCTGCCCGACCTGGCGTCGCGGCTGAAGGCGGCGGCGACCGTCGAGATCCACGAACCCGACGATCTTCTGCTGGCCGGCGTCATCACAAAGCTGTTCGCCGACCGCCAGGTCGAGGTCGAGCCGCATGTCGTGCAATATCTGGTGCGCCGCATCGAGCGCTCGCTGGCCACTGCCATGCGGGTGGTCGAACGGCTCGACCGCACCGCGCTCGAGCGCAAGACGCCGATCACCCGCGCCCTGGCAGCCGAGACCGTCAGCGCCATGGATGAAGGGCAGGGCGAGTTCGAGATATAGCGGGATGATCTCGTTTGGCGGGTGTGCTAATCAAGTCGATCTTTTTGACAGTAGGTATTGGAATGAGCCCGATCGTCAGACGAATCGCACTGATATGGCTTGTCTCATCGCTGTTCTGGTCGGCGATCGTGGTCAAAGAGATGTTCGATTACGCGGACTTGATGCTCAGGGCTTACGGCGAGGAGCCTGCTCATATCACCTGGCTCAGGCAAGCCTTTTCGGAGTTTTGGCCAGCTATTCCCTGGGCTCGGCCGTGATCCTGGTCGTGGAAGTCGGAGGCGCATTACTGCTGATTTCAGGAATTCGACTGATCCGGCACATCAGGCAAAAAGCCTCGGCATGAACATCAGGGAGCTCACTTCCGTCTGTGTCCCATTTCGAGAAAAAAGACTGGCACCTGTCTTGCAACAAAGAGCTTGCCGGCTAATCCCGGTCCTGATTGCGTATCAAATCAGGTAGTAGGCTCGCCGGGAGATGGGTGGTTGGGGTTCTCGCCCGGCGAGCTTGCCTTTGGCAGCATCGAATCGATAGCGCCATTGCGCGGCTGGCCTCAGCTCTCTCCGCCTGCAACCACCGCTCGTTCCGTGCCAAAGCGCTTGCGATAGTCGCCGGGCACCAATCCGGTTATCCTGGCGAATACTTTGCGGAACGAGCCGGGATCGTCATAGCCGACCTCCCAGGCGATCTGGTCGATCGATCGCATCGTGGTTTCCAGCATCTCGCGCGCCTTGCCGACCCGCAGGTGCTGACAATATTCGGTCGGCCTGAGGCCAGTGGCGTTGCGGAAGCGTCGCAGAAAGGTCCGCTCCTCCAGCCCCGCATGCTCGGCCATGGCGCCGAGCGTCACGTCGCGCGCGCCGTTCGCCTGCAGCCAATGCTGCACCTTGAGGATCGCTTCGTCGTCGTGGGTCAGCCGCGGCGCGAACGGGCTGTAAAAGCGTTGCTCGCGGCCCGGCGGGTCGACCAGCATGAAACGCGCCGTGTCCATCATGACGGTCGGCCCGAGCACCCTATCCACCAGCTTCAGGCCGAGATCGGTCCAGGCCATGTAGCCGCCGGCGGTGATGATGTCGCCATCGTCGATGACCAGCCTGTCGGCGTCGAGCAGGATGTCGGGAAAGCGTAGCGCCAGCGCGTCGCGATAAGCCCAGTGCGTCGTCGCCGCACGGCCGGACAACAGGCCGGTTTCGGCAAGCACGAAAGCGCCGGCACAGACCGAACCGAGCGTCGCGCCTGCCGTGTGGCGATACCTGAGCCAGCCGGCATAGGGCGCGGCTGCTTCCCGAGCGATCGGATCTCCCAAGGTCGGTGGGAGGATAACCATGGCTGGTTCATTGTCGGCGCCGGGGTCGCTGTCGAAGGTGCGGACTACGGTGTGGCCCGCGTCCTCCAATTGCCAATGGCTGACGCGAAGCCTCGCCGCCTCGGGCGACCGCTCGACAGCCAGCCGGTTTGCCAGCATGAAAAGATCGGTCAGGCCGAGCACGGCTGCTTCCTGCACGCCGGGATACAAGACAAGGCCGATTTCGATCAGATCACGCGCCGCCGTCATTTGTCAGTTTTGCCACGTTGAATGTCCGTTTTGCCAATGCTCACCCTGACCGCACTGTTATAATTTGTCCAGCTGAAGGGGGCTAAAAGCTTCCCTGTTACCCCCCGACTTTTTCATCAAGGAGTAGAACGATGAGCACATTCACCACCCATGACGGCACCGAGATTTTCTACAAGGACTGGGGTAAGGGCCAGCCGATCGTTTTCCATCACGGCTGGCCGCTCAGCGGCGACGATTGGGACAACCAGATGCTGTTCTTCCTCGAAAAGGGCTACCGCGTCATCGCACATGACCGCCGCGGCCACGGCCGCTCGTCGCAGACCGCGACCGGCAACGAGATGGACACCTACGCCGCCGACGTTGCGGCGCTGGCGGCGCATCTCGATCTCAGGGATGCGATCCACATCGGCCATTCGACCGGTGGCGGCGAGGTGGCCCGTTACGTCGCGCTTTATGGCGGTGGCGGCCGCGTTGCCAAGGCGGTGCTGATCGGCGCCGTGCCGCCGATCATGGTCAAGACCGACAGCAATCCGGGTGGCCTGCCGATCGAGGTCTTCGACGGCTTCCGCGCCGCTTTGGTCGCCAACCGCGCCCAGTTCTACAGGGATGTGCCGGCCGGCCCGTTTTACGGTTTCAATCGCGAGGGCGCCAAGGTCTCGCAAGGCGCCGTCGACAATTGGTGGCGCCAGGGCATGATGGGCGGAGCCAAGGCCCATTACGACTGCATCAAGGCGTTCTCGGAGACCGATTTCACCGACGACCTCAAGAAGATCGAGGTTCCCGTCCTGATCATGCATGGCGACGACGACCAGATCGTACCGATCGCCGATTCCGCGCTGCTTGCGGCCAAGCTGGTGAAGCACGGCACGCTCAAGGTCTACAAGGGCCTTCCGCACGGCATGTGCACCACCCATCCGGAGATCATCAATCCGGATCTGCTGGCCTTCATCCAGGGCTGACGGCTTGCATATCGGACGGGCAGCGCGGGCTCGTGCTGTCCGTCCGTCGCTTAAACATGACCGGCGACGGGAGACACACTCGAGCGTGACCCGCTTGCCCTGCCGACGAGATTTGCTTGATGAATGGTCGGAGTGGAGAGATTCGAACTCCCGACCCTCTGGTCCCAAACCAGATGCGCTACCAGGCTGCGCTACACTCCGAACGGTCTGTTGCCTAGTGATTTCAGCCCGCCAAAGCAAGCGTAAAAAGCCATCGGCCTTGCTGCCGGCGGCATTGCGCAGTAATGACGGGCTAGTGCATAGCCAGAGAACAGTAATGTGGTCTCGGGGTCGTGTGCTTGCAACCAGCAATGAGGTGGTCATGTCAGCCCGCATTTTCAGCCCAGCCAAAACCGCGATGCAGTCCGGCAAGGCCAAAACCGGCTATTGGGTGCTGGAATTCGATCCGGAGCAGCGCAAGAAGATCGATCCGCTGATGGGCTACACCACGTCCGGCGACATGCGAAGCCAGATCAGGCTGACCTTCGACACAAGAGAAGAGGCGGTCGCCTATGCCGAGAAGGAAGGGCTGGCTTTCCGCGTCGAGGAGCCGAAGGAAATCAAGCGCCGCCAGATTTCCTATGCGGAGAATTTCCGCTATGACCGCAGGACGCCCTGGACGCATTGATCCTATGCCGGCCCTGCCGGCGCCCAACAAATCAGCCGGTCATGCGGCCGGCCAGCGGTCCCGTAGCTCAGCTGGATAGAGCACCGGCCTTCTAAGCCGATGGTCACAGGTTCGAATCCTGTCGGGATCGCCAATATTTTCAAGGTCCATTCCGGACAGGTTCACTCGCCAGTCGCACAGGATTTTCCAACACATGACAGCGATGGGCGCGGCGGCACTGCTGATCCTTGTCCTGACCTATGCCGGCGTCGCAATCGGCAGGATACCCGGGCTGCGCCTCGACCGGGCAGGCATCGCGCTGCTCGGCGGTGCGGCGATGATCGCCATCGGCGCGCTCACCATGGAAGACGCCTACCGCGCCATCAGCTTCGACACCATCACGCTTCTGCTCGGCATGATGATCGTCGTGGCGCATCTGAAAGTGTCGGGCGCCTTTCGCGCGCTCGGCGGGTTCGCCATCGAGCATGCGCATGCGCCGTTCATGCTGCTGGTGATGGTGACGCTGTTGACCGGCGTCCTGTCGGCGTTCCTGGTCAACGATGCCATCTGCCTGGTCATGGCGCCGATCGTCGTCCATGTCACCCGCGTCATCAACCGCAATTCGGTTCCCTATCTGATCGCCACCGCCACGGCGTCGAATTGCGGCAGCGTCGCCACCATCACCGGCAATCCGCAGAACATGGTCATCGGCGCGCTGTCGGGGATTTCCTATCCGGCCTTCTCGGCGGCGCTGGCGCCGGTCGCGGCGTTCGGCCTCGTCGCCGTCATCGTCATCATCCGCATCGTCTACCGCGCCGAATTTTCGCGCAAGGCCGAGCTCAGCCCGGAAGTCTATCGCGGCCGCATGCTGCCGGGGCAGGTGGTGAAGGCGGTGGTCGTCTGTGTCGGTTTGGCGATCGCCTTCTTCGCCGGAGTTCCAGTCGCCAAGGCAGCGCTGATCGGCGGCGCCATTCTTCTGTTGACCCGCGCCATCAAACCTGAGCGCATCTATCGCGAGATCGATGGGCCGCTGCTGTTCATGTTCGCCGGGCTGTTCATCGTCGTCGCCGGGGCGGAGAAGACGCTGCTGACGCCCGACATCGTCGCCTCGGCAAAGGACCTCGGGCTGAATGATGTCTGGCGGCTGTCCGGCTTCACCGCAGTGCTATCCAACATCATGAGCAATGTCCCGGCCGTGCTGGCGCTGAAGCCGTTCGTGCCCGGACTGGAAGACCCCGAGCGGGCCTGGCTGGTCGTCGCCATGAGCTCGACGCTGGCCGGCAATTTCACGCTGCTCGGCTCGGTCGCCAATCTGATCGTGGCCGAGCACGCGCGGGTCTCCGGCAAACCGCTGGGCTTCATCGCCTTCTTCAAGGTCGGCCTGCCGTTGACGCTGGTCACGCTGCTTGTAGGGACGGCATGGCTGGCGGCCTAAAAGCGCGTCGCATTCGACCGGCCTCATGCGGCGCGCTTTAGGCTCTTGTTTATGCATGTCGTTATCGCAAAACCGCTGCACACTTTTGCGCGGCATGCATCAGCCAGTCAGGGCGACGTCACCGTCACATAACCCTTCATGTTGGGATGGAAGCGGCAGAAATAATCGACCGATTCCGCCTTCTTCACCGTCAGGCTCGCCGCCTTCTTCGGCGGGATCGTCACTTCCCAACCGCCGTTGACGGTTGCCGTGTGGGCGAACACGTCCTTGTTCACCCACCTGATCGTGTCGCCGACCTTCGCCTCGATCTTTGCCGGCGAAAACACAAGCTTCTCGATCGTCACCTCGATGGTGTCGGCCTTGGCCGGCGCGGCACCCATGGCCAGTGCCAGCGCAACCCACAGATGCCGCCTCGACATCATCGGCCCAATCCTCACTTCAGCATGCCGGCGACGTGTTCGGCGTGCTGTTCGTGGCCCTCGAATATTTTCAGGCCGGTTTCCAGCAGGCTTTTCAGCTCGGCATTGCTGGCCGACGGAATCAGCAGTGTTTCGAGCGCGCCATTGACCTGCTTGTGGTAGGCCACCTCGCTGGCGACATAGGCCTTGTCGAACGCCGCGCCCTTGAGCTTGGCAAGCTTGGCACGTTCCTCGGCCGCCGCCTTGGTCAGCGCTTTGCTGGTCGGATTGTCCTCAGGCGTGACCTTGAGCTTCTTGACCAGGTCGAGAGCCTGTTTGTTGACCGCCTCGTGATCTCGCACCATGTCCTTGGCGAAATCCACGACCTCCTTGTTCTTCGATTTCTTCAGCGCCTGCTTGGCCGCCTCGACGTCAAGCACGCCCGCTGTGTAGGCGATATGTGCGATCTGCGGATCGGTCGGTTTGTCGGCAGCTTGCGACAAGGGCGCTGCGCTAAGCAGGAAAACTGCGGCCAGTGCCGTGGTCGATCGAATAAACATGATGCTCTCCTTCGCCCCGACGCGGAACTGCATCGGGCTTCGTTTTCAGTGATGCTCATTGGATGCAGGTCGCCGCCAAACGTTCCCGCGAAAATCGGCGCGGCCTATCCGGAAAGACCAAGCCGCTGCATCACGGCATTGGTCAGCCGTTCGCAGCGCCGGCCCGCGAAGGGAAAGGCGTCGAGCAGCACCGGGCCGATCTGGTCGTCCAGCGCCTTGCGCACCAGCGCGCGGGCGCGGTGCAGCCGGGTCTTGATGGTTTCTGGTCGCACGCCAAGCAGTTCGGCGGTTTCCTCGATGCTCAATCCCTCGATGACGCGCGCCACGAACACCATCCGGTAGACATCGGGAAGACTGTCGGTTGCCCGTTCGACAAGCTCAAGGATCTGCCGTTGCGCCATCGTCCGCTCCGGATCGTCGCTCGGGTTGAGGGGAAACCGGATGATTTCGGCTTGCGGGTTTTCAGGCATCGCTACCATTCGCCGCCTTTTGCGCAAGCGGCCGAGCGCTTCGTTGATGACGATACGCGATAGCCACGTGGCGAGCGAGGCATCGCCGCGAAAGGCCTCGAGATGGGCAAAGGCGCTGACATAGGCCTCCTGGACGATGTCCTCGGCCTCGCTGTCGTTACGCACGACGCCTCGGGCGATGCGGTAGAGCCTTTGGTTGTGCGTCTTGATGATGGTGCGGAATGCATCGCCATCACGTGCCAGCGCGCGGCCGACAAGCTGCATGTCGCCGGAAGCGGCGGGCGTTGCCGTCAACGCAGCAGGCATAGCCGATCTCCTGATAGGCTTCTCATCGCGACATTGGATGCATCGGCCGACAAAAGGTTCCCGACCGATCCCGCCGGCCAGCCTCAATCCGTGTCAAGGACTGGCAGAGGCTATTCTACCGACTTCACCACACCGCCTCATCGGCCGATCGGTCGCCATGATATCGCTCAGGATCGCAATTTTTCCAGGCTGTTACGCCGATTTTCTGACTCAGTCTGGAAAGGTGCTGGCTCAGGCCTCAGCGGCCGCCGCCAGCCCGCGCGCCAGGTCGGCCTTCAAATCCCCTACATCCTCGAGCCCGATCTGCAGGCGCACCAGCGGCCCGTCATACGGGCCCTTGGCGATGGTGCGGTCGCCAAGGAATACCGGCACGGCAAGGCTCTCATAGCCGCCCCAGGAATAGCCGAGGCCGAAAAACTTCAACGCGTCGAGGAAGGCGTGCTGCTGCTTCTGTCCGCCGCCCGCGAGAACGATCGAGAAGATGCCGCTCGATCCGCAAAAATCGCGCTTCCACATGGCGTGGTCGGGATGGCTGGGCAGCGCCGGATGCAGCACCTGCGCCACGCCCGGCTGGCCCTCCAGCCAGCCGGCGAGGGCAAGCGCGCTCTTTTGATGGTGCTCCAGCCGCACGCCCATGGTGCGCAGGCCGCGCAGCACCTGGTAGACGTCGTCCGGCCCGGCGCAGCAGCCCATCGTGTTGAACGTCTCGCAAAGCTGCTTCCAGCAGGCTGCGTTGGCTGACACCGTGCCGAGCAGCACGTCGGAATGGCCGGCCGGGTATTTCGTCGCCGCGTGGATCGAGATGTCGACGCCATGGTCGAGGGGGCGAAAGTAGAGCGGCGTCGCCCAGGTGTTGTCCATCATGACGATGGCGCCGGCGGCATGCGCTGCCTTGGCGATGGCCGGTATGTCCTGCACCTCGAAAGTGTTGGAGGCCGGCGATTCGGTGAACACCACCTTGGTGTTGGGCTTGATCAGCGCCGCGATGCCGGCGCCGATGCGCGGTTCGTAATACTCGAACTCGATGCCCAGCCGCTTCAGCATCGTGTCGGCGAAGTTGCGGGTCGGATGATAAACGGAATCGACGATCAGCAGATGATCGCCGGCCGACAGGAAGGCGAGCAGCGGCAGCGTCACCGCCGCCAGGCCGGACGGCACCGCGACCGTGCCTGCCGAACCTTCCAGCGCATCGATCGCGCTGTTCAGCGCATCGGTGGTCGGCGTGCCGCGCGTGCCGTAGGTGTATCTCTGGCTGCGTGAAGCCATCGCCGCCGCATTGGGATAGAGCACGGTCGAGGCATGCACCACCGGCGGATTGACGAAGCCGAAATAGTCATGCGGGTTGTTGCCGGAATGGGCGAGCCGCGTGTTGGCGCCCATCTCGCTGTTGTCTTTTGCCATTGCTTTTCGTCCCATGGGTTGGTCGTTAGCCATAGTGCGGCGGCATTGGCCGCGCAACCGCACCGCACCCGCCAGGCCAAGGTCTTGAATATGCCAATTCAGCAACGAGCCGTGGATCCGCGGGAAGGCTGCCAAGTGCGCTTGGCAACTCACGGTCGGACTTTGCCGGCTTTATTGGCGCGCTGACCAATTTGCGAGCGCGTTTGTCTGCAATTTCAGGCATTTCAGGCGGTTGGTTTTCAAAGTCTTTCGGATTTGGTCATTTCCCTTGACCTCACAGGAATAATCGCCTTCGATGTTGTTCGTGAATGGGAGGCAGCGCGTCGGTGACGATGCGGGATTCCGGTAACGGGCCGGGATACTTAGCTGCGTTCACACGGGAAAAAGTCAGGTTCGCCTGGAAAAAACAGAAAAGGGTCTGTGGGTCATGAAACACATTGCAATCGGCCTTTTGGGCGCCGCCGCGTTTGGATTCGCGGCTTCGGCCGCATCGGCGAGCACGCTCGACGATGTCAAGGCGAAAGGCTTCATCCAGTGCGGCACCAATACGGGTCTTGCTGGCTTCGCGGCGCCTGACGACAAGGGTGAATGGAAAGGCATCGATGTGGATTTCTGCCGCGCCGTGGCGGCCGCCGTCTTCGGCGATGGCACCAAAGTCAAGTTCACGCCGCTCAGCGCCAAGGAGCGGTTCACCGCGCTGCAGTCGGGCGAGGTCGACATCCTGTCGCGCAACACCACCTGGACCATCAACCGCGATACGGCGCTTGGCCTGAACTTCGTCGGCGTCACCTATTATGACGGTCAGGGCTTCATGATCAACGCCAAGAAGCTTCCGGGCGTGAATTCGGCACTGCAGCTTTCGGGCGCGGCGGTGTGTGTGCAGAGCGGCACCACGACCGAGCTCAACCTTGCCGACTATTTCAAGTCGAACAAGATGGAGTACAACCCCGTCGTTTTCGAAAAGCTGGATGAGGTCAACGCCGCATATGACGCCGGCCGCTGCGACGTCTACACCACCGACCAGTCGGGTCTCTACGGCATTCGCCTGACGCTCAGCTCGCCGGCCGACCACGTCGTGTTGCCCGAGATCATCTCCAAGGAGCCGCTTGGGCCGGCCGTGCGCCAGGGTGACGACCAGTGGTACCACATCGTCAAGTGGACCTATTTCGCGCTGCTCAACGCCGAGGAACTGGGCATCACCCAGGCCAATGTCGACGAGATGAAGAACTCGGACAATCCCGAGATCAAGCGCGTGCTCGGCCAGGAAGCCGACACCAAGATCGGCACCGATCTAGGTGTCTCCAACGACTGGGTCGTCAACATCGTCAAGGCCGTCGGCAATTACGGCGAGATGTTCGAACGCAATGTCGGCTCCGGCAGCCCGCTGAAGATCGCCCGCGGCATCAACGCGCTGTGGACCAAGGGTGGCCTGCAGTACGCTCCGCCGATCCGCTGATCGAAAATGGATCCGGAAGGCAGATCGTCTGCCTTCCGGTCTCTCTTTCCAGGGGACTGTCGAATGGCATCGCAGGAAGTTCTTCGCGAGGAGCCAAGCCGCGGTTCCTTCATCAATGATCCGCGCGTCCGCGGCATATTCTTTCAAGCACTGGTCCTCGTCCTGCTAGTAGCGGGTGTCTGGTGGGTCACCCACAACGTCATCGCCAATTTGACGCGGCTGCACATCGCTTCTGGCTTCGGCTTTCTTAAGGGCCGCGCCGGCTTCGACATCAGCGAAAGCGCCATCGCTTATTCATCGGATTCGACCTATTTCCGTGCCATCCTGGTTGGCTTTATCAACACCGTGATCGTTGCTGTCGTCGGCATCATCACCGCCACCATCATCGGTTTCATCGTCGGCATCGGCCGGCTGTCGCATAACTGGCTGATCAGGAAGATCTGCACCGTTTATGTCGAGGTGTTCCGCAACATCCCACCGCTGCTGGTCATCTTCTTCTGGTATTCCGGCGTGCTCGCCGTGCTGCCGCCGCCACGCGAGAGCATCAATCTGCCGTTCGGCTCCTTTCTCAACCAGCGCGGCTTCTATTTTCCCCGCGCTATATGGGGCGAGGGCTCCTGGCTGATCCTGGTCGCACTGCTCCTCGGCATCGCCATGGCCTGGTTCGTCGCCCGCAAGGCGCGGCAGCGGCAGATGGCGACGGGACAGCCATTCCCGGTGTTCTGGACATCCATGGCGTTGATCGTCGGCCTGCCGCTGCTGGCCTACGCGCTGAGCGGCTTTCCGCTGAGCTTTGAATTTCCAAAGCAGTCGACCTTCAATCTCGTCGGTGGCTTTCAGGTCAGGCCCGAGTTCCTGTCACTCTATCTGGCGTTGTCCTGCTATACGGCCGCCTTTATCGCCGAGATCGTGCGCGCCGGCATCAGGGGCGTCAGCGCAGGCCAGACCGAGGCGGCCGCGGCACTCGGGCTGCGCTCGGGATCGATCCTCAGGCTTGTCGTCGTGCCGCAGGCGATGCGCATCGTTATTCCGCCGCTGACCAGCCAGTATCTCAACCTGACCAAGAATTCCTCGCTCGCCATCGCCATCGGCTATCCGGACCTGACGGCGACGGCCGGCACGGTCTTGAACCAGACCGGGCAGGCAGTCGAAGGCGTGGTGATCATGATGGCGGTGTACCTGGCGCTCAGCCTGATCACGTCGGCGATCATGAACGTCGTCAATGCCAGGATGGCGCTGGTGGAGAGGTAGGGCCATGCAAGAGCACGATATGTCCTGGGTGCGGACGGAGATGGCGCTGGCGCAGCCGGCGCCGTCGAGCGAGCGCGGCCTCACCGCCTGGGTCCGCAAGAATCTGATCGCATCGACCGGCGACGCCATCCTGACCATCATCGGCATCGTGCTGGTTGCCATGATCCTGCCGCAGATCGTCAATTGGGCTTTCATCAACGCCCAGTGGACGGGACCGGACCGCACGGTCTGCGCCACCGTGGCGCAAGGCGGCATCCAGTCGGACGGCTGGACCGGCGCTTGCTGGGCCTTCGTCAACGCCAAGTTCGGCCAGTTCATGTTCGGCCGCTATCCCCTGGAAGAGCGTTGGCGACCGATCCTGGTGGCCATCCTGTTCGTGGCGCTGCTGGTGCCGCTGCTCATTCCGCGCGTACCGCGCAAGGGGCTGAATGCCATTCTTCTCTTTTTTGCACTGCCGGTCGTTGCCTTCGTTCTGCTGATCGGCGGCATGTTCGGCCTGCCCTATGTCGAAACCCCGCTCTGGGGTGGACTGCTGGTGACACTCAGCCTGTCTTTCGTCGGCATAGCTGTGTCGCTGCCGGTTGGCATCGTGCTGGCGCTCGGCCGGCGCTCGAACATGCCGATCGTCAAGCTGCTGTGCGTGATCTTCATCGAGACGGTACGCGGCATCCCGCTGATTACGGTGCTGTTCTTTGCCAGCGTGATGCTGCCGCTGTTCCTGCCGGCCGGCGTCAGCTTCGACAAGTTCCTGCGCGCGCTGATCGGCGTGTCGCTGTTTGCCGCCGCCTACATGGCCGAAGTGGTGCGCGGCGGCCTGCAGGCGATCCCCAAAGGCCAGTATGAGGGCGCCGATTCGCTCGGCCTCAGCTACTGGCAGAAGATGGGTCTGGTCGTCATGCCGCAGGCGCTGAAGCTGGTCATTCCCGGCATCGTCAACACCTTCATCGGCATGTTCAAGGACACCAGCCTGGTCATCGTCATCTCGATGTTCGACCTCCTCGGCATCGTCAAGCAGAACTTCTCCGACGCCAATTGGGCGACGCCGCAGACGGCCAGATCCGGCCTGGTCTTCGCGGCCTTCATCTTCTGGTTGTTCTGCTTCGGCATGTCGCGCTATTCAATGTACACGGAACGCCGTCTCGACACCGGCCACAAACGCTAAAAAAGGGGACCTTGTCATGGCCATAGAAAACGCCGTCAGCGCGGAAGAGATCAAGGTCAATGCCGCCAAGATGCATATTTCCACCACCGATGTCGCCATCGATATCATCGCCATGCACAAATGGTACGGCGAATTCCATGTGCTGAAGGACATCAATCTGAAGGTGATGCGCGGCGAGCGTATCGTCATCTGCGGCCCGTCGGGCTCCGGCAAATCGACGATGATCCGCTGCATCAACCGGCTGGAGGAACACCAGAAGGGCAAGATCATCGTCGACGGCAAGGAACTGACCAACGATCTGAAGAAGATCGACGAGGTGCGCCGCGAGGTCGGCATGGTGTTCCAGCATTTCAACCTGTTTCCGCATCTGACCATTCTGGAAAATTGCACGCTGGCGCCGATCTGGGTGCGCAAGATGCCGCGGAAACAGGCCGAGGAAATCGCCATGCATTTCCTCAAGCGCGTCAAGATCCCGGAACAGGCCAACAAATATCCCGGCCAGCTTTCCGGCGGCCAGCAACAACGCGTGGCGATCGCCCGCTCGCTGTGCATGAACCCGCGTATCATGCTGTTCGATGAGCCGACCTCGGCTCTCGACCCGGAAATGATCAAGGAAGTGCTGGAGACGATGGTCGGGCTGGCCGAGGAAGGCATGACCATGCTCTGCGTCACCCACGAAATGGGCTTTGCGCGCAAAGTCGCCAACCGGGTGATCTTTATGGATCAGGGTCAGATCGTCGAGCAGAACACGCCGGCCGAGTTCTTCGACCACCCGCGCCATGAGCGCACGAAGCTGTTCCTGTCGCAGATCCTGCACTGATCCTGTACGCCGGTTCGGGACAAGACCGGCGGACCGGGCTCTCTGTCTTGCTGGCTTCGCGCGTATTCGACGAGCGCTGACCGTGCGCTGCGCGAGAAGATAGCAAGCGTGCTTCAAGCCGTTCGAGTGACCACCTTGCAACCTGGTAACTAAGGCCGGCACGGATCATAAGCGCGCCGGCTGCGTTCATTGCCATTGGGAGTTGTATAACAAGCAGCGTGGGCGCGTGCGGCGGCAGGTCAAGGTTTCATCCTGATGCTCATCCAACCGATCGATTATTTCCTCGTCGTCTGGTGCGCGCTGGCGCTGGCTTCGACGCTTTATGTCGGCTTCGACCAATATCGCAACAATCCCGAACCGGTGGTGATGAAATGGGGCTTCATCCTGGTCACCCTCTATATGGGTCCGCTCGGCTTGCTGCTTTACGTGCTCGCGGACAAGGAGCCACGGCCGGGCGAGCATGAGGTGTTCACCCGGCCGCTCTGGAAGCAGGGCGTCGGCTCCACCATCCACTGCGTCGCCGGCGATGCCACCGGCATCATTCTTGCCGCCGCCATCACGGCGGCGCTCGGCCTGCCGATGTGGATCGACCTGATCGTCGAATATCTCGCCGGCTTTGCCTTCGGCCTGTTCATCTTCCAGTCGCTGTTCATGAAATCGATGATGGGCGGCACCTATTGGGAAAACGTACGCAAGAGCTTCCTGCCCGAGTTCATCTCCATGAACTTCATGATGGCCGGCATGGCGCCGGTCATGAGCTTCCTGATGATGGGCCGCGACATGCGCGCGATGGAACCGACGGAGCTGCTGTTCTGGGGCGTGATGTCGATCGGCGTCATCGCCGGTTTTGCGCTTGCCTATCCGGCCAATGTCTGGCTGGTCGCCCGGGGGCTGAAACATGGGTTGATGACACAGCGCGCGCAGGCAGCCGGCATCGATGGTCGAGAGCAGCCTGCAACGAGGCAACATGCGCAGATGCAAATGCAGCAGGCCGACGCCAGTGGCCATCGCGGACAGCGCCACGGTATAGCTTCCCACAAAGGCAAAGGCGGCGGCCATCACATGGAGACGGATGCCACAACGCCGCAGGTGGCTGCCCTGGGTGCCGTCTCCCTGCTGGCGCTCGCCATCGGCATGATCGCGCCGGCGAATTGGCTGAACCTGACGCTGTCGGCACGCGACGTCGGCGGGGTGATCATGCCGCAAGGCATGATCATGGATCGCGACACGCCGGCTGATACGATGCGCGACATGGCCGCTACCGATCCACGTCTCGTGGCCGCCTCTTATGGCCTGACGGCAAGGGGCGACCAGGAACTACCGTTTCGGATAGAGAACGGCATCAAGGTGTTCGAGCTCAGGCCTTCAGTGGTCCGCTGGCAGATCCTGCCGGACGTCGCGGTCGACGCCTATGCCTATAATGGCCAGATTCCCGGCCCGCGAATTCACATTCGCCAGGGCGATCGGGTCAGGATCAACGTCACCAACGGCCTGCCTGAAGAAACGACGGTGCATTGGCATGGCTTGATCCTGCCGAACCAGATGGATGGGCCGGCCGAGATCACCCAGGCGCCGATCGAGCCCGGCCAATCCTATTCATACGAATTCACCGCAACCCAGCGCGGAACCTATTTCTACCACCCCCATGCCAAGCCGGACCGGACCCAGGCGCTCGGCCTCTACGGTGCGCTGATCATTGATCCCGCCAATCCCGCCGACGAGGTCGCGGCCGACCATGATTACGTCATCCAGCTTCAGGAATGGCTGGTGCGGGAAGGGCTGACCTACCCGTCGATGCCGATGGACGGCGGCATGCCGAATTTCTTCACCATCAACGGCAAGGCCTATCCCTCGACCGAGACGATCCCGATGAAGGTCGGCGAGACGCTCAAGGTGCGGTTCATCGGCACCAACAACGGCTTCATCCATCCGATGCATATCCATGGCGGACCGTTCGAGGTCGTTGCCCGCGACGGCGAGACGGTCCCCGCTTCGGGTCGTTTCCTTGCCGATACGATCAACGTCGGGCCGGGTCAGCGCTACGACGTGATCTGGAAGGCGCAGCGTCCGGGCAAATGGCTGATCCATTGCCACATCCCGCATCACACCACGAACAACAATGTCGAGGAGAAGGGCGGCGGCGGGCTGATGGTCGTGATCGATGTGACATGACCGGCGTCGCCTAGGCTCGTTCCAGCCGGTGCACCGGCCCGGACGCCATGCAGTGGCTGGGGCCAAATTTTCTCTCAAGCTGAGGTGATCTGCCAGACAGCGACGCCGGCAAGGGCGAGACCGGCGGCGCCCTCGATGGCCCGGGAGATGGTTTCGAACAGCCGTGGCTGGCGCGCGAAAAACTGTACAAGCCGTTCCCGAAACACGATCGACAACACGGCGACGCAGGACAGCGTCAGCGCCACGCCGACCATCATGGTGATGGCAAACAGGACGCCCGCTGCCGGAACACCCCTGGACATCGCGAAAGTCATCGCGAAAAGCGTAAGCGGACATGGGATCAGGCCTGCCATGACGCCGACAGCCTCGCCCTCGTGCCTGTGGTGATGACTGTGGCTCAAAGCGCGCCAGAGCATCCAGACGCCGATGAGGCCGAGCAGCCCGCGACTGATGTGCTCCAGAAGCGGAGCGCGGCCGACGCTGCCCAATGCTATTGAGACCAGTGGCAGCGAGAGAGCCGCTATCAGAACGGCAATCGTCACATGCGTGAACGATAGCGTGATAGATACGAGCAGACCACGCGAGACCTTCGCATCCGAACCGGCAAGATAAGTCGCCAGGACGGCCTTGCTGTGCCCCGGCGTCAGCGCATGGGCAGCCCCGAACACGACGCCCATCGGCAGGAAGGCCATGAACGCCAGCCAATTGCCTCCGGCCGCAAGCAGCTTGATCTGTTCGCCGAGCGTCAGATAGATCGTGCGCTGAAATTCGACGAGCGTCTGGAACATCGGACGAGACTAGCAGAAAATCGGCGAGCGTCAGTGCATGTGGCCGTGGTCATGCGTGTGCTCGTGAGGATGGTCGTTCTCTCCACGTTCCGTTGAAAACCGCACATTCGCCTCAGCCAGGGCCGGCATATGCTGGGATAGTTCGTCCTTCAGCGCTGCGGCGATCTTGTTCGCCGCCGACAGCGGCAGGGTTTCGTCTGCGGCAATTGCGATGTCGGCGTGCAATCTATGACCGATCCAGCGCGCCTTGGCATCGATAATGCGCGCGCCCGGAACATGCTCGGCGGCATGTCGGATTTCGTCCATCACACCGGGTTCGATTCCATCCAGCATGCGGGTCAGCACCGAGCGGGCCGATTGCCAGACGATACCGAAGATCGCAATCGTGATCAGCAGACCGACGATCGGATCGGCCAAGGAAAAGCCGAACCAAACGCCAATGGCTCCGATGACCACGGCAAGGCTGGTAAGTCCATCTGTGCGGGCGTGGTAGCCGTCGGCAATCAGTGCCGCGCTGTTGATTTCGCGACCGACGCGGATACGGAACACGGCAACCGCCTCGTTGCCGAGGAAGCCGACAATGCCCGCCGCAGTCAGCCAGCCCAGGTGTGTCACCACTTGTGGATTGATCAGCCTGTCGATGGCTTGGTAGGCAGCGACTACAGCGCTGAACAGGATGATGAGCACGATGATGATGCCGCCCAGATCCTCGACCCGGCCCAAGCCATAGGTGAAGGTCCGCGACGGCTTGCGCCGCGCCAGCACGAACGCAATCCATAGCGGGATCGCCGTGGTCGCATCGCCGATGTTGTGGATTGTGTCGGCCAGCAGCGCCACACTTCCCGACAACGCAACCACTACCATCTGCAGCGCCGCGGTGATGGCCAGGATTACGAACGACCATTTGATTGCCCAGATGCCCCGGTCGGTGGTGGCAATTGTCGCATCGATGACGCCATGGCTGTGACCGTGCGGACCGTGACCGCCGTGATGATGTGCGGCGTGCGAGCCGAACCCGAGCCAGTCCAGAATGGGGGCTACGATGGCATTCATAGATACTTCGCCAGCTGCTTGAGTTCCGCCAGCGAGTTGCCGCCGGTTTCGACGCTGTCCGTCAGGCAATGCTCGATGTGATCGTTGATCAGCTCGCGCTTGGCGCTGCTGATGGCCCTTTCGACGGCATGAAGCTGCTGCGCCAGGTCAACGCAAGGGCGATGCGCCTCGATCATCGCCAGCACCGCCGCAAGGTGGCCTTGCGCGCGCTTCAGGCGCTTTACGATGGAAGGATGCGAGGCGTGGAGGTGATCTGACATGCTTGAGCATATCCTCCCGGGGAGGATACGCGTCAAGCTCTAAGTCAGCTGTGCAACGTTCGGAGGGGCTTCACCTTGAGCATTGCTTGTTCTATGCCTTTCCCATGAAGAAGCTTGCCCGTTTTCTTGGCCTGCTGGTCGTTGCAGCAGTCCTTGCGGTGGCGCTGGGCACGCTGCTGCCGCGCCCGCTCTGGCCGGCGGCCGTTGCCGATCCGATCGGCACAAGCCACCGTATCCTGGTGCTGCAAAATCCGATCCACACCGACATCGCCATCCCGGTCGACGACGATGTGCGCCGGCGCTTCCATTTCCTGGTCGATGCCGGCATTCCAGCAGACGTGGCGGAGGTCCGCTACATCGTCTTCGGCTGGGGCGGCCGCGCCTTCTATCTGGAGACGCCGACCTGGTCGGAGCTGAAGGCGGTGCCGGTGATGAAGGCGCTAACGGTCGATGCCTCGGCAATGCATGTCGACATTTCCGTCGACATCGCCGAGCCGCATCGCGACGTCGCTGCCTTCGACATCGGCGAGGAGCGGTTTACGGCGCTGCTCGATTACATTGCGGCAAGCTTCCGGCAGGGGCCGAACGGGGCCATCCCGATCGAGAGTGCGGCCTATTCCCGCTTCGATCGGTTCTTCGAAGCCAATGGTCATTTCAACGCGCTGATCGGCTGCAACACCTGGACGGCGGCGGCACTGCGCACGGCCGGGCTGCGCACCGGCTGGTGGAATCCGCTGCCGGCCTCGCTCGGCCTGTCGATGCGGCTTTACAATTGAAGAGGGTTCCGGCTGATCAACGCCGCGATCCTTCGCGCCCCCCTCTGTCCTGCCGGACATCTCCCCACGAGGGGGGAGATTAGCGGCTTCGGCGCCTTGCTAGGTCATGCAACCTTGAAGATTGGCGAAAGCCAATGTGATGGCCAATCTCCCCCCAAGTGGGAGAGATGTCCGGCAGGACAGAGAGGGGTGCTGTCCAGGGCGCTGTCCCTCCAGCCTGTCGTGCGTATCATCGCGCGCCATCGTCCAACGCCCGCCAGCCATAGAGCCAGTCGAGATCGGCGGCGAGTTTTTCGGGCGAGCGCATCGCCAGGAACAGGTTGCGGGCCATCGCCACCGGCCCGGCCGCATGCCAGGCGAGGCGGTTGACGACGCCGCGGCGGGCGACCTGGGCGACGCGCGGCCCCCGCGCCTGTTCCCAGGCGACAAGCGCGCTGCTGAGATCGGCAGGCGAGGTGGCAACGAAACCGGCAAGGGTTACCGCGTCCTCGATCGCCATCGCCGCGCCCTGTGCGGCAAACGGCGTCATCGCATGCGCCGCATCGCCGATCAGCGCGATGCCTTCCGGCGTCGTCCACCGCCGCTGCTCGACGGTGTGGATCGGCCATGCCGTCCATGGCGCGGCCTCGCTCGCCAGACGGACCAGCGCCGGCGCGGTACCGCGCATGGCGCTGGCGAGGATGGCGGGGTCGGCATGCCCCGACCAGCCCTCGGCGATGCGCTCGCCCTTTGTGAAGGCAGCGAGGTTGAAGGCAGTGCCACGGCTGACCGGATAGGCGACCATATGGAAGCCGGAATAGAGGAATGCAGTAACACAATCGGGCGCACCGATCGCCGCAAAGGTTTGTCCAGCGGGGCTGTCGGCGGCCACCGTGGCGCGCCAGGCAAGCTCGCCCGAAAACCGGCTTCTCCGGAAATCGGCTGCGTTGCGGGCAATCGTTTCTCGCACCGACGACCAGACGCCATCGGCGCCGATCAAAAGACAGCCAGCCTCGACCGTGTCGCCATCAGCCGATGCAGTGACGGTAACACCTTTCGATCCGGCTGCGATGTCGGTCACCCGCGCGCCGGCGATCAGATCGATACCGGGCTGCTCCGAAACTCGCTGCATCAGCGCTGACTGCAGATCCGCGCGGTGGGCAACGAGATAGGGCGCTCCCCAGCGCGTTTCGGCCGCCTGGCCAAGCGGTACGCGCGCCAGCTTGCGCAGCGTGGCGGCATCCTTGAGCACGACCGCCTCCGGCCGCACCGCCGTAGCCAGCAGCCGATCGAGTACGCCGAGCTGCCGTAGGATGCGCGTCGCGTTGGGCGAAAGCTGGATACCGGCGCCGGCAGCCTCGAGGTGCTGCGCCTGTTCGAACAGTTTTATCCGATAGCCGCGCTCGGCGAAGGCCAGTGCCGCGGTCAGCCCGGCGACGCCCGCCCCGGCGATGACCACCTGCCGGGACTGCGTTTCCTGCATCAGGCTTGTCGCGAAAGAATCAGGCGGCCTGGTCGAGATAGAGGCAGCCCGGCGGCTGCGTTTCCAACGCCTTCAGCTTCGGCGAATAGCGATAGAGCGTCGAGCAATAGGGGCAGACTTTTTCATTGTCGTCGCCCATGTCGAGAAATACATGCGGGTGGTCGAAAGGCGGATTGGCGCCGGTGCACATGAATTCCTTGACGCCGATGTCGATTGCCGGATAGCCCGCATCGTTCTGGAAATGGGGAATGGAACCGCCTGCCATCGTCGTCTCCTGATCTTGTCGATTGCATCTGGATCATAACCCGTCTCTTTGCAAGATCGATGAAATGAAACTGTCGCAAAAGCCTGTCAGAGGATAAGTTAAGCCGGTTAAGGCTATGGTCGTCGAACGGTGTGGGAAGAGCGGAAACCATGAACGAACTGAAGCCGGTGCAGAACGAATTCATCACCGTCGAGGCGGCGAGCCGCGAAGGCGGCAATCCCGACCGCTTCGTCAACCGCGAGTTTTCCTGGCTGCAATTCAACCGGCGCGTGCTCGAAGAGTCGCTGAACGCCAATCATCCGCTGCTCGAGCGTGTTCGCTTCCTGTCGATATCGGCCGCCAACCTCGACGAGTTCTTCATGGTCCGCGTTGCGGGTCTTGCCGGCCAGGTGCGCGAGGGCATCGTGCTGAAGAGCCCGGACGGACGCACGCCCGAGCAGCAGCTTGAACAATTGCTGCGCGAGGTCGAGCGCCTGCAGGAGGACCAGCAGAAAAGCCTTTCGGCGCTGATGCTGCTGCTCGACAAGGAAGGCATCGAGAGCATCACCCGCGATGCGCTGAGCAAGGACGAGAAGATCTGGCTCGAGGACCATTTCCAGGAGCAGGTATTTCCGGTGCTGACGCCGCTGTCGATCGACCCGGCGCATCCGTTCCCGTTCATTCCCAATCTCGGTTTCTCGATGGCATTGCAATTGCGCCACCGTAAGAACGGCGAGGAAATGAGCGCGCTTTTGCGCCTGCCGGTGGCGCTGAGGCGCTTCATCCGTTTGCCGGATCGCAAGCGCCATGTCCGCTTCATCCCGCTCGAGGAGGCGGTCGGTCTTTATATCGGCAAGCTGTTCCCAGGCTATGAGGTCAAGGGCTCCGGCACGTTCCGCATCATCCGCGATAGCGATATCGAGGTCGAGGAAGAATCAGAGGATCTGGTGCGCCTGTTCGAGACGGCGCTGAAGCGCCGCCGCCGCGGCTCCGTTATCCGGATCGAATTCGACCGGCTGATGCCGCCCGAACTGCGCGACTTCGTCGCTGGCGAGCTTGGCGTTTCGGCAAGCCGCATCAGCGTGCTCACCGGTCCGCTGGCGCTCAGCCAGATCTCGGAGATCGTCGCCGTCGCCCGCGACGATCTGAAGTTCACGCCCTACAATCCGCGCTTCCCCGAGCGCATCCGCGAGCATGGCGGCGATTGTTTTGCGGCGATCCGCGAGAAGGACATCATCGTCCACCACCCCTACGAATCCTTCGACGTCGTGGTGCAGTTCCTGCGCCAGGCAATGGCCGATCCGGAAGTGGTGGCGATCAAGCAGACGCTCTATCGCACCTCCAACGACAGCCCGATCGTGCGCGCTCTGGTCGACGCCGCCGAGGCCGGCAAGTCGGTGACCGCGCTGGTCGAGCTCAAGGCGCGCTTCGACGAGGAGGCCAACATCCGCTGGGCCCGCGACCTCGAGCGCGCCGGCGTCCAGGTCGTCTTCGGCTTCCTCGAACTGAAGACCCATTCGAAAATGTCGCTGGTCGTGCGCCGCGAGGATGGCAGGCTGCGCAATTACGTGCATCTCGGCACCGGCAACTACCACCCGGTCACCGCGCGCATCTACACCGACCTGTCCTTCTTCACCACGGCCCCGACGATCGCGCGAGATGTCGCCCAGCTGTTCAACTTCATCACCGGCTATGCCGAGCCGGCCGAGCAGATGCGGCTGGCCATATCGCCGTTCACGCTGCGCGACCGCATCCTCAAGCACATTTCGGACGAGATCAGTCACGCGCTGGAGGGCAGGCCCGCCCGCATCTGGATGAAGATGAACGCCTTGGTCGACCCGATCATCATCGATGCCCTCTATGATGCCAGCCGCGCCGGCGTCGAGATCGATCTCGTCGTGCGCGGCATCTGCTGCCTGAGACCGCAGGTGCCCGGCCTATCGGAGAACATTAGGGTGAAGTCGATCGTCGGCCGTTTCCTCGAGCACAGCCGCATCTACTGCTTCGGCAACGGCCACGGCCTGCCATCGGACGGGGCGATCGTCTACATCTCCTCGGCCGATTTGATGCCGCGCAATCTCGACCGCCGTGTCGAGACCATGGTGCCGATCACCAATCCAACTGTGCACGAACAGGTGCTCGGCCAGATCATGCTCGGCAACATCATGGACAACCAGCAAAGTTTCGACGTATTGGCTGACGGAACCTCCCGGCGCGTTGTGCTGGAGGAGGGCGAGGAACCGTTCAACGCGCAGGAATATTTCATGACCAATCCGAGCCTGTCCGGACGGGGCGATGCGTTGAAGTCGCATGCGCCCAAGCGCATCGCGCAGTTCAAACGCCGCAAGAAACAGAACGCAGCGACGGGCTGATGATTTCAGCGTCCCAGGGCCGGCTTCAGGACCGCCGACCGCTGTCCATCATCGATATCGGATCGAACTCGATCCGTCTTGTTATCTATGAAGGGCTGGCGCGCTCGCCGACCTTGCTGTTCAACGAAAAGATGCTGGCCGGCCTCGGCCGCGGCATCGTTTCGACCGGAAAACTCGATCCCGAGGCGGTGACGCGCTCGATGGAAGAGTTCCGCCGCTTCCGCGCGCTCTCCGACCAGGCCGGCGCCGAGCGCATGTATGTGCTGGCGACCGCCGCCGCTCGCGAGGCCGTCAACGGCCCCGACTTCATCCACCGCGCCGAGGATGTGCTCAAGACCGAGATCCAGGTGCTGAGCGGCCGCGAGGAAGCCCATTATTCGGCGCTCGGCGTCATTTCCGGTTTCCATCCGGCCAACGGCATCGCCGGCGATCTTGGCGGCGGCAGCCTCGAGCTGATCGATATTGACGGTGAGACGATCGGTGACGGCATCACGCTGCCGTTGGGCGGCCTGCGCCTGCAGGACATGGCGAAGAACTCGCTGACCCAGGCGGCAAGGATCACGCGCGAGCAACTGGCGCGGGCGAAATTGCTGAAGGGCGGGCAGGGCAGGGCGTTCTACACGGTCGGCGGCACCTGGCGAAACCTCGCCCGGCTGCACATGGAAATGACCAACTACCCGCTCGGCGTCATGCACCATTACGAGATCGGCATCGAAAGCGCCGCGAACTTCCTCCGGCAGGTCGCCAAAGCCGAGATCGACAAGGTCAAAGGCATCGAGGGCATCTCCAAGAACCGCCGCTCGCTGCTGCCCTATGGCGCCATCGTGCTGCAGGAGATCATGGCGGCGATGCAGCCGTCGAAGATCATCGTGTCGGCGCTGGGCGTGCGCGAGGGCTTTCTCTATTCGCTGCTCGACAAGGCCGAGCAGAAAGCCGATCCGCTGATCTCGGCGGCGGAAGAGCTTGCCCGCCTGCGCTCGCGCTCGGTCGACCACGCGCATGAGCTTGTCGAGTGGACCGGCAAGGCCTTCGCTGCCTTCGGCATCGACGAAACCAGGGACGAGGCGCGCTACCGCCACGCCGCCTGCCTGCTCGCCGATATCGGCTGGCGTGCCCATCCCGAATATCGCGGCAAGCAATCGCTCAACATCATCGCCCACGCCTCCTTCATCGGCGTCGATCATCCCGGCCGCGCCTTCCTGGCGCTTGTCAGCCTGTTTCGCCACGAGGGCGTGTTCAATGAAGCCGCTCCGGAAATCCGCGGGCTGGCGACACCGCGCTATCTCGAACGGGCCCGCGTGCTGGCCGCGCTGCTGCGCGTCGTCTATTTGCTGAGCGCGGCAATGCCCGGCGTCATGCCGCGACTGAAATGGGAAAACCGCGGCAATGGCGTGCTCGCGCTGGTGCTGCCAGCAGCGCTGGCCGATCTTTACGGCGAGCGGCCCGCCGGCCGGCTGGCACAACTGGCACGGGTCACCAACCGCCGGCTGGTGCTGGCAGTCGAGGGCGGGCCTAGCGTTTCTGTCAAATAGAGGCCCGCGCTATCGCGTCGCGACAGTTGAGGAAAGAAGGGAAACGCCGTGAAATCCAGGCAGGTTCTTCAGCTGTTGGTTGCGGCGATATTAGTCCTCTTCGCGGGCACCGCCAGCTCCCAGACGCTGTACACCCTGTCCGTCGTGGCCAAGGGGACGTTCGATCTGAATCGACATTATCCCAAAGAGCCGGGCGTCAGAACGCCGTTCAATTTTCATAGAATGCTTCGCGCACCCAAAAACAGAGAGAAAATAAACTACTTCGTGTTCAAGCCGAGCGCCGACATATTCAAGCTCATGAAATCCCTCTCGAAGAGCGATTTATTCTCACGCCTCGAGCCGTGTTCGAGAGGGATCGATCGAACTCTTTCCGACAAGGCTCAGACCATCGGCGGGTCGATCAAGCCCATCGTGGGTCGGTCCGATCTGTTACCATACTTGAAGAAACAAGAACTGATTCAATCAGATGGTTATGTGTACGTCGCCATTGACAGCAATCTTCGAAATTACGTCAAGGACCCAAACGATTTTGGATCCGAGTGGGTGGCGATGGCGGTAAAGAAGAAACAGCTCTGTCTGTATGTGGGAGTGGGGGAGATGGGGTTCCGCGGTTTTGCGTCGGTGCCCGTCAATATAAGTCGCCTCGCAAATTTCGTCTTCCTTGACACCAAGTAGACAGGTGCGGGTGGCGCTCAGGCGCGGGCTCCAAGCATTCTGCTGTCGATCGAGTATGCCCCGGCGCCGGCCATTGCCAGCGCCAGAAAACCGCCTGATATGGCGATGTCCTTCATCAGCATCTGTGAATGCATGAAGGTCAGCGTCGGATCGTCGCCACCCTGGCCATAGTGGCCGATGAAGCCCGCCGCGATGCAGAACGCAGCGAGCAGCAGCGCCACGATCGGCGTCTTGAAGCCGACGAGGATGAGCAGCCCGGCGATCAGTTCGAACAGCCCGGTGCCCCAGGCAGCCAGCGTCGGCAGCGGCAGGCCGAGGCCGGCGAAATAGCCGGTCGTGCCGGCAATGTCGGTCAGCGCGTGGAAGCCGGACGGCACGAACAGTGCGGCGAACAGCAGTCGGGAAAGCAAAAGCAGCGCATTGCGGGGCATGGTAACCTCCGTTGTCGGCCGGGTGGCCAAGAGCCCAATCCTAGCAGAATTCCGGTCAGCGGACCGACAGGCACAAACGACAACGAAAAAGGGGCGCGGAAAATTCCGCGCCCCTTTGTTCAGGAAATGCTGGACTGCTTCAGCCGCGCTTGGCGTCGATCGAATACGCGCCTGGGCCCGAGGAGGCCAGCACGAGGAAGCCGCCGGCAATCGCGACGTTCTTCAGGAAATTGATCATCTGCATCTGATCGGCCCATCCGGTGTGGGCGACCAATGCGGTGGCAACGGTGAAGATCGCCATCACCCAGCCGACGATCCGGGTCTGGAAGCCGACGAGGATGGCGAGGCCGCCAAGCAGTTCGATCAGGCCGACGACAATGGCGGTCACCATCGGCAGCGGCAGGCCGAGGCTGCCGAAATAGCCGGCCGTGCCGGCAATCGCCGTCAGCTTGCCGAAGCCGGAAAGCAGGAAGATGACCGAAAGCAGGATGCGGCCGAGCAGGATCGTGCCCGAGGCGCCGGAGGCGGTGCCGGAACCGGCAAACGAAGTGTTGGTGGACGTGTTGGTGGACATGCGTAACTCTCCAGAAGGGTTTGGCCAAACGGCTTGGGATACCCGTCTAGTTAGCGCAGGCCGACTGTTCACCAAAGACGCCAGATTGGTTACGGATTGTTCACCCAGGTAACGTTTTCGCGATCAACTTACCCCGGATGCGTCATGTCCTGCGGCCGCACCAGCCGCTCATAGTCGGCTTCGCTGACCAGCCCGGTGGCCAGCGCTTCCTCGCGCAGCGTTGTGCCGTTCTTGTGCGCCGCCTTTGCAATCTTGGCGGCGTTGTCGTAGCCGATCGTCGGCGCCAGCGCGGTCACCAGCATCAGCGAACGGTCGAGTGCCGCCTTGATGTTGTCCTCGCGGGCCTCGATGCCGACGACGCAATTGTCGGTGAACGACACCGAAGCGTCGGCCAGCAGCTGCACCGACTGCAGGAAACAATAGGCCATCAGCGGATTGTAGACGTTGAGTTCGAAATGGCCCTGGCTGCCGGCGAAGCTGATCGCCGCATTGTTGCCGAAGACCTGCACGCAAACCTGCGTCATCGCTTCGCACTGGGTCGGGTTGACCTTGCCCGGCATGATCGACGAGCCCGGTTCGTTTTCCGGCAGCGACAATTCACCGAGGCCCGAACGCGGGCCGGAACCGAGCAGACGGATGTCGTTGGCGATCTTGAACAGCGCCGCCGCGCAGGCATTGATGGCGCCGTGCGAGAAGACCATGGAATCATGGGCGGCAAGCGCCTCGAACTTGTTCGGCGCGGTGACGAAATCGATGCCGGTGATCGCGGCGATACGCGCCGCCACCTTTTCGGCAAAACCGACCGGCGCGTTGAGGCCGGTGCCGACCGCGGTGCCGCCTTGCGCCAATTCCTGCAGGCCGGGCAGGGTCAGTTCGATGCGCTTGACCGACGAGGCGACCTGCGCCGCATAACCGGAGAATTCCTGGCCGAGCGTCAGCGGCGTCGCGTCCTGTGTATGGGTGCGGCCGATCTTCACAATATGGGCGAAAGCCTTGGTCTTGGCCTCGAGTGCCGCATGCAAATGTCTTAGGGCCGGCAACAGGTCGTGGATGATGCGCTCGGCGCAGGCGATGTGCATTGCAGTCGGATAGGTGTCGTTCGACGACTGGCTCATATTGACGTGGTCGTTGGGATGCACCGGCTTCTTCGACCCCATGACGCCGCCCAAAAGCTGGATCGCCCGGTTGGAGATCACCTCATTGGCGTTCATGTTGGACTGCGTGCCCGAACCGGTCTGCCAGACGACCAGCGGGAAATGCTCGTTGAGCTTGCCGTCGATGACCTCCTGGGAGGCCTCGATAATGGCCTTGCCGATCGCCGGATCGAGCCGCTTCAGCTCCATATTGGCCTCCGCTGCCGCCCGCTTGACGATGCCCAGCGCCCGCACGATCGAGGCCGGCTGCTTTTCCCAGCCGATCTTGAAATTGGCCAGCGAACGCTGCGCCTGCGCGCCCCAGTAACGGTCGGCGGCGACCTCGATGGGACCGAACGTGTCGGTTTCGGTTCTGGTCTCTGGCGCGCTCACGAAGTCTCTCCGGTTTGCAATTTGCAAACGGCGTATCGCGTTGCACAAATGCCTTCAAGCGGAGATTGCGGGTGACGGGAATGCAAATCGGTTGAAGGTGCTGGCAATCTCCCCACTTGAGGGGGAGATGTCGCCGAAGGCGACAGAGGGGGTCGGTAGGTCTTGACGCAACTCCCATAGCGGACGGAACAGGCTGGTGTTCCACGCGAGACGACCCCCTCTGGCCTGCCGGCCATCTCCCCCTCGAGGGGGGAGATCGCAACCTCACCCCGCCGTGTATCCTCCATCCACGGCGAAGATTCCGCCGCTGGTCCATGCCGCTTCGTCGCTGGCGAGATAGACGGCGATGCCGGCAAGGTCGCCGGTTCGGCCGATGCGGCCGAGCGGGTAGCTGCGCTCGACATAGGCCTTGAGCTCGGCTTGCGCGGCCTCAGGCAGGTTTTCGATCGACCTGCGCCGCATCGCTGTGTCGACCGTGCCGGGCGCGATGGCGTTGACTCTTATGCCGCGCGGTCCGAGCTCGAAGGCGAGCGACTTGGTCAGCGAATTGAGCGCGCCCTTCGACAGCGAATAGAGGCTGGACGGCCGCTTCGGGATCATCTTGTGCGCGAAATAGGACGAGATGTTGATCACCGAGGCCGCGCCCGGCGCGAGATGCGGCAACAGCCGCTGGGTGAGGAAGAATACCGCCGTGACGTTGAGTGCGAAGGACTGCTGGAACTGATCCTCGCTGACGGTTTCGAACGGCACAAGGAACGCCACGCCGGCATTGTTGACGAGGATATCGACAGGTGGGCCGCGCCTGGCATGCTCGACCACGGCATCGATGCCGGCGCTGGCCGACAGGTCGGCCGACAGCGTGTCGACATTATCCCCGAGCTGCTTGCGGGCGGCGTCGAGTTTTTTGCCGTCGCGGCCGACGATCAGCACGTCCGCGCCTACGCGCAAAAACGCCTCGGCGATTGCCAGCCCGATCCCGTCCGAGCCACCGGTGACCAGTGCCCGTTTGCCGCCTAGTCTCATCCAACACTCCCGCACGTGCCGCCTTCCGCCGGCGGCATGAACCCCAGAGCAGCGCTGCCTGCACTCGGGGTCAAGTCGCCTGCCTATCCCAGCGTATGAAACTTCGCCTCGTCTCACCGCCCAAGCAGCGATTGTGAGGTTGGCGACAGCCGCAAAGTCTCAGTCGGCTTGGCCATACGTGACTGGACGCTCTGCTCGAACACTTGCCACTCCGGGGAGGCAGCCAAGGCTGCCTCGTGGCGGGCATGTGCATCGGCGCTGGCGAAACCGGTGATGCTGATGAAGACGTTTTCGCTGGCCCGCACGGGCAGCCGCGGAAAGCTGTTTTCGGCATGTTCGGTAACGAAGGCGGCGAGCGGCGACGCGCCAAATGCGGCGAGCACCGGAAGGGCCGCGGTCTGGAAGTCATTGGCGAAACGGGCTTCCAGGCCAGGTTGCAAATAATGAATCCTGATGACAACAATTGCCTGCAAATCACTGCTTGCGCTTGGTTCTTCGGGGTCCGACTGGGGTACTCGTTTCGATCCCGAGAGGTCTAGGCCGGCGCCTGGCCAAGCCGGCTTCAGCACCAGCACGTCGTCGGATGAGATCATCGTGGCGTTGGCGGCGTCGCGCCAGGCAGCCCAGACCGGCCCGTCATAGAAGGCGGTCAGAGCGTTTTTCCGCGCTTCCATACCGTCGAAGCCGCGCAGCCAGACGAACATATCCGGCCGGTCGAGATCGCGGAACTGGCCGATGATGGTCATCCCCGCGGTTTCCTGGCCCTCGATCAGGTGATTGTCGAAGATGCCGATCAGCGTCTCGCGCCGGCCGGGTTTCAGCGTGTATTGCCTGAGTTCGACGACGGGCGAGGCGAGCAGATCGGGATTAGGTATGGCGTTCAAAGGCAGGTTCATCGCGCGAGCTCCAAAACAGGACAGTCATCCTGTTTTACAAAACAGACCGGTTGTCCTGTTTTGTCAATCTGCTATCGTGTGAAGATGTCAGCAGAGATAACCGCTCGCCCAAAGTCGCGGGCTCAAAAACGCACCAACGACCCCGAAGGCATGCGCAAAAAGGTGCTCGATGTCGCCGAGGAGGCGTTTCAGGTACGCGGCTATCATGCGTCCAGCATGGGCGACCTGATGGCGACGGCGGGCGTCACCGGCGGCGCGCTGCACCACCATTTCCCAACCAAGAAGGCGCTGGCGCTCGCACTGATCGAGGAGCGGGTCGCCGCCGCCGTAGAAGAGACATGGATCGCGCCGGTGCGGATGGCTCCCTCAGCGCGCGAGGGCGTGCGCTCCGTGTTCGCGGCCGTCGCGGCGGAGCTGGAGCAGCAGGGTTTCGTGCGCGGCTGCCCGCTCAACAACCTGGCGCATGAACTGTCGCTTGCCGATCCGGATTTCCGCATTGCCCTTGCCGGCATTTTTTCTACCTGGCGTCAGGCGATCGCCGACAAGATCAGCGCCGACCAGCAGGCGGGCCGGGAGCTAGGTACCGATCCGCAGCGCTTCGCAGCGCTCGCCGTCGCCAGCTATTCCGGCGCCATGTCGATGGCCAAGACAGCACAGGACGCAGGCGTGCTGCGTGACTGCCTGATGGCGTTGGAGCAGGGAGTTATGTCTTCCAAAACAGGAACGAGGCGACGTAGCAGGATACTGCACAGAGCCCTCTGACGCCGGCAGGACAGTCGCTCACTATGACCGAGGCGGGGAGGCCGAGCTCTTAATTCGGCAGCGGCTTGATCAGCTCGTAGCCGACCACGCTTTCGGCACTGGTGCCCTCGTCATAGCGCCTGGCCACAACTGCCTGCAGGTCGGGTGCGTAAAGCGCGGTAAACTCGTCCCGCATCTCGCCGGCCTCGCTCCTGATCGTCTGCTTGACCGCGAGCACGGAGTATTTGCATTCACCCAGGCTGAACGTCTCCTTGCCCTTGATGTTGATCTCCAGCGTCTCGGTGCCCTTCGGCGGCTTATTCGGCGCGAGGCGGGCAAACACGATCTTGCTCTTGGCCCCCGCCTTCAGCGGGAACACCTTCCTGAGATCGGAAAACGGGATCATCGCCAGCTGCCCCGTGCTGCTGTCGCGAAACACCTCGATCAGCCCGCCGAACAGGTACTGCGACTGGGGCGATTGCGACTGGTATTTGTTGGCCACGGCAACCATTCCGCCCGCCGCCGGACGAAATTCGCTGTGGATGCCAGGCCTTTCGAGAATGAAGCCGGCCTTGGCCGATTTGGCGTCGATGCACTCGGCGCCTTGCGCTGCGCTCGTCACCGCCAGAATGACCATTGTCATGCCGATGGATGCAGTGTTCATGGCGTCCTCCTCTGCCCGCGCAAGTTGAATGCCGAAAGCAATGCCAGACCTGGGGGAACGTGTCGACACACTTTGCGAGCAACTGGACTGCCGGTCCGCGTCGTGCTGAATTTTAGCGCATGATGCGTCGCATTTCCGCCCGGCCGGTTTCCCGGCGCAGGTTCCTGATGAAGGCAGCGGTCGTTGCCGCGGCCGGCGCCGTTTCGCGCCCGGCCTTCGGCCAGACCGGGCAGCGCATCCCGCCCATCGACGCCACCTTCTTGTTTATCGCTGATGTCCACGCCTGCCGCACGGCGAACGGATTGAGCCCGCATTGCGAGCAGGAGGGCAAGACCGACGCCGCCTTGCTGCGCAACGTCGCTGCGCTCAACGGCGTCGGCGACAGACAATGGCCGGCCGAAATCGATGGCGTTGCCACCGGCCTGCGCTCGACGGGCAACATCGGCACGCCGCTCGGCCTCGTCGTTGGCGGCGACATCACCGATGATGGCGGCGGCCAGATCACCCAGCCCAGCGAGGGTACGCAGCTGCTTCAGTTCAGCCAGCGCTACCAGCAAGGCGTCGGCCCCGACCGCGTTCACATGCCGGTCTATGTCGGCCTCGGCAACCACGACCTCGACCAGAACGGCCCGCGCTCGCATGTCGACTGGTATCGCCGCGAAATGCGCGACTACGTCGAGGTCAACCACCGCCCCGGCGTGTTCTTCAAGCCGCCTGCGCCGGCGACTAACTACGACGTCGCGACCGACTGCTATTCATGGGATTGGGGCGGTCTGCATCTTGTCCAGACGCACCGTTTTGCCGGCGATACCGGCCATGGCGCCACCAGCAGCCTGCCATGGCTGAAGCAGGACCTGGCGACCTATGCCGGCGACGGCCGTCCGGTCATCCTGTTCCAGCATTATGGCTGGGATACTTTTTCGATCGAAAGATGGGACGCCGCCGAAAGAACCTTTGACGACAATGGCACGGGTCCACCGCATTGGTGGAGCGAAGCGGACAGGCAGGCGCTGCTGGCTGTGCTGAAGGGTTACAACGTCGTCGGCATCTTCCATGGCCACCAGCACGCGACGCCGATGATCTACCACCGTGACGGGCTCGACTTGTTCAAGCCGAAGGCCGCCTTCATGGGCGGCTTTGCGTTGGCGCGGGTGACGGGAAACAGCATGGATGTGGTGCTGGGCGAAGCCGCCGGAGATCATGGCGAGGTCACCTTCACCAATGCGTACAGCAAAAGCCTGAGTTTCTGACGGATAAGAGAGGGCGCAAAAAAAGGCGGCCGAACCGCCTTTTTCCTGGTCTGCGAAGGGTCAGCGCTCAAAGCGCCTTCTTCACCTTGTCCTTCACGTCGCCGTAAGCCTTCTGCATCTTGCCGGTGGCCTTGTCGACGTCGCCTTCGGCCTCGGTCCGCCTGTTGCCGGTGGCCTTGCCGGCGGCTCGCTTGACCGAGCCCTTGGCTTGCTTGGCGACGCCTGCCACCTGATCCTTGTTCACCATCGCGCATCTCCTGAACCGTTCGCCCAGGGAAACGGTTGCCGATCGCTTAGGTTCCGGGTTCGGCCGGTCGATTTGGGCCGGCTTCCGGCCGCAAAGCGGGCGGGATAGGGTGTGCCAGAAAGCCCGAGCAGACAGGGCCGGAGAGGGATAATGGCTGAATTCACGCTCTTCATCGGCAACAAATGCTTCTCGTCCTGGTCGCTGAGGCCATGGCTGGCGATGAAGCATCTGGAGATTCCGTTCGAGGAGGGTTTTGTGCGCCTGCGCACGCCCGAGACCGCGGCCAATCTGGCCAGGATATCGCCGACCGGCCAGGTGCCGGTGCTGAACCATCGGCTGCCGAATGGCGAGGTCCGGATCGTCTGGGAAACCCTTGCCATCCTTGAATATCTCGCTGAGCTGTTTCCCGAGAAAAAGCTCTGGCCGGCCGATATCGGCGCCCGTGCGCTGGCCCGCTCGGCGGCGACAGAGATGCATTCGGGCTTTCGCGAAGTCCGCTATGGCTGGCCGATGAATTTGCGCCGGCCGAAAGGCCACAAGCCGCTCGACGCCGAAGGTGAGGCGCAACGGGCGCGCATCGAAGGGCTATGGCGCGAATGCCGCGAAAAATACGGCAAAGGCGGGCCGTTTCTGTTTGGCCGTTTCACCGCGGCCGATGCCATGTACGCGCCGGTCGTCACCCGCTTCGACACCTACGGTGGCACGCTGGCGCCCGACACCCGCGCCTATGTCGACGCCGTGCTTTCGATGCCGGCGATGCGGCACTGGTATGCCGAGGCGGCGAAAGAGCCTTGGCCGGAGCCCGGCCCAGACGAGTAGAGCCGAGCAACCGGCAAGCTGGTCTTCCACTTCGCGGCCCGCGGCCTATCTGAAGATCGGGCAGGGGCCTTGGAGACTTCACAATGACTTCTGTTTCTTCCGCACTGGCCGGCAAGGTCGCACTCGTCACCGGCGCCTCCTCGGGCATCGGCGAGGCAACGGCTGTAGCGCTCGCAGCCGCCGGGGCCAAGGTGGCGATTGCCGCACGCCGCGCCGATCGTCTCGAAGCGCTGGCCGCACGTATCGAAAAGGCCGGCGGCACGGCGCTCCGCATCGAGGCCGACGTCACCAGCAACGACGATGTCACCGCCATGGTCGACAAGGTTGTCACCGAATGGGGCCGCCTCGACATCCTCGTTAACAATGCAGGTGTCATGCTTCTGTCGCCGGCCGCCGATGCCGAACTCGACGACTGGCGCCGCATGATCGAGCTCAACCTGCTGGCGCTGATGGGCGTCACCAAGGCGGCGCTGCCGCATCTGAGGGCCGCCAAGGGTCACATCGTCAATGTCTCGTCGATCGCCGGACGCGTCGCCAATCCCGGCGCCAGCGGCTATGCCGCAACCAAGTTCGGCGTCGTCGGCTTTTCCGAATCGCTGCGCCGCGAAGTCTATGCCGATAAGGTTCGCGTCACCGTCATCGAGCCTGGCCTTGTGCGCACCGAACTCGGCGACCATGTCACCAACCCGGCGGCGAAGGCCGGGCTCGACCAGCGGCTCGCCGCCATGGAGGCGCTGACCGCCGAGGACATCGCCGCGGCCATTCTCTACGCCGTGGGCCAGCCGGCACACGTCAACGTCAACGAGATCGTCATCCGCCCGACCGACCAGGAACGGTGAACGGCGTCAGATATTTCGCTACGCTTCGAATCCCGCTCGCAGGAAATCGCCACACTCCTCGACCAGCCGCGACGGGTCCCTCGCGAGATAGACGCCGAAATCCGCCATCGGCGCCGGCGGCAGGTTGAAGCGTCCGTTGAGGCTTTGGCAGTCGGGCGGTAGTCCTTCCTGCAGCAGAAGCCCGATGCCGAGCCCAGCCCTCAGCGCCGAGATCAGTGTCGCGAAGGTCGACACGCGGCAGCCGATCTTCCAGCCGATCCCGGCCTCGGCGAGCGAAGCCAGCATCCTGTCCTGCCAGGAGCAGGCGCCTTCGAAGATGATCAGCGGAAGCTCGACCTCGTCATCGATCTCGATCATGCGGCTTGCCGCCCAGACCAGCTGTCGTGACAGATGGCCTCGCGGCGCCATTGTGAAGCGTGCCGGATCGGCCATGACGATGTCGCATCTTCCTTCGCCCAGCGACTTGCTGAGATCGCTGCTGCTGGCCGATGTCAGCTCGATCTCCACGGAAGGATGCCGGCGGCGGAAGTCGGCAATGATCAACGGCAGCCGTGTCACCGCCAAATCCTCGACGATGCCCAGCCGGACACGGCCGACCAGCCTGCGGCCTTCTATCTCGCGCCTGGCATCGTCGCCGATCGCGATGGCCTTGCGGGCGAAGGCGAGCAGGATCTCGCCGGCCTCGGTCAGCGTCACGCCGCGCGGCGAACGGCGCAGCAGCTCGGCGCCGACTGCACCCTCGAGGCGCTGAAGCTGCATGCTCACCGCCGCCTGCGTGCGGGCAAGTCGATCGGCCGCTCGGCTCACCGTTCCCGTATCGGCCACGGTGACGAATGCGCGCAGCAGTCTGACGTCGATATCTCCAATCATAAGAATTCCTGATAGCTGTGTCAGCACTATCAGGCTATCCGAAAGCCCGATCTGAATTCAAGGTCTGCTCGCACGAACGAAAACAGGAGCAGCCACCTTGTCCTACAGAAGAAGATTTGAGGAGTTCGGTGTCGCCTGGCCCTCGCTCGAGCGGCCCGCTTTGCCGTTCTCGCCGACAGTTCGGGTCGCCGACATCGTCTATGTCTCCGGTCAGATTCCCGAGATCGGGCAGGAGATCGCCGCGATCGGCCAGGTCGGCAGGGAGATCGATCTGTCTGCCGCGCGGAACGCCGCCCGGCTCTGCGCGGCCAACATCGTCTATTGGCTCGACAAGGAACTGGACGGCAATCTCGACCGTGTCGTGAAATTCGCCAAGCTGACCGTCTATGTGAATGCGGCGGCCGGCTTTTCGGCCTATTCGGAGGTCGGCAACGGAGCATCCGAATTTCTGCTCCATGTTTTCGGCGAGCGTGGCGAGCACGCCCGCTGCTCGCTCGGCATGGCCGGCTTGCCGGCCAATGTTCCGGTCGAAGCCGACGCTATCGTGCATGTTCGCTGATGCACGCCCAAAGCATGGCCTCGGGCCTGATCCCGAGGCTGCGCAGTGAAACAAAAACCAGGAGGAGACTTGGCTTGATTAGCGCAAATCTTGAGGGGCGGAAGGCGCTTGTCCTCGGCGGAGGCAAGGGCCTCGGTTTCGGCGTTGCCGAAGCGCTCGCGGCGAAAGGCGCCGAGATCATCCTGGTCGGACGAGAGGAGGCGACCCTGGATGCGGCGCGACGCGCAATCGAGCCCGCAGGCCACATCTGCTCGACCTTCAGCGCCGACCTCTCCGACAACGACAGCGTCTCCCGGCTGATCCGTGCCGTCGAGGGCGAGCATCAGCGGATCGACATCGTCCTGCTCAATGGCGGCGGCCCGCCACCCTTCGCGGCTAGCGTCTTCGATGCGAGCGTCTGGGAGAAGCAGTTCACCAGCATGGTGCTGAGCCAGATGCGTATCGCCATTTCTTTCCTGCCAAGCATGCGGGCGCGGCGCTGGGGGCGCATCATCGCCGTTTCCTCACATCCGTCCGCGAGCCGATCCCCGGCCTCACCGCTTCGAATGCGTTGCGCGCGTCGCTTGCCGGCTGGGCCAAGACCCTGGCCGGCGAAGTGGCGGCGGACGGCGTCACCGTCAACCTGTTGCTGCCTGGCCGTTTTGCGACGGACCGGACGAAACAGTTCGACGCGATGGACGCCGCCGACAGGGGCGTGGACGCTGCTGTGATCGCCGCCGAGAGTCAGGCCGAAATCCCGGCAAAGCGCTACGGGACCCCCGCCGAATTCGGCGCGGTTGCCGCATTCCTGGCCAGCGACGCCGCCGCCTATATCACCGGCGTGGCTTTGCCGGTGGATGGCGGGCTCAGCCGGGCCATGCTGTGAGGGGCAGGCGGCGCGAATGGTCGCATCACAGGAACGCCCCTCGTGCCTTTTATCTGCGCGGGGGCGTCCTGTTTGTCGTCCGCCTTTTCTCAAGATTGCTCTTTCGAGAACGGCTTTCGACACCGAAAAAATGCCCCGGCGCCAAAATGGTTCCCGGCTGATTGGTTTTTTCGGCGGGCAATAGCCCGGCTTTCGCCGTCCGATGTGCTGGCGCGGGCCGCCGCCGCGCGTCTCTGCGAGTGTGGCAAATCAAAAAATTGACACAACGCGCAAAGAAGTCTATAAGAATTTTGTCGATATTTGTTTGACCGACTTTTGTTATCCGCGTGCTTAGGCGCGCCTTTGGCGAACTTCCCCCATCAAAATCGAGACAAACGTTGTTGTGCATCCGCATGACGGCGAACGAATATTTGCCATGGAAAGGGTTCGTTATGAGCACAGGCACAGTTAAATGGTTCAACGCCACCAAGGGTTTTGGTTTTATTCAGCCTGACGACGGTTCTGCCGACGTTTTTGTCCACATCTCAGCCGTCGAGCGCGCCGGAATGCGCGACATCGTCGAGGGCCAGAAGCTTGGCTACGAGATGGTCCGCGACAACAAGTCGGGCAAGATGTCCGCCGACCAGTTGAAGGCGGCCTAAAACGGAATTCAGCCTCACCGGTGACCACGGATGTACTGGCACCGGTGAATGGCAAATTCCAGCGCACGATCGCGGGGATGTTAAGTCCCCGCTCATGCGCATGAGAAGAACGTTTCTTTGCGCGTCTCTCGGGATGCGCAGGCGCTCTTATGGAAGGTCAGGCGGTGCCTGGCCTTTTTCATTTTTGCGCTTCGACCGCCGAAAGAGCGCTGCTCGACGGCCCGGACGTGCTAAGGACGTTCCAGCAATTTGAAACCGGCTGCCGTATTGCTTTGTGCGGGATCCTGGCCGAAAGACCAGTCTCGCCACTTTTCGGCGGCGTGCTCCGAACCGGGAGAAAGACCTTGACCGCAACTTCAAAAAAACCCCGCGACCAGGCCGAATCCATTTTCAGCAAGACGCGGACCCAGTCGATGTCGCTCGACCGCATCAATTCCGAACGGGATGCCGTCAGCCAGGCCCGCGAAGCCAAGACCGCGCGGCTGCGCGAATTGCGCCTGGAGAAGGAAGCCGACGACATGGCGGCGGCGGTTGCGCTCGCGGCCTCGCCGAAACGCGCAGGCAAACGCTGATGGCCACCAAACGCGTGCCTCAAAAGGCGATCGCCGCAGATTCGACCATCGCCGATGTCGTGGGCGAACTAGACAAGCCGGTCGAATATGTCCGGCGCGTGCTCGAAAAGCTCGAGCGCTGCAGGCGTGTCCACGGCGATGCCCAAGTTCGGCTCGGCGTGCGCGGTCGTGCCGAATGCCCCAATTATCTGATCGAATACGTCCGGGAAAACACCAAGACCCGCGAGCGCGTGACCTTTCAGGATGCCGCCTACAGCGGCAGCACGCATCGCGAGCTGGCGCCCCGGCACATCGAGGAAGCCAGGAACTGGTCGCCCGAAGAAATGAACATCACGGCCGTTTCGGCGCTCATCGGCCGCCTTCGCAATCCGAATGCGCCATCATCGCGTTTCTCTGACGAGGATTGATATGGCAATCAAGTTTTCCGCCAAGGGCCAGCCGGCAGCGCCTGCTGCCGCCGTGAAGCCGGCCAAGCCGGCCGCCGCGCCAAAAACCGGCGAAGCCGCCGAAGCGGGCACCGATCTGTTCAGGTCGCCGGCGGAAGCACCGCCGCGCAAGCCCAAGAAGAAATAGCGCCCTTGCAGCAAAATGCCGACCGGAAATCTGCGCCAAGGCTGCTTGCCCTGGCGGTCGCAGAGGAGTTTTCGTCGCCACAAGAGGGCGCCGGTCCGATTGCCTTCGATTGCCAGACCTGTGGCGCCTGCTGCGCCTACTCGTCCAGATGGCCGCGCTTCTCCACCGAGGATGACGCGCAGCTCGACCTTATCCCGCAAAAATACGTGGCTGCCGACGAAGCCGGTATGCGATGCGACGGCGCGCGCTGTTCGGCACTGTGCGGCGAGGTCGGCAAGTCGACCGCCTGCGGCATCTACGACATCCGCCCCGACGTCTGCCGCGCCTGCATGCCGGGCGATGACGACTGCCTGATCGCGCGCCGGGCTCACGGTCTGCCGACGCTTGAATGACGGCCCGGGCTGGCGTCCCAGTTTGAATTTCGTCAATCAGATGCGCGAAAGTCGCTGCGGTAGATGCCGGGCGATCGTCCGGTCAATCGTTTAAATGCCTGCGAGAACGACGGCACCGATTCATATCCGACGGCGCGCCCGATCTCGCCAATGTTCTGGTTCGTTTCCCGCAGAGCCTTGGCGGCAAGGTTCATCCGCCACCGGGTCACATAGGACAGCGGCGGCTGTCCTACCAGTTGAGCGAAGCGACGCGCGAAGGTGGCCCGGGACTGTGCTGCGCCGCTGGCAAGGGAAGCGATGGTCCAGGGATTGCCCGGCCGCTCGTGGATCAGGCGCAAGGCCTGCGCAATGCCTTTGTCGCGCAAGGCGCCAAACCATTCCCCTGTTCCGAGTGGCTGATGTTCAATCCAGGCACGCAACAAGAAGATCAACGTGCTGTCGAGAAGGCGTGGGGCGACAATGTCGTGGCCGCCGAGATCGCCTTTCGCTTCGACCTGCAGAAGTTCCAGGGCAAGCCGCAGCGGCTCGCTGGTGCCAATCTGATTTCGGGTGAAATGGATCAGCGGAGGAAGCAGCGAAGCCATCGGGTATGGCCCGACGCCGTCGAGTGAATATCTCGCACAAAGAAGAGTTGTCGCGCCGCTCTCGCTTTTCGGTTCCAGTCCGCTCCGATTTGCGGAAAGGACGGCGGATATCGATGCCGTCGGTGCATCCGCCGGATTGCAAAGGGCATGCCCGATACCGCTCGCGACAAGGATGACATCTCCCTCGCCTAAGCGGATCGGCTCTTTTTGACCAGTCAGCCGCAACCAGCATTCGCCGTTCTGTATGACGTGGATGGCGGCATTCCTTGTCGGATCGACTGAAATACCCCATGGCCGATGCAGGGTCGCGCTGCCGATCATGGCGCTGCCAAATCGCAGCGAAGCAAGAAGTTCGGACAAGGCGTCCATGAGAACCATCCTCCAACGATGAATAGGACGACGCTATTAGACGATTGGATAAGAATCTAGTGGAATAGCGTATCGACCATCTCACAGTCGCAACAGATCATGTTGGCAATGTCGGCGTGCGGACGCTCCTGTCCACACCGGGCAGAAGCAGGCACGGGAAGGAGCAAAACATGCGTGACGAACCATCAAATCTAGTTCCAGCCAAGATTCATAGTTCGCTCGAGACCAACAAGATGATCGTCCTGGACTTCATCGATAAAGCGGTAAACCAAGGCAACATCGAAGCTGCTTCGATGCATTTTGGCGAACGCTACATCCAACACAATCCGAACATTGCCGATGGTGCGGAAGGCTTCAAAGCCTATCTGCAACAGCGCAAACAGTCATTTCCCCTCGTGAAGGGAGAGGTGAAGCGGATTTTTGCCGAAGGGGATTTCGTCATCGTGCACATGCACGCAAAACGCGAACCGGAGGAGGAGGGCCTGGCCATCGTCGACATTTTCAGGCTGAAGGACAGCAAGCTGGTCGAACACTGGGAAGTTCGGCAGCCTATTGCCGATAGCAAGATGCACGCCAACAGCATGATCTGAATGCGCATAGGCTCTCAGGTTGGCTTGTGCCCGCACGTTTCGCTGATTACGCTGCCGGCGGCAGGGCCAGCACCGGGAGACCATCTGTGAGCATCGAATTCCTGTTGACGTCGCTGATTGTCGTGGCTTCGCCCGGCACCGGCGTTCTCTATACCCTGAGCGCCGGGCTTTCACGTGGTGCGCGCGCCAGCATCATTGCTGCTTTCGGCTGCACGCTCGGCATCATTCCGCACATGGCGGCCGCCATCACCGGCCTCGCGGCGCTGCTGCACACCAGCGCCGTCGCCTTCGAGACGCTGAAATATCTCGGCGTCGCCTACCTGCTCTACATGGCCTGGAACACGCTGAAGGAGAAGGGTGGCCTGAGCGTCGAAGAAAATGTTGCGCCGCGCTCGGCCGGCAAAGTGATCACTTCGGGCATCCTCATCAACATCCTCAATCCGAAGCTGTCGATCTTCTTCTTTGCCTTCCTCCCGCAATTCGTCAGCACCACCGAACCGCATGCGCTGTCGCAGATGCTGGAGCTCAGCAGCGTCTTCATGCTGCTCACCTTCGTGGTCTTTGTCGGCTACGGCGTTTTCGCGGCGTCAATCCGCAGCCATGTCGTGTCGCGGCCAAAGGTGCTGACCTGGATGCGCCGTACCTTCGCCGGAGCCTTTGTCATGCTCGGCGCCAAACTGGCGCTGGCGGACCGGTAAACAGGAAGGTCGCGGGCAGCGCAAATCTATCCCTTGACATAGCCCATGGCCTCGACGATCTGCCCGTCCGCCACGCGCATCAGGTTGACGCCGCGCAGCGAATTGCCGTCGGCCATCCAGTAGCGCCAGCGGATCGTCGCCCGGTCGCCGGCGACGAAAGTTTCTTCGATGTCGAAGCGCGTGCCGGGTCCGGTCGCGATCGCCGACCACAGTTCGACGCAGGCGCCCTTGCCGATGCGGCGGGCGCCGTCCGGGGCCGGCGTGGTGTTCTCGATCACGCAATCTTCCGCCACCAGATCGTCGAGCGCCGACGGGTCGTGGCGCTGGAAGACGTCGTTGTAGCGCCGCATGATCTCGGCCGTTTCGGCGGAGCGTTTGGCTGCGGCGATGTCGATGATGAGTTCCTGTGTCATTGGATATTCCTTCCCTTCAGTGATCGGTAGCGGTTTCGACGAGGCGGGCCTTGAGCGTGATCACGGCGACGCCGGCCAGCGCCCGCGATACGAGGCAGCTCTCCTTGGCGATTTGCGCCAGCCGCTCGAACTCCGCCGCCGCCAGCCCGGCGACGCTTGCCTCCGTCTCCAACTCGATGCGGGTCAGCGTCGGTCCGGCCACGGTGGCGCCGAGATGTGCTTTCGCGATCGTGTGGATGCGTGCGGGAGTGTAACCTTCGCGGCCGAGAATGGCGCTCAGCGCCATCGAGAAGCAGCCGGCATGCGCCGCCACAATCAATTCCTCGGGGTTGGTGCCGGGACCGTTCTCGAAACGCGACGGGAACGAGTAGGCGCCTTCGAAGACGCCGCTGCCGAGCTTCAGCCGGCCCGAACCTTCCTTCAACGATCCCTGCCATTGGGCCTCTGCTTCACGAATGGTCATTGTGTCTCTCCTTTGATTTGAGGGGTCGATCAGATTTTGGGCCGACCAGTCAGGCGCTGTCGACGACCACTTTCCCGAAGACGTCGCCTTGCTGGAAATAGCGATAGGCATCGTTGGCCTCGTCGAAGGCGAACACCTTGTCGATGACAGGCTTAAGCCGATGCACCGAGATGGCGCGCAGCATGGCTTCGAGGTTGGTGCGATTGCCGACGAACAGGCGGCTGATGGTGGCGAGGCTGCGCTGGTAGACCGGGCCGGGGATCTGCACCGTCCCGCCTTTCGCATCCTGTATGGTGAGAAGCACGATGCGCCCGTAAAGCGCGCAGGCGATCATCGATTGCGCGAAGGTCGGCGGGCCGCCGGTCTCGACGACGAGGTCGATGCCGCCGGTCTGCTCTCGTACCGCAGCACCCCATTCCGGCATGTCGGCGGTCGAGACGACGAGGTCGGCGCCCAGCGCCTGCAGCCGGTCCAGCTTCTCGTTGCGCGAGCTGACTGCCACGACACGGCAGCCGAGCAGCTTGGCGAATTGCAGCGCAAATAGCGCGACGCCACCTGAACCGATGACAAGAACCCATTGGCCGGGCTTCGGCATTTCGGCCGCCGTCACGGCATTCCAGGCGGTCAGGCCGGCGCAGGTTGGTGTCGCCGCTTGATGCCAGTCGAGATGATCGGGAAGCCGCACCGCCCATTGCTCGTCGAGCACGGCGTATTCGGCCAGCATCCCGTCCAGCGTGCAGCCAAGCTGGTCGATCAGACCGGCATTGATGCGGCCATCGATCCAGCGCGCAAAATAACTGCCGGTGACGCGGTCGCCGACGGCAAAGCGGGTGACGGCATCGCCGACCGCAACGACTTCACCGGCGCCGTCGCTCAGCGGAACGACCCCTTGGCGCGGCGCCAGTGGATAGCTGCCGTTGAGGATCATCGTGTCGCGGCGGTTGAGCGAAGCGGCGCGGACACGCACGACGATCTCGTGCGGCTTCGGCGTCGGCTGCGCCTCGTCGCGCATCACCAGGCGCCTGGTCCCGCAGGTTTCTTCAAGACGATAACTGCGCATTTGCCTCTCGCATATGTAGACTGATCTACATATTATATAGACCGATTGTCATATTCGAGGCAAGGCCTATAATGCTCACTCCTGACAGAGGTTGACATGGCGAACGACACCCGCACCCGCATACTCGAGACGACCGGGCTGCTGCTGAGGCAGCGCGGCTACCACGGCACGTCGCTCAACGATATTTTGAGCGCCTCAGGCGCACCGAGAGGTTCGCTCTACTTTCACTTTCCGGGCGGCAAGGATCAGCTGGTCATCGAGGTGACGCGCGACAGCGTCGCCGATGTGACGCAGAGGCTGGACGCCGCGCTCGCTGCCGAAAAGGACCCGGCGGTGGCTGTCCACCACATCTACCAGTCGGTCGCGCGCATGCTGGAAGACAATCGGTTCACGCTCGGTTGCCCGATCGCACCTGTGGTGTTGGACTCGCCGATCGACATGCCGGAACTGGCCGAGTTGTGCCGGTCCGCCTTCGAGCAATGGATAGGCTTGCTCAGGGCGGCCTTCGTCAGGGCAGGGGTGCCCGAGCGACGCGCGCACGCGCTGGCACTGCTGGTCGAATCATCGCTTGAAGGACTGATGGTGATCGCACGCGCCACCCACGACCGCGCCCCGGTGCTGGCGGTAGCCGATGAGGTCGCGGCGCTGATTGAGGGGGCATTGCCGGCCAAGAGTGCCGCTGCCGCGGTGCATTGATATCGCCGCTTGAGCCGGGGCAGCCCGCTATGAAGCAAACAAAAAGGGCGGCATCGCTGCCGCCCTTTCCGTAAGCTTGCGAGATTGGCTGGATTAGAAATCCATGCCACCCATGCCGCCCATGCCGCCGCCGCCCATGCCGCCAGGCATGCCGCCGCCAGCCGACTCCTTCTTCGGAGCCTCCGCGATCATGGCTTCGGTGGTGACCAGCAGGCCGGCGACCGAGGCCG
>NZ_JAMYVK010000032.1:0-81113 GCF_040323975.1 Mesorhizobium sp. M0019 | reverse complement strand
ATCTGCAATCTCTTCTCTCCAATAGAATGCAGAAATTACTTCGCAGCCGCAGGGTATGGACTCACATGAAAGTCCGCCGCTCTAGAACGCGGAGGCCGGGACGAATATCGTCGCGGCGCGTTCCGCGCTCGGGAAACGGCTCGAACGCGTGGCAATAGGCCACGATGCCGCCAACGAACGATTCTGCACGGGCTGTGGAGGAATATTCCTCTATGTAGCGATACAGCGCATCCAACTGGTGCTCCGCTTGCGCGGAAAATACAACCCTGCGCGTCATTCCTTAGTGGCATCATCGCGTCGCGCGGCGGCGCGGTCGCGGATACGCAGCATGACCTGCTCGGCAGGGATGGCGCTGGACGGATTCGCCTTGTACTCGTCGTAGCTCTGGGCGACTTCCTCGCGCAGCCAGCGTTCAACGGCGGCGTCGCGGTCGAGCAGCGCGCGCACGCCCTCGCGCAGCACTTCGCTGACGGAGGCGTAGGCGCCGGATTCGACCTTGCGCGCGACGGCCTCGGCCATGTCGCGCGGGAGGGTGATACTTATCGGCTGGGTGGTTCGCATGGGCGGACTCCTTTTCCACCATATAGCAGCCGATGTGACAAAATCATATCGAAATTGCTGGCGATGATGCGTGTGACCGATACCGCCGCCCTTGCCTGAGTGCGCTTTGGAAGCTGGCAAACGAACATGCGGACACCGGATACGCATATCGCAGATCCCGCATCGGCTCGCCGGCTCCTGGTCGAGAAATGGCATGTGGCAGCCTGTATGCGGCGAGTTCATGCTCTTGCTTAGGCCGCAATGGCGGCGCCGATGTTGCTGGTGCGGACGACGGGACTCGAACCCGTACGATCAGAGATCGAGGGATTTTAAGTCCCTTGCGTCTACCAATTCCGCCACGTCCGCAGGCCAGTCCTTTTCAGATGCCGGGCAGGGGCCGTCAAGCCGTCTTCTGCCGTAGAGAAATCTGGCACTGGAAGCTAGCGAGGCCGATCACCTACAGTGATACAAACAAAATCGTTTCACCTGGAAATGTTTTTAGCGGCAGCTTCCGCGGCTACCGCGAATGCGCGTCCCCCGTTCGCAGGATGCGTTCGGGCGCTCTGCCCTGGTAGGCTCGAAGTGGCAAGTGGATCAGCGCTCCGATACTCGACGCCGTCCTCTACAAACACCTGGGAGATTGTCATGCTCAAGCTTGCCTCTGCCCTCGCACTGCTGCTTGTTGGGACGGCGCCTCTGTTTGCCGATGAGATGCCGATGAACGCCAAAGACATCAAATGGGGTCCTGCTCCAGCTGTCATTCCCGCTGGCGCGGAAATGGCTGTTGTCGCTGGAGATCCCTCAAAGGACGGCGCCTATGTGCTGCGGTTGAAGACACCCGCCGGCTACAAAATTGCCGCACATAATCATCCCACCACGGAATACGTAACGGTGCTTTCCGGCAACTTCCATATTGGAATGGGCGATAAGCTCGACGAGGCGAAAGGTGTCGAACTGACTGCTGGCGGCTTCGGCGTCGCGCCGGCCGGAATGAATCACTTCGCCTGGACGACAAGCGATACGATTATCCAGGTTCATGGCGAGGGGCCATTCAAGATCACCTACGTCAACCCGGCGGACGATCCAAGCAAAAAGTGACAGTTCGGGATCGAATTGAGTGAACCGGCCGAAGGCTCGAACGATGGAGTGCGTCAAACTCCGCGACCGGCGATTCACTAAGATCCGCAAACGAGGCGAAAGCTGATTGGCCGCAACGGAATCGTATTCCGCCTGCGCCATTTGCCATGAATGGCGGCAATAACAAAAAACCCGCCTCGGGAGGACGGGTCGTTGGAGCCAATTGGCACCATACCCAAATTAGTAGCATAGCTGCCGGCACAAAGCAAGAACAAAGTTGCTGCGGCCGGCACAAAATGCCCTTGACGATTGGCGAAAGCCATGGCGCATCGATCTCCCTCCTTGAGGGGGAGATGGCCGGCAGGCCAGAGGGGGTCGTCGCGCGTCGAGCGCCAGCCTGTTTTGTTTCGCGGTAAAGGTTCGCGTCAGGACGTCCCGACCCCCTCTGTCGCCTTCGGCGACATCTCCCCCTCAAGGGGGGAGATCTGCAACTTCGCCGTCGGCGTTTACTTCCTCGCTGGTCAAAATCCTCGCGGCTTGGCACAGTCGGGCAAAGAGGAGCCTGTTGATGCCGAAGACCGCCAATGCGACGAAACCAAAACCCTGGGCCGAGATGGCGACGCATCTGGTCGATGTCGCTATGGGCCGCAAACCCGCCGATCTCGTCATCCGCAACGGGCGCTGGGTCAACGTCCATTCGGGCGAGATCATCGCCGGCACCGACATCGCCATTGCCGGCGGCCGCTTTGCCTATTGCGGGCCGAACGCCGGCCATGCCATCGGCCAGGGCACCAAGGTGGTCGATGCCGGCGGCCGCTATCTGGTGCCGGGGCTTTGCGACGCGCATATGCATGTCGAGAGCGGCATGGTGACGGTGACGGAATTCTGCCGCGCGGTGATCCCGCATGGCACAACTTCGATGTTCATCGATCCGCATGAGATCGCCAACGTGCTCGGCCTGCCGGGCGTGCGGCTGATGCATGACGAGGCCGTCGCCATGCCGGTCAACGTGCTCGTGCAGATGCCGTCCTGCGTGCCCTCCGCCCCGGGGCTCGAGCATGCCGGCGCCGAGCTGACCGTCGCCGACGTTGCCGTGGCGATGACCTGGGAGAACATCATCGGGCTCGGCGAGGTGATGAATTTTCCGGGCGTCGCCGCCAATGATCCGGTGATGTCGGGCGAGATCGCGGCGACGGTGAGGGCCGGCAAGACCGTCGGCGGGCATTATGCCTCGCGCGATCTCGGCCTGCCGTTTCACGGCTACGTTGCCGGCGGCCCGGAGGATGACCACGAAGGCACGCGCGCCGAGGACGCCATCGCCCGCGTCCGCCAGGGCATGAAGGCGATGCTGCGGCTGGGCTCGGCCTGGTATGACGTCGCCTCGCAGATCAAGGCGGTGACGGAGAGCGGGCTCGACCCGCGCAACTTCATCCTGTGCACCGACGACAGCCATTCCGGCACGCTGGTGCACGAAGGCCATATGGACCGGGTCGTCCGCCATGCCATCAGCCAGGGCTTGAAGCCGGTGACGGCGATCCAGATGGCGACGCTCAACACCGCCCAGCATTTCCGGCTGGAGCGCGAGATCGGCTCGATCGCGCCGGGACGCCTTGCCGATCTGCTGATCGTCTCCGACCTCGCCGAAATGACCATCGACGAGGTCTATGGCCGCGGCGTCAGGCTGGCCAAGGGCGGCAAGCTCGAAATTGACATTCCGGCCTACAATTATCCGCGGACGGCGAAGAACACCGTCAAGCTCGGCAGGAAGCTCAAGGCAGGCGATTTCGACATCGCGGCACCCATGGGCGCCAACGAGGTGCGGGTGCGCGTCATCGGCGTCATCGAAAACCAGGCGCCGACGCGGGCGCTGGAGGCCGATCTTGCCGTCGAGGACGGGCTGGTCGCCATGGATCGCCGCAACGATGTCTGCCAGATCGCGCTGGTCGAGCGCCACAAGGGCACCGGCGGCGTCACCAACGCCTTCGTCTCCGGCTTCGGCTATATCGGCGACTGCGCCATGGCCTCCAGCGTGGCCCACGATGCCCACCACATCATCGTCGTCGGCACCAACAAGCAGGATATGGCCCTGGCCGTGAACCGGCTGGGCGAGGTCGGCGGCGGCGTCGTGCTGTTCTCCAGGGGCAAGGAACTGGCGCTGGTCGAAATGCCGATCGCCGGGCTGATGTCGGACGAGCGGGCGGAAATCGTCGCCGCAAAGGCGGACCAACTCAGCGACGCCATGCGCCAGATGGGCTGCTCGCTCAACAACGCCTACATGCAGCACTCGCTGCTGGCGCTGGTCGTCATCCCCGAGCTCAGAATTTCCGACGTCGGCCTTATCGACGTGACGACGTTCCAGAAGGTTGATCTGTTCGTTTGAAGAATCACTGAACCCTGGAGGGACAGCGCCCTGGACAGCGCCCCCCTCTGTCCTGCCGGACATCTCCCCCTCAAGGGGGGAGATTGGCAGTTTCGTTGACAGCGCCTTGTTCGTCAAAGATGGAGATTGGCGAAAGCCGAAAGTGGCGGCCAATCTCCCCACTAGAGGGGGAGATGTCCGGCAGGACAGAGGGGGGCGCGAAGGATCGCTGCAGAGCGTTTTTGTTGACAGCTGCCAATTACCGGCGTGATTGGCAGCAGAGGTCGGCTCACCCGCCGGTGGCGATGGTCAGCACTTTGAACGGCGTGGTGATGACGATTTCGGCGACCGAACCGACGGCCTTGCCGAGGCCCTGGCCGAGATTGTCGAGCTGGGCCGGCGCGGTCTCTTCGGAGGCGAGGCCCGCCGGGGCGCGCAGGCGGTCGCCGAGCAGCTGCACCAGGAACGGGTTGTCGGCGAATTTGGCGTGGTTCAGCCGGTCGCCGCCCTTGGTCTTGGTCAGGTCGACCACCGAGACGCCATAGCTGGCGAGGTCGGCCGCGTCGCCATAGTCGCCGACGCGTGGCTTGTCGCCGGAGATCAGGGTCGACAGCCTGAGCGCCCGGTCGTCGCCCGAAAGCAGCACGGCGAACGGCTTGTCGGGCTTGCCGTAGCGGATCATCTGCTTCTTGAACACGTCGACGTCGATGTCGGGTGAGGCCAGGATGACGTAGCCGAGCTTGCCGCCGAGGTCGCGGTCGCCGGTGATGGCAAGCTGGCGCAATGCTTCCATGGTCACCCAGGTCCCCATCGAATGGGCAATGATGTCGATGCTCTTGGCGCGGCTCTTGGCGAGCATGCGCAGCGTCGCTTCGAGATCGTCGCGCGCCGCATTGGCGCTTTCCTTGTCGTAGATGTAGCCGGTCGTCTTGCCGCTCGACGCCCACGAAAACAGCACCGGCGTGCCTGGGTATTTCGTGTCGTGCGCGATCTGCGTCAGCCGGTAGATACCGTCATCGAAGCCGTTGTTGAAGCCGTGCACGAAAACCAGCGCGCGGTCGCCGCGCATGGCGATGTCGGCGCCGACCGCCTTGGCGAATTGCGGCGCGCCTTCGTAGAAGGTGACGCCGGTCGCCGTGAAATCCTTCGCCGGATTGCTGTTGGCCGAGCCCTTGACCCGCTCGATGGCGCCGAGCTGGTGGATCTTCGGCACCGTCACCTCGACGCTGGCAAAGCTGGTGGTCGGCGAACGGTCGCCGTCGAACACCTGCCGGGGCGCTTTCATTGCCTTTTGCCGGGTCGTTGCGACGAAGATTTGATGCGTCGCCGCGATATCGGCAGCAGGCACGGTGATCGTCGTCTTGTTGAGCAAATCATGGGTGTTCTGGCCGGCGCAGCCTGCCAGCGCGAGCGCGAACGCAACGACGAGAAAGATCTTCGAAGGCACGGTCACGCGGGCTCCCGCAAAGGCGACGTCGAGCCGGAGACGTCTTGGCCTATTCGATAGAGGCAGAGCCCGGCACGGTCCAGTTCAAACTGTTCCGATGGTGCGGCAATGGTCAACAATCACTGCCGCGCAATGCAGCTATTGTCCGACCGAGGCGATCCGGTCGGTCACCTCGCGGTCGCTGGCAAACCCGTCATCCTCGCGCAGCTTCTGGCCGATCAACTGCACCAATTCCGGATTGTCGGCGAATTTGGTGTGGTTGAAGCGGTCGGCTCCCTTGACGCTGGAGAGATCGACGACCGACACGCCATAGCTGGCGAGGTCGGCGGCGTCCTTGTAGTCGCCGACGCGCGGCCGCGCGCCGGCTATCAGGCCGGAGAGCCGCAGCGCCCGGTCGTCGTCGGAGAGCAGCAGGATGAACGGCTTGTTCGGCTTGCCGTAGCGGCGCATCTGGCTCTTGAACACGTCGACGTCGATGTCGGGCGAGGCCAGCACGACGTCGCCGAGCTTGCCGCCGAGATCGCGGTCGCCGGTGATGGCGAGCTGGCGCAGCGCCTCCATGGTGACCCAGGTTCCCAGCGAATGGGCAACGATGTCGATGCGCCGCGCGCCGGTCTGCGCCAGCATTCTCAGCGTCACTTCCAGCTGGTCGCGGGCAACGCTGGCGCTTTCCTTGTCGTAGACATAGTCGGTGGTCTTGGCGCCCGACGCCCAGGAAAACAGCACCGGCGTGCCCGGATAGCCGGAATCATGGGTGATCTGGGTGACGCGGTAGACCGCGTCGTCGAAGCCGGTGTTGTAGCCGTGGACGAAGACCATGACGCGGCCGCCGCGCGCCGCGATGTCGGCGCTGAGCGCGCTGGAGAATTTCGGCTGGGTGTCGTATCCGACGACCTCGGAAGCCATGAAGTATTTGGCCGGATCGTCCGACTTGCCGCGCGAGCGCCGCTCGATCTGGCCTGTCTTGTGGATGCCGGGGACGGTGACGTTGACGCGGGCATAGTTCAGCGTCGCCGAGCGCTCGCCGTCGAAGACCTTGTCGGGATCGTCGGAGCGCTTGCGCGTGGTTGCGATGAAGATCGAGTGGTTGCCGGCGATTTCCGTCACCGGCACCGCCATCATGGCGCTGCCGAGCAGTTCCTCGGTTTGGCGCCCGCCGCAGCCGGCGAGCAGCGCGGCAATGAGAATGATGCAAATCGTCTTCAAGGGCACTTAAGCAATTCCACTCCGGCCTGACCAAAGGCCCATCCACCTCCGCCGCACCTCCCGGACAGGCCAAGTGCGGCGGAAGTAAGTCGCAGGCGCCGAAATGCGCTCAGCGCCTCGCGACTGCCATCGCACTGTTGCGCGAAAGCCAGAACGGCGGCAGGAACGCCGGAATGTTGGAAAACGGCAGCACTTCCGGCTTCAGCCTTATGCCGAGCACGTCGGTCATGAAGGCGCGGCGCGCCTCGATGCGGCGCCAGGCTTCGGGATAGCGCGCCGCGATCTCTTCGCGCAGCGCCTCGTCGGCCAGCGCGATGCCGTCCTCGATGTTTGTGGTGAAATAATCGGTGCCGGTCGCCGGGATGAAGTCGACCTGCAAGGCCATGCCCGACTTCAATCTGATGTCGGAGCCGGAAAATACCGGCGAATGCATCCATTCGTCGATATGGATGAGATGGCCGGGGTTGAGCGCTACGCCGAAGAACCGATCGCCGATGCGCTCGTGCACCGCTTGCCACAACGCGCCGCCGGGAACGCCGATGCCGACCGTCTCGTACCAGTCGACGACGGCGCAGAAATAGGGCGCGACCAGCTTCTCGACATAGTCCTGGATGTCCCTCGGAAGCTCGGCCGCGTTCTCGACCAGAAAACCGGCGCGGGCGTTGAGCGAACCCTGGATGCCGTATGCCATGGTGATCGGGTCGCCGCGCTTGATGATTTCGAGCCGCGGGCTCGGCAGGCCATAGGCCGCACGCTTGCCGGCCGACAGCATCGGGTGACAGCATTGCGGCAGGCCGTTGATGCCCATCAGCCGCGCCGCCTGCAATTCGGTCATGCCGGGTTCGATGCCTTGCAGGACGTTGCGCAGGCCTTGCGAGGAATAGGTCGCGGCGAATTCGAATGCGGCCAGTTGGTCGGCCTCATTAATGTCGCAGGCCGTCGGCGGGGTTCATCAAAAGGTTCGCCGCGTTGACGACCGTGCCCCTATCGCCGGCAAGGCTGCGCAGCGTGTCGGCGATGAATGACGGCAGGTCGAGCGTCGTTTCGCCAAAGCCGGCATCGCCGGGGCCGAACGGTTTCCAGCCGATGGCGCCGATGCGCTGGCCGGCTTTCAGGCCGCAATCGACGAGGATGTCGGCCAGCGCTTGCGAGCGGTCGCGCGGCTGCGCCGGCAGCGAAAACGTCTGGTAGAGCACGCGCTCGTACGGCCCATCGCAGATCTCGGCATAGCCCCAGCCCTCATTGCCGACCAGCAGTTTCGGCGGCTTGCCGGGAACGATGACCAGCAGCGTCTCCTCGAAGCGCGGATCGTAGCCGCAGAGATAGGCGACATTGGCCGCATGTTCGCGGTCGCCATAGACGACGAAGGCATCGAACCCGCCGCGCGCGACAGTGCCGCTATGCGGGCCTCATAGGTGGCGCGCGTAACCAGCGGAATCACCGTCGGCTCGCCGAACTCCGGCAGCGACACGGTTTTCTGGGCCACCGATGCGACAGGCATGAGCAAACGCCCCCAAATGCTTACGTTGATTCCGGAAATGCCCCTTCGGGGCGGCCGGACAATGGCTTCACGAGGCCGGATATGCAATAGCGGGACCGAACTCGCGTAGCCTGTGGGGTGCTCTTGCCATGACCAGTTTCTCCTCTCGCGTCGCTGCTGCCGCTGCGGCGATCCGCGAGATTTTTCCGGAGACGCCGCTGCAGGAAAACGACTATCTGTCGAAGAAGACCGGCGCGCGGGTGCTGCTGAAGCGCGAGGACCTGACGCCGGTGCGCTCCTACAAGATCCGCGGCGCCTTTAACTTCTTCCGCAAGGCGCTCGCTGCCGGTAACGCTGCCGAGCTGTTCGTCTGCGCTTCGGCCGGCAATCATGCGCAGGGCTTTGCCTTCGTCTGCCGCCATTTCGGCAAAAAGGGCGTCGTCTTCATGCCGGTGACCACGCCGCAGCAGAAGATCGACAAGACGCGGCTGTTCGGCGGCGTCTTCGTCGAGATCAGGCTGGTCGGCGATTTTTTCGACGACTGCTACCGCGCCGCACTCGAATTCTCCGAAACTGCCGGCGCCCACATGGTGCCGCCTTTCGACCACAAGGACATCATCGAAGGGCAAGCGACCGTCGCCTGGGAGATCGCCGAGCAGATGCCCGGTGCGCGCATGGCTGATATCGTCATGCTGCCGGTCGGCGGCGGCGGCCTGGCCGCCGGCGTCATCCATTATTTCGCCGACCAGCAGCGAGAGACACGCTTCGTCTTTTGCGAGCCGGCCGGCGCCCCGAGCCTGAGCGAGAGCCTCGCCACCGGAAAGCGGGTCAAGCTCGCCAAGGTCGACAATTTCGTCGACGGCGCGGCGGTGGCCGAGATCGGCCGCGAGCCGCTGCGCCACCTCAGGGAGTTTGCCGCCGACACCGTGCGGCTGATCCCGGAAAACCGGCTCTGCGCGACCATGATCGAAATGCTCAATGTCGAAGGCGTCGTGCTCGAGCCGGCCGGCGCGCTGGCGATCGATGCGCTCAAGGATTTTTCCAGGAAGGAAATCAGGGGCAAGACCATCGTTGCCGTGGTGTCGGGCGGCAATTTCGATTTCGAGCGGCTGCCCGATGTGAAGGAACGGGCGCTGCGCTTCGAGGGCTTGAAGAAATACTTCATCATCCGCTTTCCGCAACGGCCCGGCGCGCTGCGCGATTTCCTCGAATTGCTGGGTCCCGACGACGACATCGCCCGCTTCGAATATCTGAAGAAATCGGCGCGCAATTTCGGTTCGGTGCTGATCGGCATCGAAACCAAGGACCGCCGCAATTTCGACCTGCTCAAGGCGAATTTCGACGCCGAGAGCGTCCATTACCAGGACATCACAGACAACGAGACGCTCGCCGGGTTCATCATATGAGCAGCAACGATCTTCCGAACGCTTCGGCGAACGTTTTTATCGCGCTGTTTTCCGGCATCAATATCGGCGGCAACCGCATCGTCAAGATGGCGGAACTCAGGTCATTTTTCGAGCAGCTCGGCTTCTCCGATGTCGCCACCTATGTGCAGAGCGGCAACGCCGTGTTCCGGTCGCCAGATGGCGATGCGGCGACGCTGACCAAGCGGTTGGAAGCGGAATTCGAGAAGAAATGGGGGTTCCATTCACGCATCATGGTGCGCGATCTCGGCTGGCTCGAGCGGCTGGCGGCGGACAATCCCTATCCGGAAGTGGCCGGCGAGCCGACCAAGCTGCATGCCTATGCGCTGGAGCGCCGGCCGACCGCCGAGGAGGTCGCCCGGCTGGCGGAAAAATGTACCGGGCCAGAACGCTTCGAGATCAAGGGCGACGTGCTCTACCTGCATGCGCCTGACGGGCTCGGCAAATCGGTGTTTGCCAATCTCATTCCGCGCGTTCTGAAGGTGCCGGGCACGGCGCGCAATTGGCGCACCGTGCTGATGCTGCTGGACATGGCCCAGGCCGGCGGTTGACAGGTCGTCTACGCGGCCGGAGCGCGTTTCCAGTCGAATGCCAGCTCTTCACGGAAGGCGAAGCGCTTGATGTGCTCGGCGACGACCGTTTCCAGGCGCTCGAGCGAGCCGGCTTCATCGGTCGTCACTGCAATATGCAGCGCAGCCGGGTCGGCATCGAGAACCGTGCGGCCGAGCGTCAGATCGATGGTGCCGTGGTTCGGGTCGAATTCGACGGGAAACTTGTGCGCCCAATGTTTGCACAGCTGCTGCAGATAGCGGCTGGCGTGTTCGGTGGCGACGTCGACATGGCTGGCCGGCATGAATGAATTCTCCTGGAGCACGCCCCTGTTGGAGTGATTGGGCGCCAGCCTGGCAGGCGGGCGCGACAACCAGATAGATAGGTGCCGTCTCGCGGATCGGCAAAGGCTGCCGGACGCATCCGCCCCCAGGCGGGGCCAAAACTCGCGACACATCGGCGCGCGACGCGGACCGCGCGGACGAACGTGCTCGCGATCATTAACTCAGGTCGATTGACCGCCGATCTTCTCCCGCGTCAGCCCCGGTATCGCAGGGTCTCCACAACGATGCTGAACGCGGGCGTCGGCTGGCGTCGGCTCGGGTAATAGAGGTGATATCCCGAATAGGGCGGAGTCCAGTCCGAGAGCATTTGGACGAGTTGGCCGCTGTCGAGGTAGGGCTGAACCTGGCCTTGCGGCAAGTAAGTCACGCCGAAACCATCCAGAGCGGCTTGCAACATTGGATTCCCGCTGTTGAACGTCAGTTGTCCGTCGACGCGCACCCGCAGCTCCCGGCCGTTCTTCTCAAATTCCCATGCATAAAGTCCGCCATAGGTCGGCAGGCGAAGATTGATGCAGTCGTGGCTCGTCAGATCCTGAGGCGTTCGCGGCATTGGGCGTTCGGCGAAGTAGGACGGCGCCGCGACCGCTGCCATGCGCAAATTCGGCCCGATGGGTACGGCGATCATGTCCTTGGCCACCATCCCGCCGAGCCGCACGCCGGCGTCGTATTGCTCCGCGACGATATCGGTCAGGCCGTAGTCGATGACGATCTCCAATTTTATGTCGGGATAGCGCGGAAGCAGCTTGTGAAGCGCGGGCCAGAGCACGGCCCCAACGGCATATTCATCCGTCGTAATACGGATGTTGCCGGCCGGCTTCTCCCGCAATTCGGTGAGCGCCGCGAGTTCGAAGTCGATCTCCGCGAACCGCGGAGCCAAAGTCCGAAGGAGGCGTTCACCCGCCTCTGTCGTCGTCACGCTGCGGGTCGTCCGCGTGAGCAGCCGAACTCCCAGCCGCTCTTCGAGCGCACGCATCCCGTGGCTCAGGGCGGATGGAGAGATGGCGAGCTTGGCGGCGGCCCGAGTGAAACTTCGCTCGCTCGCGACCATGACGAAGGCGGCAAGATCGTTGAGGTTCGCTCGAGCCATTGCTGAATCTCACTCACAAGTACATGCACAAACTAGCACCTAATCGCATGATTGGGCGACCCTTATATTGCTTGCGAGCAGAACAGCCTGCCACACAACTGGCACGGCGCGACGCCCACGACGGCGATGACCCACCTTCCCGTCACCGAAGCCATCGACGGCAAGGCGGTCGAGTGGAAGGAGAAAGTGACGGATGAGGAATATCTCGCCGGCCCACTGATGAGGAATATCTCGCCGGCCCACTAAGGAGAGTCTCCGATGAGCGAAAAGCCCAAAGCCTTCTGCAGTCCGTTTGGGGACATCGCTCCCGCGCTCGCGGGCTACACCGATGACGTTCTGTTCGGCGATGTCTGGAAGCGGCCCGGCTTGTCGCCGCGCGACCGCAGCCTGATCACAGTGGCGACGCTGATCGCCCTCTACCGGACAAACGAGCTGCCGTTCCACCTGAAATTTGCGTTCCAGAACGGCGTCACGCGCGACGAACTGGTCGAGACGATCACCCATCTCGCCTTCTACGCCGGCTGGCCCACCGCCAGCACGGCGGTCGGAATCGCGCGCAACGTCTTCGAAGAAACCGACGCGGGAGAATGAGAATGCTGAACCGCACGCTCGGTGACAGCGGCCTTGTGGTCTCGGCCATCGGGCTGGGCTGCATGGGCCTGAATTATCACCGTGGCCCGGCTCCAGACCGTCAGGAGACGATCGCGCTCGTCCGGGCGGCGGTCGAGCGCGGTGTCACCTTCTTCGACACCGCCGAGGTCTATGGTCCGTTCACCAATGAGGAACTCGTGGGGGAGGCGCTGGAGCCGTTCCGCAAGGACGTCGTCATCGCCACCAAGTTCGGCCACGACTTCAGTCGCTGCAGATCCAGCGGGCTCGATAGCCGCCCCGAACGCATCCGGCAAGCGGCCGAAGACTCGCTGAAGCGGCTGCGGGTCGAGGCGATCGACCTATTCTATCAGCACCGGGTCGATCCCGACGTGCCGATCGAGGACGTCGCCGGCGCGATGAAGGACCTGATCGCGCAAGGCAAGGTCAAGCAGTTCGGTCTCAGCGAGGCAGGCGCCTCGACCATCCGCCGCGCCCATGCGGTTCAGCCGGTCGCGGCGATCCAGAGCGAATATTCCCTGTGGTGGCGTGAGCCCGAGGCGGAGGTGTTGCCCGCTTGCGAGGAACTGGGGATCGGCTTCGTCCCCTACAGCCCGCTGGGCAGGGGCTTCCTCACCGGCAAGATCGACGAAACCACCAGCTTCGGCGGTAACGACAACCGCGCCAGCTTGCCGCGCTTTACGCCCGAGGCCCGCAAGGCGAACCGCCCCGTGGTCGACCTGCTGGAAAGAATCGGCGCGCAGAAACGCGCGACGCCCGCACAGATCGCGCTCGCCTGGCTGCTGGCGCAAAAGCCCTGGATCGTCCCAATCCCAGGCACCACCAAGCTCAACCGGCTCGAGGAGAACATCGCCGCGGCAGGGATCGAGCTCTCGCCCGACGATCTACGGCACATCGAGGACGCTGCCGCGCAAATCACCGTGCAAGGCGACCGTTACCCCCCGGCGGAGGCGGAGCGCACGCAACGTTAGCGGCGCAACGCGCCGAACCGACACATTTACAGGAGATATTTCCATGAACATTTCATTCGAGGGGAGGGTCGCGCTGGTGACAGGCGCGGCGTCCGGACTGGGCCTCGCCACAGCGAAAGCCTTCGCGGAATCGGGGGCGTCCGTCGCGCTCGCCGACTGGAACGAAGACGCGGTGCGTGCTGCGGTCGATGAACTGACCGCTCAAGGCCATAAGGTCCTCGCCGTTCGTTGCGATGTCGCTGATGACGCACAGGTCGAAGCCATGGTCGCGCATACGGTCGCGGCCTTCGGCCGGCTCGATGCCGCCTACAACAATGCGGGCGTGCAGAATGTCCTCGCGGAAACGGCCGACGCCACCCGGGAAGATTACGACCGAGTCATGGGGATCAATCTCCGCGGCGAATGGAGCTGCATGAAATTCGAACTGCAGCAGATGCGCAACCAAGGTAGCGGCGCGATCGTCAATTGCTCTTCACTCGGGGGACTTGTGGGAGGTGCCGAGCGCGGGATCTACCATGCCGCCAAGCACGGAGTGCTTGGGTTCACCAAGAGCGCGGCTCTCGAATATGCAGCACGCGGCATCCGTATCAACGCCATATGCCCAGGGCTCATTTGCACGCCGATGGCCGACCAGATGGTGGCCGGCGGTCAGGGCGATGCGCTCAAGGCGATGGAAAAGAGCATTCCGATGGGACGGGTTGGCCGCCCCGAGGAAATTGCGAATGCAGTCCTGTGGCTCTGCAGCGACGCTGCGAGCTATGTGACCGGCCAGTCCATCTCGGTGGACGGCGGTTTTGTCATGCGCTGAAGAGGACGAGGAAAACCATGCAAGGAGCAGTTCTATACGGTCCGGGAGACGTGCGTTTCGAGGACCGTGCCGAGCCGAAAATCCTGGCCTCGACCGATGCCATCATCCGGATCGCGGCGACCTGCGTATGCGGGTCGGACCTCTGGCCCTACCGCGGCCTGCAAGCGTCCTCCGGGCCGACATCGATGGGACATGAATATTGCGGACTCGTCGAAGAGGGGAGGCCCAGACATGACGAGATGGTCTGAAGACGAATTGCGCAAGATCGCCGAAGCCGACGACTTGCACATTGCGCCGTTCAGGGAAGATGGCGTGACATATGGCACCCCAACCTGGATCTGGTCCGTGGCAGTCGACGGCGTCCTCTATGCGCGCGGCTACAACGGACAGGACTCACGATGGTATCAAGCCGCCATCCGGCAGAAGGGCGGACGGATCATCGCCGCTCGCATGACGAAGGACGTCGCCTTCGAGCCGGTCGACGGGCCGATCAACGACCGTATCGATGACGCCTATCGGGCGAAGTATCGCGGAAACCCGTACCTTAGCCCGATGATCGGTGCGCGCGCTCGGTCCGCCACCGTCAGGATTGTACCGCTGCTGCCTGAGTAGCAAGCTCACCGAAGGACCACGGCTCACCAGCCAAAGGCTTGCCGCGCGATCCTCCCCATTAGACACAACCTGCCCAGCAATGCCGGCTCAACATGGCGTGATCGGTTACCAGCTGCCGGTGTTCGGCATCGACGCCCACGGCTCGGCCTTCGGCTTGGCCGGACCTTTCTGCAACAGCTCGATCGAGATGCCGTCCGGCGATTTGACGAACGCCATGTTGCCGTCGCGCGGCGGCCGGTTGATGGTAACGCCATTGTCCATCAGCCGCTGACAGGTGGCGTAGATGTCGTCGACCTCATAGGCGAGATGGCCGAAATTGCGGCCGCCCTTGTAGTCTTCCGGGTCCCAATTGTAGGTCAGCTCGACCAGCGGCGCTTTCTCGCTGATGCCGCTTTGCTCGTCTTCGGGGGCGGCGAGGAAGATCAGCGTGTAGCGGCCTTGCTCGTTTTCGTGACGGCGCACTTCCTTGAGGCCAAGCTTGTTGCAGTAGAAATCGAGCGAAGCATCGATGTCGGCGACGCGGACCATGGTGTGCAGATAGCGCATGATTTCCTCCTTATGTTGCGTTGCGGCGCAACATAGGGGCGGCCCGGCCAAAGGGCAATTGGCCACGCTTGCCGGCGCCGGCAAACGGCAAATCCGCTATTCCTGTACGGAACCGTGAAAAAAGGCACGTCAGGTCTTGCACACACCGGAAGCCGCGGTGTTAATCTGATACCAAGAATCAGTTGCGGTGTTTGTTGAAAAAAGGGGGCGTTCTTATGGGGGAAAAGGCCTCTTTCATGGGGCGGGACGGGGCCGGTAACGATGCGTTGAAGCGGGATGAGAGCGCCGATACGGCCGATCTCGTCGAAATCGCCGGCGCCATCAAATGGTTCGACGTGGCCAAGGGCTACGGTTTCATCCTTCCCGATGATGGTACTTCGGGCGACATCCTCCTCCATGTGACATGCCTTCGAAAGGACGGTTTTCAGACCGCCCTGGAAGGCGCCCGTGTCGTCTGCCTGGTCAAGCAGGGCGAGCGCGGGCTGCAGGCCTTCCGTGTGCTCTCGATGGATGTCACCACGGCGGTGCATCCGGCGGAGATGCAGGAGCAGCGCACCCATGTCGCGGTGACGCCGGAAAGCGGCCTCGAACGGGCGCTGGTCAAATGGTTCAACCGCACCAAGGGGTTCGGCTTTCTGACCCGGGGCGAGGGCACCGAGGACATTTTCGTCCACATGGAGACGCTGCGCCGCTACGGCATCACCGAACTCCGGCCGGGCCAGGTGGTGCTGGTCCGCTTCGGGCGCGGCGACAAAGGCCTTATGGCCGCCGAAATTCACCCCGATATGGGTACCTTGCCGGTCTCGCATTAGTTCCGGCCGAGGATTTCATATGGCTCACAGGAACCGGCTGACGGCGGGCGCGCTCTGCGCCGGGATTTTCCTCATCGTCGCCGCAAGTGCGTTCTTCTATTTTCAGCAACCGAGTTCGGCCGACGGCAAGGCGATGATCCTTCCCGTCGACCCGGCGCCGCTGGTCGCGGTGACGAAGGCCGGCGAGCGTTCTTTTTCGGTCGAAATCGCCGACACGCCCGCCGAGCGCGAGGCCGGCCTGATGTTCCGCCGCCACATGGCCGACAATCACGGCATGCTGTTCGTGTTCGGTGCGCCGCAGGATGTGAGCTTCTGGATGAAGAACACGCCGATGCCGCTCGACCTCATCTTCGTCGGCCAGGACGGCCGGATCCGGGCGATCAGGCAAGGCGAGCCGCAGTCGGAGGCGATCATCTCGCCGGACGAGCCGGTGCGCTTCGTGCTCGAGCTCAAGGCAGGCACCGCCGCCAAAAAGGGCCTTGAGGACGGCGACCTGCTGCGCCATCCGGCCATCGGCACGGCGCCGGGGCCGGCCATGCCGCCGCCCGACAAGGGCGATGCGCCGAATGTCGATTACGACTGAACGGGCAGGATCTTCGGCCGATGCAGTTCTTCTCCCATGACGGTTTCGACCTTGCTTTCCTTGACCGCCAGCCGACATCGGGGCAGGGCGATCCGGTGCTGATGATCCACGGCTTTGCCTCGAGCCATTACGTCAACTGGGTGTCGCCCGGCTGGTTCAAGACGCTGAACGATGCCGGCTACCGTGCCATCGCCTTTGACAATCGCGGCCATGGGTCGTCGTCGAAGAGCTATGACGAAGCCGACTACACGCCGGCAAAAATGGCGTCGGACGCGGCAGCGCTTTTGAACCATCTCGGCATCGAACGCGCTCATGTCATGGGTTATTCGATGGGCGCGCGCATATCGGCCTTCCTGGCGCTCTCCGACCCGGAGAAGGTGGCGACGCTGGTCTTCGGCGGTCTCGGCATCGGCATGGTCGACGGCGTCGGCGACTGGGATCCGATAGCCGACGCCCTTCTGGCCGACGATCCGGCAGGCACCAGCGATCCGCGCGGCCGCTCGTTCCGCGCCTTCGCCGATCAGACCCGCAGCGATCGCCGGGCGCTCGCCGCCTGCATCGCCACCTCGCGCGAATTGCTGAGCGAGGCCGACCTTGCCCGCATTGCCCAGCCGACGCTGATCGCCGTCGGCACCAAGGACGACATCGGTGGTTCGCCGGATGAACTCGCCACCCTGATGCCCAACGCCAGGGCTTTTCATATCGAAGGCCGCGACCATATGCTGGCGGTCGGCGACAAGACCTTCAAGCAGCGCGTGCTGGAGTTTTATGCCGAGCATCGGTTTTGACGGATGGCTCCCCAAAAGCGGCCATAGGGCCTGAAGCTGGGGTTCTTAGCGGTTTTGCAACGATACGGGGGTAACTAAGCGTGACGCGTGGATCGGTTCAAACCCGCCACGCGCTGAACGAGGGGCAGAGGGTACGATGGCACAATGGGGAAGAAGCGACGCCGCTTTGCTGGGCGTCGTTGCGAAAAGCAGGTTCGGCGAATGGTCCGTTGTTCTAGCGCTGGCTGCATTGGTGGCAGGCGCGATTGCGATCACCGCGTTGATGGCAATGCCGAGCGACGCGTCCGTGCTTATCCAGCACAGTGTGACAGGCTTCTTTATGGCGGTATTTTTCCTGGTCGGGCCATTGGCGCATCTTACCGGCGTGGTTTTCGGGCTGAAGGCGCTGGGTCGTCCAAACGACAATCGTCTGCTCGGCCTGGCTGGCGTCGTCGTCAACGGCGCGTCGCTGACGGCCGGGGTGTTCATGCTGTGGTCCATGGCATCGACCATAGGCGCGTTTACGTGATTTCGGGCAAATCTTCCGGACGCAAGTGGCCGACGCGTCGGGCTACGATCCGCGCGGGCTGTGCCCCAGCGCCCTGAGCGAGCGCGTCATGTTATGCCGGGCCTGGGTTTCGAAGCGCCGGCGGAATTCCTCGCTGTGGAAGATATGCGGACGCGCGAGGAACCCTTTTAGGACAGCGGCACGGCCGGCCCGCCACATCGGCTCATCGACCCACTGATATTCGCGGCGGACCGCCTGTTCATAAGCGTCGAACGCCTCGGGCGCGGCACCCAGGATCGCCAGGTCCATGTCGAGGAACAGCGCCGCGTCGCGAACCGAATGCTGGTCGCCAAGGGGCGGCAATTCGTGGCCGGCTGTGGCAGTGATCATCGCCGCGATGTGGCCGAGGCGTTGTGCATCGGCGCGACCGGCGAGCTTTTCCTCGGCAAGTGCGGCACTCCTCGCCTCATTGTCCTTGGCGCGGCTGTCGTAGATCGCGTCGTGAAACCAGATCGCTGCCTCGACTGCTTCAGGATCATGCAACAACGCCTTGTAATCATTGGCCAGCGCCAGCATCGCCTCGATGTGGCCAAGGTCGTGGTAGTGGCGATCTTCGGCCTCATAGAGCGCGGAAAGCTCGCGCTTCAGGGTCTCGTCCATCAAGGTTGCGTTTTCCATGGCTGCTTGAAATTCCGCCAACCAAATCCATTTCACGAAGCACTAAGGAAAATTGAGTTCACCCGTGCTATGATCTGGCTTATAGGTGCGGCCGGAGAATAGGCAAGCCGCCAACCGAGACATTGGATGGCCGAGACATTGGATGGCCGGAGACATCAGATGAACAGCGTTACGATTTCCCGTCCCACCAGGGTGCAGCCGGTAGATCCGATCTGGCGTTCGATCCGCGACGAAGCGATGGAAGCGGTCAACCGCGATCCGCTGCTGGCGGCGTTCCTCTATTCGACCATCCTCAATCAGGAAAACCTGGAAGAAGCGGTCATTCACCGGCTGGCCGAGCGCCTCGCCCATCAGGACATCGGCTCCGACCTCATCCGCCAGACGTTCAAGGCGATGGCGGCCGACGACAAGGACTGGTCGACGACGGTGCGCGTCGATATCCAGGCCTATTACGACCGTGATCCGGCATGCGACCGCTTCATCATGCCGGTGCTCTACTTCAAGGGTTTTCACGCAATCCAGACGCACCGGCTGGCGCATTGGCTGTGGAACCAGGGCCGCCAGGACTTCGCGCTGTATTTGCAGAGCCGGTCGTCCTCGGTGTTCCAGACCGACATCAATCCGGCTGCCCGCATCGGCAAGGGCATCTTCCTCGACCACGCCACCGGCCTCGTCGTCGGCCAGACGGCGGTGATCGAGGACGACGTGTCGATCCTGCACGGCGTGACGCTGGGCGGCACCGGCAAGGCCGGCGGCGACCGCCATCCCAAGATCCGCTACGGCGTGCTGATCGGCGCCGGCGCCAAGATCCTCGGCAACATCGAGATCGGCCATTGCTCGAAGATCGCGGCCGGCTCGGTGGTGCTGTCGCCGGTACCGCACAACAAGACGGTTGCCGGCGTGCCGGCCCGCGTCGTCGGCGAGACCGGCTGCGACCAGCCTTCGCGGCAGATGGACCAGCTGTTGCCATCGCAGACGATGGACCACGTCGTCAGCTTCGACATCTGAGTGCTCGGGCAGGGGCTGAATTCCTGCCCCCCATGCCGGCTTGCCTTTACATGGCCATTGTCGACGTGCCAGAAGCGCGCTCACCAATGCATGTCGCCCAAAGTGCCCAGCGGTTTTTGGGATAGCGACATGCATGAAGCAAGATTTAAAGCGCGTCGCATCGTCTCTTCAGACGCGACGCACTTTAGCAAGCGACGATCGGAGAAGACTGTTGAAGCCGGACGAAATCAGAAAGCTGGACGCCTATTTCAAGCGCACCTTCCAGAACCCTAAACTCGAAGTGAAGGCGCGGCCGCGCAAGGAAGATTCGGCCGAGGTCTATGTCGGCGACGAGTTCCTCGGCATCGTCTTCAAGGACGAGGACGACGGCGATTATAATTTCTCGATGGCGATCCTCGACATCGATCTGGCCTGAGTTGGGAGTTTAGCTGGCCGCTACGCCTCAAGCGCTGCGGCGGTACGGAACCTTGCAGGACGCCGGCGGAACAGCGCCCTCCTCTGGCCTGCCGCCCATCTCCCCCACCTGGGGGGAGATTGGCAGCCTCGGCGCTGCACTCTTCCTGCAACATTGGAGATCGGCGAAAGCCAAGATGACGGCCGATCTCCCCCCTCGTGGGGGAGATGTCCGGTAGGACAGAGAGGGGCGCGAAGGATCGCTACGGAACGGCTCGTTTCGTTGCTTACCGCCCGGTCTTCAGCACACGCGCTGCTTCGCCAGAAATCGCCGCGTCGAGCCCCTGCCAATCGCCCAGGAATTCCCGGGGGAAGCGGTAGGTGAGGCTGAGATTGTCGCCGACCAGGATGTCGCGTTCGCAGGGCGCCAGCGATTCGTCCGAGCTCGGGCCGCTCAGGCAACGTGCGACGAACGGATCCTTTCCGGGGCGATCGGCGACCGCCAGCACTTCGTTGAGATAGCCTGATTTTTCGCTGAAGGCGTAAAGCGTGGTGCCGCCAGGGCCGGGCGTACCCGGCTTGGCGATCAGCGCGCTGTAGATCGGCGCGAAGCGGCCGCTCATGTCGCGCGACATCATCTGCGGCTCGAACGACAGGAAGACGATGTCCTTGCTGGGTCCGGTGTGGTTGAAGTCGTTGCGGGCAGCCTCGCTGTAGCCGTCCATCTCGGGATAGCGCAGATAGAGGTCGAGTCGCGAAGCGATGCCGTCGCGCCGGGCCTGGGCAAAGCGGATGACATTGGCCGGCACGGCGATGACGTTGTTGCCGATGACGACCCTGTGGACCGTGGTGTCGTCGGTGTACCCGGCCATGGCGATCGAGCGGCCGAACCATTTGCCGCCGAGGCTGATCGCCACCGAAAGCAGCGCCAGCGTCGCGAATGCATAAAACACCCGCCTCATCAGCGTCGAATCGACGACGCTGAGTTGCGGGCCCTCTGTGGCGGCTGCCTGCTTCATAGCGACCCTCATTTGCCGTCCCATCGGGTGTACCTGAACGGCACATCCCGGCGCGGCACGGCTCTTGCTTCGCAGCTTTGCGGGCGACTGTGCGATTTCATGGTAAACGGAGGGTAAAGATGGGCCCGGTCGAACAAATCATATTCAGTTTTATGGCTGGGCTGACGGCTTGCGGCCTGGCCGGATCGGCGATGGAGCTGATCGCCGGCCGTAGGCTCGCCTTCGTCCAGCCCTATGTATCGTCGAAGCACATGCTGCGCTCGCTCGCCGCGACGGCTTGCGCCGGGCCGCTGATGTTCGCCAACGAGGCGCTGGACGCCTGGCGCGAGCGTCGCATCTCGGTGCTGGGGCTGATCTCCTGCGGCTGTACGGCGACCATCTGGGCGCTGGCGCATTGCGTCCTGGGCGGCTTCGCTTCTAGGGTCTGGCAGCTTGTCGGTGTGAGACGATCTGGAGACAGCAATGCCGATCTACGCGATTGACGGAAAAGCGCCCGCCTTCGAGAACGCCGACAGCAACTGGATCGCGCCCGATGCCACGCTGATCGGCAATATCAGGATTGGCCGCAATGCCGGCTTCTGGTTCGGCGTCGTCGTCCGCGGCGACGACGAGCCGATCGTCGTCGGCGCCGACACAAATGTGCAGGAGCACACAATCATGCACACCGACGCCGGCTTTCCGCTGACCGTCGGCCAAGGCTGCACGATCGGCCATCGCGCCTTGCTGCATGGATGCACGATCGGCGACAACAGCCTGATCGGCATGGGCGCCATCGTGCTGAATGGTGCGAAGATCGGCAACAACTCGCTGGTCGGCGCCGGCGCGCTGGTCACCGAAGGCAAGCAATTTCCCGACAATTCGCTGATCGTCGGCTCGCCCGCGCGCGTCGTCAGGATGCTCGATGAGGACGCAGTCGCCAGGCTGCGCGCCTCGGCCGCGCATTATGTGGCAAACGGGAAGAGGTTCAGGGCGGGGCTGAGGAAAGTGTAGCGCCAGTCAGTGAAGGCCGCCTATCGCAAGCTCGGAAATGGTGGAGCCGGCCCGGGGACGGGGCCGGCTCCTTAAACCCGGTCGTTGGGGACGGGGAGGGTGGGGACTCGACCGGGTTTCTCCTAAAGCGCGAAGTCATGCGACGCACTTAACCTCTGTTTTATGCATGTCGTTATCCCAAAACCGCTACGCACTTTTGGGCGACATGCATTGGCGTCCTCAGCGGACGCTGGCGACCGCGTCGGAGCGGCCGTCGTTGATCGTCACCCACGCGCCGGAATTCCGCTCGGACTGGCGCTTCAGGTAGGTGTAGCCGGTATTGGTCCAGGACAGCACCTTGGGCTGGAGATTGTCGAGGATGAACTCGCCAAGGCTGGTGCGCACGGTCAGCACCGCATGGCCGTCGCCATTGCGCTGGCGCACCACCGTCATCAGCAGATCGCCGGCCGGCACGCCGATGCTCATCAGCTCGCGGCGCTTTTCCAGCGCATAGTCCTCGCAGTCGCCGAAGCCGCTATTGGGAAAGGACCAGACTTCCTCCTTGCCCCACATTTCCATGTCGGTGCGCGGCGCGACCCTGCTGTTGACCGAATTGTTGACCTTGACGATCGTTGCCCACAGCTTGCGGGTCAGCTCGACGGGTGCCCGGCCAGGCGTCCTCTGATTGCATTCCTGCGGAAGCTGCTGGCACAATTCGTAGTGTCCGACCGGCTGCGTGGTGCGGCCGCCGGTGTGCATGAAGGCCGGCTCCGCCGCGTTTACAGTCCCCCAACCGAAAAGCTGCATCGCTATTGCCGCCAGCAACAGCTTGCCCCTCATCCTGTTCATTATTCAGTCTCCCCGTTTGAGGAGACAATGACACGGCTGGATTTATTTGACGCAAAAGCGCGAAGTAGACATTAAGTAAAACGCCAATAGAATACACATAAAATTTGACGCAATTGAATATAGAATTGTTTAAGGATTCCAGCCGGGCATGTTCCCATGCTTCGTCGCACCGTTCGAACAGCTAGGATGGCGGGACAGAGGGGGCGCGAAGGATCGCCAGCCTCTCTTGCCGATAGTGCTAACGCTTCCGCGTCAGCCGCGCGATGAGCTGAATTCGGTATCGAGCGTTTCCGGCCGCTGGATGACGGCGAACTCGATGGCGACGCCATCTTCGAAATGCCGCACTATCTGGCCGCGCATGGTGCCCAGCGTCACCTGGACGCCGATGGCCGGCTTGACGTCGATCTCGATCGCCGCGCCCGACAGCGACAGGTCGATGATGCGGCACTGGTACTGGCGTCCGTCAGCAAGCTGCAACACGCTCGTCGGGTTGCGCGGTGCGACGCGCTCATGGCGGCGGTCCTCCGGCAGGTCGAGCTCGTGCTTGTTGGCAAGCCAGGTCAGTTGCGCGGCGAGCTTGTCCCTCTTGCGCTCCGACGCGATGACGGTCATCGCAAAGCCATCCTGCAGCGTGCGGGTGATGACGCCTTCAATGCGGCCGATGTGATCGATATAGGCAATGACCTTTTCGCCAGCCAGACCGGCGCGCTCGGTGCGCAGCGCAACGTTGCCGGGCGACATGTCGACCACCTGGCAGGGATGTTCGGTGCGGTCTTCCAGCATGAAGCGTCCGTAAATTTTCACGCGGACGCGCTGAAAGTTACGCCTTTCAGCTTGGGACGGCGCATGGTCGACCGCCGCTGACCTCATCACTGCCATACCCCGTTCGGCATTCCGCGCATGGATGCGGGGAATTTCAGCGGAAAACTACAACAAAGCAGGTTAACAAAGGGGAAAGCCCGGCGCTGTTGCTTTAAGCTTTGGGCATCATTCCTCGCGTCCGCCGTCGAAGACGACCAGGTGACGGATGCGGCGAGCCTGGCCGAGCGCCGAAATCGTCTCGGGCGGGTCGAATTCCGATGGGGCGAGCGAGGGAACCTCGATCGCCGGCCGGTTCCCCGGGAACATCGGCTCCTTGTCGGGATCGACGACGCGGATCGAATCGATCAAGGCGTCGAGAACCGGGTCGGCGCCCAGCCAGAAGGGCTTTTCGACGGCGCTTATCACGCCGAGGCAGCGCGGGCTCTCGACACCGCCGTCGAGCGGCAGCGCGAGCAGCTCGAACCTGTTGGACCGGCCGTTGCGGCTGAAACCCTCATAGGTGATGAGCATCACCGATTTCAGGTCGAAGACGCCATCGGTCAGCTTCGAAATCAGTCGCTGGTCCTTCTCGCGCCACAGCGAAGGAAATGAAAACCCCTTGAGTTCGCGGCCATAGACCGCGCAGAGCCTGGTGCCGGCCAGCCGGAACACCGCTTCGCCGCGCGTGTCCTTTTCCAGGATGAACGTGTCGGCCAACAGCGACTTGATGTCGGCGGGTTCGACTTCCGAGCGCTTCGGGGCAGGGCGTCCGTCACGCAACCGGTTCCAATAATGGAACAGCGTGATCGATCCGGTCTGGTTCATGCTAATGCTGCTCCGCGCATTCTGTCTTCTGATGTCCCATCGGTGAACAGAAGGGCGCCCTCCGAAGACCTACATGCGTTGCGGAGCAGGATGCGTGCCAGCATCGTTAATACTTGTTCACGGGTCGGGGCGGTTAAGGTTAACAACTGGTTTACGTTGCGTGCCTGCCAGGCCTGTGGCACACCAAAACCACTCCAGAAGCGGTCGTTTTGCGACGATCGGCAGCACTTCAGTCAAGAGTTCAGGGGGAGCAAGGGGGCTCGACCAGCCGTTCAAGGGAAACCTTGGACGGCTTCTTTTTTGATTCGGGGCTGCTGATTCGCCATTTGTGATTCGGTTGGCCGTGATCTACATGCTCGCGAAGTCCAATCCAGCGACTGAGTGCAAGCCATATGAGCGACCCAGAAAGCCCACCGGAGATCGAGCAGGGCCAGGGTGAGCCTGTCGCCCGCGAACCGGAGCAGCGCCGCGAGCCGGTGTTCAACCTGCCGCCCGTGGTGCTGGCGGTGATCGCCATCTGCGTCGTCGTCTTTCTGATGCAGCAGTATGTGCTTAGCCAAGACCAGCAGCTGACACTATTGTACGACGGGGCCTTCATTCCTGTTCTCTACACTGGCCAATACGGCTTCGACTGGTTCCTGTTTTCTCGGCCCTTTACATATGCCTTCCTGCATGGCGGCTTTGCCCATCTTGCCATCAACATGGTGTGGCTTGCGGCCTTCGGCTCACCGCTGGCCAACCGCTTCGGCGCGCTGCGCTTCAGCCTGTTCTTCGCCGCGACCGGACTGGCGGCGGTGGCGCTGTTCTGGGCCATGCATCCGCTTGGGGAGGCGCCGCTGGTCGGCGCCTCCGGCGCGATTTCCGGCATGATGGGTGCGGCGGCACGCTACGGCTTCCGCATCGACCGCTCGTCGGGCAAGGCCGCCTTCGCCGGCCAGCCTTTGCCGATGGCGGCGGTGCTGCGCTCGCGCGGCGTCGTCACCTTTCTCGCCATGTGGATGGTGATCAACCTCGCGACCGGCCTCTTCGGCCTGGCGCCTGGCATTGACGGCCAGATCGCCTGGGAAGCCCATATTGGCGGCTTTCTTGCCGGCTTCTTCGGCCTGCGGTTTTTTGATCGGCGAGAGCAGGTGCCCCGGCAGGCGGACGAGCCGGAGACCTGAGACCGCTGCACTTGAAAAGCAACCGATCGCGGCGCACCATGTTCATCCCAGGGAAAGCCGGCCAGGGCAGGAGCCGGCAAGAAATGCAGAGGAGGACGCCATGACTGTTAAGGCAATTCTCGAGGCAAAAGGCCACGACGTGGTGACGCTCGGGCCGAACGAAAAGCTCAGCGAAGCCATCCGCATGCTTTCCGAACACAGGATCGGCGCGCTGGTCATCACCAACGGCGATCACAAGATCGTCGGCATTCTTTCCGAGCGCGATGTGGTGCGGGTTCTCGCCAAGGAGGGGGCGGCGGCGCTCGACCTTGCCATCCGCTCGGCGATGACGCCCAAGGTGAAGATCTGCAATGAGAACCACACCGTCAACGAGGTCATGGAGATCATGACCAAGGGCCGCTTCCGCCATCTGCCGGTGGAAAAGAACGGGCTGCTCGACGGCATCGTGTCGATCGGCGACGTGGTCAAGCGCCGCATCGAGGATGTCGAGCGCGAGGCCGAGGAGATCAGGGCCTACATCGCCACGGCATAGGTGACGGCGGCCGGGTTGCCGGCCATTGAACTTTTTTCAAGCCGCTATAGCAGTCCATCGCGGCAGGTGCGGGCCTGTGCCGCGTCGGCGCCTGCGGCTTTGCGCTTGTCTCTTTTGGCGGTTTGCACTAGCGAAGTTGCACATCAAAATATGCGTTCTCGCATATCCGCAATTTCAATATGCAGGCCCTTATGAGCATCATCGATACCCGCACGCCCGACGCCAAGCGCCTGGTTCCCGGCGCCACCGGCGACTGGGAGATCATCATCGGCCTCGAGGTCCACGCGCAGGTGACCTCGCAGGCAAAGCTGTTTTCCGGCGCCTCGACCATTTTCGGCGCCGTGCCCAACGCCAATGTCAGCCTGGTCGATGCGGCGATGCCCGGCATGCTGCCGGTCATCAACGAGGAATGCGTCAAGCAGGCGATCCGCACCGGGCTGGGCCTGAAGGCCGAGATCAACCACAAATCGGTTTTCGACAGGAAAAACTATTTCTATCCCGACCTGCCGCAGGGCTACCAGATCTCGCAGTTCAAGCAGCCGATCGTCGGCGAGGGCAAGGTGATCGTCTCGGTCGGCCCGGACCGGCAGGGCGAATTCGAGGACATCGAGGTCGGCATCGAGCGCCTGCACCTGGAGCAGGACGCCGGCAAGTCGATGCACGACCAGCATGCGACGATGTCCTATGTCGATCTCAACCGCTCCGGCGTGGCGCTGATGGAGATCGTCTCCAAGCCGGATATGCGCTCCGCCGATGAAGCCAAGGCCTATGTCACCAAGCTGCGCACCATCGTGCGCTATCTCGGCACGTGCGACGGCAATATGGACGAAGGCTCGCTGCGCGCAGACGTCAACGTCTCGGTGCGGCGGCCCGGCGGCGAATTCGGCACGCGCTGCGAGATCAAGAACGTCAACTCGATCCGTTTCATCGGCCAGGCCATCGACTATGAAGCGCGCCGGCAGATTGCCATCCTCGAGGACGGCGGCAGGATCGAGCAGGAAACGCGGCTGTTCGACCCCAATAAGGGTGAGACGCGCTCGATGCGCTCCAAGGAAGAAGCGCATGACTACCGCTATTTCCCCGATCCCGATCTTCTGCCGCTGGAATTCGACCAGGCCTATGTCGACGAACTGGCAAAGGACCTGCCGGAACTTCCCGATGCCAAAAAGGCGCGGCTGATCGCTTCGCTTGGCCTGTCGACCTACGATGCCTCGATCCTGGTATCGGAAAAGGCGGTCGCCGATTATTTCGAGAAGGTGGCGGCCGGGCGCGACGGCAAGCTCGCCGCCAACTGGGTCATCAACGACCTCCTGGGTGCCTTGAACAAGGCCGGCAAGGACATTGAAAACGCTCCTGTTTCACCCGACCAGCTTGGCGCGGTCATCGATCTGATCAAGGAAGGCACCATCTCCGGCAAGATCGCCAAGGATCTGTTCGAGATCGTCTGGAACGAGGGCGGCGATCCGCGTCAGCTGGTCGAAAGCCGCGGCATGAAGCAGGTCACCGATACCGGCGCCATCGAAAAGGCGGTGGACGAGGTGATCGCGGCCAACCCAGACAAGGTCGAACAGGCGCGCGCCAAGCCGACCATGGCCGGCTGGTTCGTCGGCCAGGTGATGAAGGCGACCGGCGGCAAGGCCAATCCGCAGGCGGTCAACGAGCTGGTCAAGGCTAGGCTCGGGATCGAGTAGGATGTTCGTCCGCACCGCCGGCGAGCGCGATCTGGCGGCGGTGCGCGCATTGCTGATCGAGACGTGGCATGCCACCTATGACGCCATCTACGGCGCGGCGCGGGTTACCGAAATCACCGATGAATGGCATTCGATCGCCGCGCTCAAGGCACGGCTGACGCGGCCGAACTCGGAGTTCCTGCTCGCCGACGACGGCAAAAGCATCGGCGGCATGGCCTTTGCCGCCGCCACCACGGATCCCGCGATCGTCATGCTGAACCAGCTCTACGTGCACCCGGCCTGGCAGAGGCAAGGCATCGGCCAGGCGCTGCTGGACGAGATCGAGGCCAGCTTTCCGGAGGCCCGGACGCTGCGCGTCGAGGTCGAGGAAGCAAATGCTCCGGCCATCGCCTTTTACCGCGCGAGAGGGTTCTTGCCCGCCGGCAACACGGCCGATTGCGGCGGCGCCTCGGGCTTGCCGGCGCTGGTTTTGGAGAAGCAACTCGGATAGCTCGTTCGCCTGACGCTCAGTTGCGTTTCTCAGGCAGGTTGGAGCAGCCGGCAGCGAGAAACTCGCACGGCAGGCTGCCGCCGCCACCCGACGTGTGCGGGGGCGTGGCGGCTTCGATTTTTTCGACCTCGTAATATTTCGAGGTGACGCCCCATTTTTTGACGCCCTGGCACGTCGAGCGCACGCCAACCTCCGTCGCCTTTGCCGCAGTCTTGTAATACGTGGTGATCCTGCAGGATTGGCTGACCGGCAGCGCGTTCGCCGGGCTCGTGACCGGCGGCAGGAAGTTCGGGAAGGCAAGCAGCGAGATTGCCGCAATGATCCGGACGGCGGGCATGGTGTGGGGAAGGTGCAGCATCGTTTGTCTCCATCGATGGCGCCGCTCGCTTTTGGGCGAAGCGGCGCATTTGTTCCGGCAAGATCAGGCCATGATGCCGGCGCTGCCGCATCTGCCGCGCGGGGGAAGGCGGCAGCGATCTGAGCCGCCGCCGTCATCCGCGAGCGGCCGCGTCAGGGCGTCTTCGGCTTGATGAGCGTCTTTATCGGAACGGCGACTTTTGGAGGCCGGACCGTACTGGTTCCACCATCGACGGCCAGCCCGCCGCTGTTGAGATAGCGTACCGTATAGTGCAGCTCATAGCCGGGAACTCTGATCCATGTAGGCTTGGGATTGAACTGGTCCGGCGGCCTCGAATACCACTTCGGGATCTGCATGATCTTGGAACCGCCACCGAATCCCGCAGTCTTGGCCGCTACCGCGAAGGCGCTGTCTCTGGGGTCGTTCGGCGGCTGGTCGACATTGCCGATGACGACCAGCGAATCGTATTTTCGCGCGTCCAGCCGTACTGCGGGAAGGTTCAGCGCAGCCACGTCGCCTTCGCGCATCGTCAGCGCCTTCTGACGGCCATCCTCATTGGCATAGACGTTGAGGTTTATGGCCTCGGATTCCGCATAGACGACATTGTTGTGGAAGTCGCGGGCTGGCAGGCGTGTGAGGCTGTCGAAGGTCACTTCAACCGTCGGCTTGGCTATGGCGTCCGTCACCACCAGGTTGCGCCGCGGCACCGTCCAGAAGATGAGATCATCGCCGGTGGCCTGCGTGCCGGCATCGGAGCCGTCTATTGCCGAGCATTTCGAATTTGGAACCGGCGTCGTCACCGGCAGAGGTGCCGAAAACGAGCTGCGTACCTGAGCGTCGATGTAATTGCCGACGTTGAAAACGTCTTCGAGGATGTTGCCGCCCTCGAAGCTCGCCGGGCCGGGTTGCGAGCGGATGATGACCTGGCTGGAATCGGTCTGCCAGCCGCTGCAGAAGACGTTGACGTCTATGGGAATGCCGATGTGGCGGTCGGAGGTCACCGGGATCGAGACTTTGATGGTCAGGATGTAAGGAACTTTGACAAACCAGCTGTTCGGCTGGTTCAGCATCTGCGTCGCAAAGCGCGACGGCCGCCATTGCTTCAGCGATTCGATCGATGCGCGTGACGATCGTCCCTGGGCGGCCAGCTGTGCGTTGGTGGCGTCGACCTTGGCTTGCGCCAGGTTGCGGACGGTGTTGGTGATCAGGAACACGCCGAGTTCGGCTTTGCAGGGCCTGTTCGATTGTGTGGCGTTGCATGGGGCAAGTGCCGCACTGGGAACCGGCGGCCCCGAAGGCGGCGGCTGGGCGGCCGCGGTGGCCGCCATCAGGCCGAAGAACAGCATCGTGCAGGTTTTCAACATGGTATCCTCGCTCTTTCGGTTGGAAACCACCCTCCGGCTAGACAGCAGCATTTGTTCGATGGCGGTTTATCGCCCGCACGGGGGATGAACTGCGAAACATCGGGCCGGCCCAGCGACGTCGAGCCGCCGTCCGTTCGGATTGGATATCTACTGCTTCACGACGCCTTTGGTTGTCGCCATCGGCGCGACGACCTTGGGCTTGGGGGTTTTCGGGCCGGGGTCGACTACCAATGCGGCCGTGCAGGAGCATTTGCCCGAACCGCAGTTCAGGTCGCCCTTGCACATTTTGGAATGCCGCATATCGGTGCAGTCGGCGGTCCCGGAGCAGGAGCAACTGCCTTGCCCAATCGTTCCGGACTGACATTTGAAGCTCCATGCCGGATCGGCGGCAAGGCCGGCCACAGCGAGCGATAAGGCAAAAAGCGTCGTCGAGATGAGCTTGCGCATGAATACCTCCCGGTTCTATCGAGCGATGGAACCACGAAGCAGCAACGCCTTCATCTCCCGCGCGGGGGACGAACTCGCATACCGGTGACGATCGTCAATGCTGTCCCTTCAGCACGACGAGATAGCCGCGTTCGACGCGAAGCCGGAACGCGATTTGCCCTGCAGTGCCGGGATCCTTGGAAACCTTGTCGATGACATAGCCGCTGGGATGCGAGCCAAGCCATTCTTCCGGTTTGTCGGTGCTTTCGAATGGCTTTTGCAACCGGGCCAGGAAGCCGACTTCGCCTTGATAGTCGAAAGCCACGGCCCAGTCCGCATCCTTTCGCTCGTCGATGAAGTTGGCGAGCGGCGTCAGATCATAGCGTTTGAACGCGGTTGCCGATGCCACCGCGTGGCCGATCCCGAAAATGACAAGCATGACGATGGCCGAGCTCTTCAGCCTGGCGAGCGGGATCTCCGCCATGAAATAGCCGAACAGGATGACCACGAACGGCAACATCGGCACGACATAATGAGGCTGCTTGCCGGATATCGCGCTGAACACGAGAAACACGGCAACGAACGAGAATGACAGCAGGCGCAAGGCGCGCAGATCCGGCGACTTCGCGTCGATCAGGCTGCGTATCCGCGTGCGCAGCTTCAACCGCCACACCTCGGGTATGAAGATCCACGGTATGAACATGACGGGCAGCAGCAGCAGATAGAAATAGAACGGCCGGCCATGCGAATTGCGCAAATTGCCGGTGACACGTCCCGCCGACTGGTTCCAGACGAGATCGTAGACGAAATTGCCTTTTGTCAGGATGGTCGCCGGCACCAGCCAGATCGCCACCGGAATCAGCGCGGCGAGCACTGCCAGGCCCACTCCAGCGAGGAAGTTCGGTGTCGTCAGTCCCGCCCGCCGGTCGCGCCAGAACGGGTAGAACAGGATGGGCGCGCCGATATGGATCAGCACCACCGGGCCTTTCGTCAGCACGCCCATGCCGATGAACAGCCCGGCCAGAACGGCCTGCCAGCGGTTGCCGCTGCGGGCAAAGGCAATCAACGACAACAGCGCGGCGAGCACGAAGACCGTCAGCAACAGGTCGAACAGGATCAGCGTCGAATAGATGACGAACACGCTGCTTCCGGCAACCAGCCAGGGGATGCGCCGCGCGATGTCGTCGCGGCCCGGAAACAGGGTCTTTGCCAACGCCGTCGTCAGCCAGATGACGAGCGAGGAGGCGGCGAAGATGACCAGCATCGCCGCCGGCCGGCTGGCGCCGAAAATATTCCAGACAAGGTCGATAAGCCAAAACAGCAGTGGCGGCTTCTGCAGATAGGGCGCGAAATTCATCGTCGGGACGAAGATCTGTCCGCTCAGATACATTTCCCAGGTGACGCTGAGATATCGCGTTTCGTCGACGGGCAGCAGTGGCCGGAAAGCGACCGCGATTACGATCAGCCCAAGCAGAAAGAGGTAGGGGAGCAGCCGCTCGGTAGATGTCGGTGTCAAAGATCGAGATCCGCGCCAGAAACCATTTTCATTCCAGCCGAGCATAGTGCCGCGTTTCTGGACCGCGAACGACCGCACCATGATTTTGGCCGAATTGCAACGATGCCGGTTTCGTTTCGCAGATTTTGCGGACGATGGTCTCAAAGGTTTGAAAAACTTACCTGCCGAGTCATTTGGACCACCGCCGGTTCGAGGAATCTGCGCAAATCAACTGGAGCGCAACGGCGGTGACAATTCGCGCATCAACAGTTCGAGCTCGCGCTGATCGCCGGTACCGGTCTTGTCGAAGATCGTCGCCAGCTGCGACTTGACGGTGCCGTCCGAGACGCCGCCGGCCGCGGCGATTTCCTTTCGCGTCAGGCCGGCGGCAACGTGACCGGCGACTCGCCTTTCTGCCGCGGTCAGTCCGAACAGCGCCGCAATGGCGTCCAGCGCCGGGGTCGGTGTCGAACCGGCTGCGGCGATGAAGATCGCTGCGGCGGCGCGTTGCGAGATGCGCGCCGAGATTTCACGCCGCGCCAGCGGCATGACATGGGCCACCGCCGGAACGACCGTCCTGGCCAGGGGAATGTTGATGCCGCAAGGTCCGAGCGCGAATTCGTCGCGCGTGCCGAGCTGGACGGCACGGCCGATCGCGGCGTTGGCTTTGGCATAGGTGAAGGAAAGCTGTCCGCGCACGCAAGCGACTGAGATATTTTCGGCGAGCAGCGCTTCGGCTGACGGGTTGGCGAAGATGATGGTCATGTCTTCGGCCACGATCAGCACCGGATGGTCGAGGCTTTCAATGATGGAACGGAAAATTTCGGCCTTGCGCCGCTCGGCTTCGAACAGGTCGCCGATGGTCACCGCGCGCCGCACATGCGGTGCCAGCAGGCTGACAAGCTCGAGATCCTCGCGGGAAATCTGGCGCCTGTCCTTGTCGGTAACCACCATCAACGTGCCGATCCGGGTCGGCCGCTTCATCAACGCCACCCAGAAGAAATCGTCCAGGCGGTTGGGTTGCACCCATTCGCGCACGATGCGGCTTTCGAGCCATCTCTGTCGCGTATCCGGGCCTTGCAGGGCGTAGATCGAATCGACGGTGAACGGCACGTCGATCTCCATCTTGGGAACCGCCGCATAGAACGGCACTTGCGAGCCGTAGTCATGCTTCAACGGCTCAAGAACTGCGGGATCGCCGCAAGACACCGAAAACCGCGCGGAGCTGCTGATCGTGTCGATGACGGCGAGCATGGCAAGCTGGCCTTCCGCCAGGTTGCAGATGGCCTCGAGTGTCGCCTGCCAGCGGTCGACGTCGGCAATCGAATCGTAGATCGCCTCAACGACCTGCGGCAACGCGCGACCGGCCGTACCCGCCAGCGATGACATGAGCCCCTCTCATTTGCCGCCCTTGAGGCGACGAAGCATCACCCCCTAGGATAACGCTGCGTAAGGTTGCCAACAACCCATTTCATCTGCTTCGTGGGGCACACGAAGATCGTATGACCGTTCGCATCCCCGCCAGCCATTTGCTCGTCGGTTGCGGCAAGACCCTTGCCTTCGCAATGCCGTGACGCCATAAGCAGGAACAGGCGCCGCAGCCGCCGCGAGGACTTGCTTCAAGGACTTGCCACGAGGATTTGGATGAAAACTTTCCTTCTGCAGTTTTTCACCTGGTGGAATAGCCAGACATTGGGAACGCGCTTCCACACCTGGCGGCACGGCAAGAAGGTCGGGCAGGACGAGGTCGGCAACGTCTACTATGAGGGCGGCGTCGATTCGGAAGGCCGCACCCGTCGCTGGGTCATCTACCGCAACTATTCGGAAGCCTCGGCGATTCCGCCCGGCTGGCACGGCTGGATCCATCATCGTGTCGACGTTGCGCCGCCAAGCGAAGACTACAAGCCACGCGACTGGCAAAAGCCGCATGTGCCGAACCTCACCGGCAGCCCCGCGGCCTATCGCCCGAAAGGCTCGGTGCTGACCAACCAGCATCGTCCGCAGGTGACGGGCGACTACGACGCCTGGACGCCTGGTTCGTGATCGATCGCCGCGACACGCGCGCGGTCCCCACGGGGGCGGTCCCCACGAGGGCGGTCCTTTGTCGCCACAATTGCTGTTTAGCTGTTTGCTGATCCGACAGCAGCAACTAGCCTTGGCGTTAAGAGAATCACCCGGGCGCAAACCACCGGACCTTGCATGAGCATGTTCAGCCGAATTTTGACGGGCGGATTAACCGCGGTCGTTCTCGCTTCTATGGTGGCGCTTGCTACTGCGCAGGAATTGGCGCCGCCTGCGCCGGACGCGTCGGTGGCGCCTGCAGCACCCGCAGTATCCGAGCGCATCACCAATCCCGTCGCTGAATTCGCCGGCATCGACAAGATCACCGGCCGTATCATCACCTTCGATGTCTACATCGACGAGACGGTGCAGTTCGGCGCTTTGCAGGTGACGCCGCGCATCTGCTATTCGCGGCCCGAAAACGAAGAGCCGAAGACGGATTCGTTCGTCGAGGTCGACGAGATCACGCTCGACCGGAAAATACGCCGTATCTTCACCGGCTGGATGTTTGCCGAAAGCCCCGGGATCAACGCCGTCGAGCATGCCGTCTATGATATCTGGCTGAAGGGCTGCAAGCAGAAGTCCGACGTGCCAGCACCCGCCGCCCCCAAAACCAACTAGAATCTGTCAGCGCGCGGCGGATACCGCGTCTTGCGGAACCGCCGTGTTGCCCGAGCGTTGGTGCCTCTCTACGGAGGAGGTTGCCATGATGATGGCCAACAAGAACGAACTTCTCGACATCGAAAGGGGATTCTGGAGCGGTGGCGCCGACTATTTCAAGGCCAATGCCGATATCGAATGCCTGGTGGCCTTCCCGCAGATGGCGCGGGTGATGAGCAATACCGATCTGGCCGCAACTGCCACGGACCCGAACCGCTGGCGCGATCTCGACATCGACCTCAAGGGCATCATCGAGCCGGGCAGCGACATCGTCATGCTGACCTACGAGGCGCGTGCGACGCGGCAAGATGGCGAAGCCTATGCGGCGCTGGTCAGCACCGGCTATGTCCACCGCGTCAATGGCTGGAAGATGATGTTCCACGCACAGACGCCGCTGGTGACGGCAGAAAAAGGCTGACCGGCCGCAAGAGCAATTCCAGGAAACTGTGAACGGCTTTCCGTCCGGAATTGCGTTTCTGTGAAACGATGAACCATTCCAGGTTATGGAAAAAACACGGCCTCGCCCTTCAGCGCCTCGGCCAGCATCTTCTCGTACTTGCCGCGCGGCACGTCGATTGCGCCGAAGCGTTTGAGATGCTCGGTGGTGAACTGCGTATCAAGCAGTGCAAAGCCACGCGCCTTCAGGCGTTCGACGAGGTGAACCAGGCAGGCCTTTGACGCGTCGGTCTCCCTGGCGAACATGCTCTCGCCGAAGAACACGCGGCCGAGCGATACGCCGTAGAGCCCCCCGACCAATCGGTCGTTGTGCCAGGCCTCGACCGAATGGCAATGGCCCATCCGATGCAGCTCGATATAGGCTTCGCGGATCGGTGCGTTGATCCAGGTCGACCGCCGTTCCTCGCGCCTTTCGGCGCAGGCCTCGATCGTCGCCTCGAAGTCGAAATCGATGCGGAACTCGAACAGGTTCTTGCGGATCGTCTTTCTCAGGCTTTTCGGTATGTGGAACCCGTCGAGCGGAATGATGCCGCGCGTCTCCGGTCGCACCCAGAATACTTCGGGGTCATTGGCGCTTTCGGCCATCGGGAAGACGCCGGAGGCATAGGCTTTAAGCAAAAGGTCGGTCGGGATGCGATAACCGGGTGCGTAGGGACGGGTCATCGCTTCGCCCCTGTGTCACTCGCCTTCGGCCAGGTATTTTTCCAGCCAGTGGATATCGTAGTCGCCATTGGCGATGTCGGCGTTGCCAACGAGGTCGCGAAACAGTGGCAGCGTCGTCTTGATGCCGTCGACGACGAATTCGTCGAGCGCGCGCCGCAGCCGCATCATGCATTCGACGCGGTTGCGGCCATGCACGATCAGCTTGCCGATCAGGCTGTCGTAGTAGGGCGGGATCTTGTAGCCGGAATAGACGCCGGAATCGACACGGATGCCGAGGCCGCCCGGCGTGTGGAAATGGGTGATGGTGCCCGGCGAGGGGGTGAAGGTGCGCGGATCCTCGGCATTGATGCGGCATTCGATGGCATGGCCGTGGAAGCGGATGTCCTCCTGGCGCACCGAAAGTCCGCCGCCCGAGGCGACGCGGATCTGCTCGTGCACGAGGTCGATGCCGGTAATCGCCTCGGTCACCGGATGTTCGACCTGCAGGCGCGTGTTCATCTCGATGAAATAGAACTCGCCATCCTCATAGAGGAATTCGATGGTGCCGGCGCCGGAATAGCCGAGATCGGCGATCGCCCTGGCGCAGACGCCGCCAATATGCGCGCGCTCCTCGGCATTGAGCGCCGGCGAGGGCGCTTCTTCCCAGACCTTCTGGTGGCGGCGCTGCAGCGAGCAGTCGCGCTCGCCGAAATGCACGCCGCGCCCGGCGCCGTCGCCGAACACCTGCACTTCGATATGGCGCGGCTTCTGCAGATATTTCTCGATATAGACTGCGTCGTCGCCGAAGGCCGCACCCGCCTCCGAGCGTGCCGTCTGCAGCGCCACCTCGAGATCGGCCTCGCTACGCGCCACTTTCATGCCGCGCCCGCCGCCGCCGGCCGACGCCTTGATGATCACGGGGTAGCCGATCGCGGCGGCAATGCGCTTGGCTTCCTTGTCCTCGGTGACCGCGCCGTCGGAGCCGGGCACCACGGGAATGCCGAGGCGTTTTGCGGTACGCTTGGCCTCGATCTTGTCACCCATGATGCGGATATGGTCGCCGGTCGGGCCGATGAAGGTGATGTTGTGCGCGGCGAGGATGTCGGCGAACTTGGCGTTCTCCGACAGAAAACCGTAGCCGGGATGCACCGCGTCGGCGCCGGTGATCTCGCAGGCGGCGACGATCTGGTGGATGTTGAGATAGCTGTCGCGCGACGGCGGCGGGCCGATGCAGACGCTCTCGTCGGCGAGACGCACATGCATGGCGTCGGCGTCGGCGGTCGAATGCACCACCACCGTCTGGATGCCGAGCTCCTTGCAGGCGCGCAGCACCCTGAGGGCGATTTCGCCGCGATTGGCGATGAGGATTTTCTGGAACATCTTTCGCCTGTTCCCGGCTCTACTCGATCACGACGAGCGGCATACCATATTCGACCGGCTGCGCATCTTCAAACAGGATCGCCGTCACCGTGCCGGCGCGCGGCGAGGGGATCTGGTTCATCGTCTTCATTGCTTCGATGATCAGCAGCGTCTGGCCTTCCTTGACCTTCTGGCCGATTTCGATGAACGGCCTGGCGTCGGGCGACGGTGCCAGATAGGCGGTGCCGACCATCGGCGAGGCAACGGCGTTCTTCGACACGTCGGGCGTCGCCGGCGCGGCCGCTGCCGCAGGCTGCGCGGCTGCCGGGGCATAGGCCGGCTGAGCTGTGGCGACGGCATGGACGGCCGGGGCCTGCCGCGAGACGCGCACCTTCAGATCGCCCAGCTCGACCTCGATCTCGGTCAGGTTGGTGTCGTTCAGTATGCCCGCCAGATCGCGGATCAGCTGCTGGTCAACACCGTTCTTCTTTATCGACATTTTCGAGCCTTCTGTTTGTTGGCCGGTCATAGGCGTGCAGCCAGCGCCTGCAGCGCCAGCGTGTAGCCGAGCGGCCCGAACCCGCAGATCATGCCGACGGCGACCGGCGCGACCATGGAGACGTGGCGGAATGGTTCCCGCGCGTGGATGTTGGAGAGATGCACCTCAGCGACCGGCAGCGGCGCGACAGCGCGGATGGCATCGTGAATGGCGATCGAGGTATGGCCGTAGGCGCCCGGATTGATGACGATCGCGGCGGCCTTGTCGGCGGCCTCCTGGATCCAGTCGACGAGGTCGCCCTCATGGTTCGACTGGCGGAAATCGATCTCCAGCCCAAGTGCGGCACCTGCCTGCTTGCAGTCGTCGGCGATCGCGGCAAGCGTCTTGCCGCCATAGATGCCTGGCTCGCGCTTGCCGAGCGCGTTGAGATTGGGGCCGTTCAGGACGAAAACCGTTTTCAAAATATGCCGACCTTTCCCGGCGCGGCTAAGCCGGCGCGCCGGACCCTCTATAATGGGCATAGACGCTGGCGAAAAGAGCGCAAGTGCGTTCTTTCGCCGTCCACAACAGCCGGAAAAACGGCCGGTGCCGGAAACCCGCAGCCTAATCGAAACCCGAATGCTGATCAGAGCGCGGCCTTCGCCGCCTCGATCTTTTCGGCCAGCACTTCCTGGCCAAGCGCGCCGAACACCACCTCGTTGCCGACGACATAGGACGGCGTTCCGGTGATGGCGAGCTTGGTGGCGAGGTCATAGGTCTTGGAGAAGGCCTCGGTGATGCTCGGGTCCTTCATCTTTTCGCGCAGCGCCGCCTCGTCGGCGCCGAGCGACAGCGCCACCTTGATTGCCGCCGCCTCGGTGGCGCGCCCCTGGCCGCCGAGCAGCGCATTGTGGAATTCGCCGTATTTCTCCGGCTTCATCAAATGGAAGGCCATCGAGACGACGCTCGCCTTCTGCGAATCCGGGCCGAGGATCGGGAACTCCTTGAGTACGAAGCGCAGGTCCGGATCGGCCTTGGTCAGCGCGCGCATGTCGTCGATGGCGCGTTTGCAGTAGCCGCAATTATAATCATAGAATTCGACGATGGTGACCTTGCCGTTCGGATTGCCGACAACACCGTCGAATGAGGAATTGAAGATCTGGTCCTTGGCGTCTTTGATGACGCCGAGACTGGCGACGCGCTGTTCTTCCTTCTGCTTGGCCTCGAGTGCCTGCTGTGCCTCCAGAAGCACTTCCGGGTTCTTCAGCAGATAGTCGCGGACGATGCCTTCGACTTCGGCACGGTCGAGCTTGGTACCTGAGGACGTCGTCTGGGCAAGCTGTGCCGTGCCGGCCTTCGCCGTCTGCGGATTGCCGGCGACGAAGCCGAACGCCAGCATGACGAGAGCCGCTGCCACTCCGGTAGTGCCCAGCAGAATTGCCTTGGTCATGATCCTCGATCCTCTTGCCTGTGTTCGGGTCCGCCCGGTTTGGCTGTGTCGCAGCCTGCGTCCGAAAGGTTCACTTCTTCTTACCTGATGGTGCGTAGTTTATAATGTCCTGCGCGCGAAGCCAGCCCGGCTCGCCCCGCTTCATGCTCTGCTGCGCCCGCATGGCGAATATCTTCGCATTCTTGTAGTCGCCGGAATAGAAATGCCCTTCGGCGGTTGCAAGCTCGGCGGCCGGGATGTTGCCGAGTTCCCCGTAAGCCTGTGCCAGGTAGCGGTATCCGGCGGCGTTTTCGCGATCCCGTCCGAGGCCGGTGTTGATCTGCGCCACTGCCTTCTTCAGCGAATCCTGCGTGCCGATCGCCATCAGCGCCTGGCCGTAAGAGACCGGCAGCAGCCCCGATCGCGCCGGATCGAGGCTGACCGACTTGGCATAGCCGTCCGCCGCATCCTTCGGCCGGTTCGCCTTCATCAGGATGTCGCCGCGTAATTCCTGGAAATAGGGATTTTTCGGCTGTTCCTTGATCAACGCGTTGGTCTTGGTGAGCGCCGACGCCAGATTGCCGAAAAGATAGGTCATCTGCGCGTCGCCATAGCGTGAGGCGAGGCTGCCGGGGTTCTTGCGCATCAATCGCGACGCCGCCGCCTGGCCCTGCATGTAGGCGGCGATCTTGATGCGCATCATGTCGTGGCGCTGCTGCAGTGCCGGCGGGTCGACCTTGTCGACGTAAGGGCTCTGCTTCACCAGCACTTCGAGATTGGCGATACGCTCCTGCGGCATCGGATGGCTGATCCTGTAGGGATCGACTTGCGCGCCCGAGAGCGACAATGCGTTCTGGAAGCGGCCAAACGTCTTCAGCATGCCCATGCCGGACTGGCCGGTTGCATTGAGATAGGTGATCGCCGAACGGTCGGCGGTCATCTCTTCGGTGCGCTGATAAGCGAGGATACTGCGTTGCGCCATCTCGCCGCCGCCGGCCACCACGCCCATGCCGGCGCCGGCGAGACCGCGGCTGTTGCTGGTGGCGCCGGCCACCATGGCGCCGGCGCCAAGCAGCGTCGCCAGGATCGCCATCGTCTTGGCGCGCTCGAGCTGTTCTCGCAATTTCTGCTGGTGTCCGCCGGCGATATGGCCGGCCTCGTGGGCAATGACGCCAATGATCTCGTTGGGCGTTTCGGCCGTCATCAGCGCGCCGGTGTTGATGAACAGGCGGCGGCCGGCAACAAAGGCGTTGAAGCTCTGGTCGTTGACCAGCACGATGTTGATGGCGTCGCCCGACAAGCCCGCCGCCTTGAAGATCGGCCGCGCGTAATCGCGCACCAGCGCCTCGATCTCGGCATCGCGCACAACCGGCACATTCTGCGCAAAGGCATTGACCGAGCCGGCCATGGCGACCACCGCGCCAAGCGAAAGCGTCGCGAGGGCGCGCGCTGTCCTGGCGATCGTCGATTTGGGTCGGCTCAACATGGCAGGTCCACTGGTAGACGAGTGGGCGAAGGATGAAAAGTCGGCAGCCTAAACTTACCGAACTTGTGATCCCCACACCAATCGGGCATTTGTGCGGCGCGGCCAGCATGGCCGGCACGTGCGGACAAGTGTGGTGGATTGAAAAATGGTTGTTTCGCTTTCGCGCCGCGGCGCGGTCGAACCGTTCCATGCCATGGACATCCTGGCCGAGGCGAATCGGCTGAAAGCCAAGGGCCTGCCGGTCGTTTCCATGGCCGTCGGCCAGCCTTCCGATCCGGCGCCGGCCGGGGTTCGCGAAGCGGCGGCCAATGCCTTGAAAGCAGGCCGCATCGGCTATACCGACGCGCTGGGCCTCGCCGGCCTGCGCAAGGCGATCGCGGCGCATTATGGCGAGCACTACGGGCTTGACGTTTCGCCCGAGCGGATAGCCGTCACCACCGGATCGTCGGCTGCCTTCAACCTCGCTTTCCTGGCAATGTTCGATCCAGGCGACCGCGTCGCCATCGCTGCGCCCGGCTATCCTGCCTATCGCAACATCATGGCCGCGCTCGGCATCGACATCGCCGAGATCGAGTTGGACGGCGCCGCCTATCTGCATGCCGAGCACCTGCAAGCCGCGCATCGCGAAAAACCGCTGAAGGGCGTGCTGTTCGCCAGCCCGGCCAACCCGACCGGCGCGGTCATTCCCGCCGGCGATCTCGAGGCGCTGGTCGAGACGGCGCAAGAGCTCGGCATCGCCGTCATCTCGGACGAAATCTATCACCGGCTGGCCTATGCGGCGCCCGACACGACGGCGCTTGCTTTCGGCGCGGATGTGACGGTGATCAATTCCTTCTCGAAATATTATTGCATGACCGGCTGGCGCATCGGCTGGATGGTGCTGCCGCAGGAACTGGTGCGGCCAGTCGAGCGCATCGCCCAGAGCCTCTACATCTCGCCGCCCGAACTGTCCCAGATTGCCGCGATCGAGGCATTCAAGGCGACGCCAGAGCTGGAAGCGGTGAAGGCGCGCTATGCCTGGAACCGCGAGCTCCTGATGCAACGCCTGCCGGAGCTCGGCTTTGCTTTGGCCGCGCCCATGGACGGCGCGTTCTACGCCTTCTGCGACGTCACCAGGCACACCAATGACAGCATGGCGTTTGCGCGCCGGATGCTTGCCGAGGCGCATGTGGCTGCGACGCCGGGCCGCGATTTCGACCCGCTGCAAGGCCATCGCACGATGCGCTTTTCCTATGCCGGCAGCCACGACGACATGGTCGAGGCGATGGCGCGTATCGAACGCTGGCTGAAGTAGCGGGGCGACGATGCCGGAGCTTGAACAGGCGCCCCAACTCGAACATGCGTTGCGCGAGGTCGCTGCCGAAATGGCGGAGCGTACCGATCGCGGCGACGTCGCCAGCTATATCCCCCAGCTCGGCAAGATCGATCCGAAAAAATTTGGCATTGCCGCGGTGACCAATGACGGCCGCATGCTGACCGCAGGCGATGCCGACGAGGCGTTTTCGATCCAGAGCATCTCAAAGGTGTTCACGCTGACGCTGGCGCTCGGCAATGTCGGCGACGCGCTGTGGCAGCGGGTTGGGCGCGAACCTTCGGGCAATCCGTTCAACTCGATCGTCCAGCTCGAGCACGAGAACGGCATTCCGCGCAATCCATTCATCAATGCCGGCGCCATCGTGGTCTCGGACATCCTGCTTGCCGGCCATCAGCCGCGCGAGGCGATCGGCGAGATCCTGCGCTTAATCCAGTTCCTGGCCGATGACGACACGATCATCATCGACCGCGAGGTCGCGGCGTCCGAACGCGCCACCGGCTTTCGCAATTTCGCACTTGCCAATTACATGAAATCGTTCGGTAATCTCAATCACGCGCCGGAACTGGCGCTGGGCGTTTACTTCCACCATTGCGCTATCGCCATGAGCTGCCGGCAACTGGCCCTGGCTGGCCGCTTCCTTGCCAATGGCGGCAAGAACCCGGCGACCGGGCATTCCGTCGTCTCGGCAGAGCGCGCCCGCCGCATCGGCGCGATGATGCTGACCTGCGGCCACTATGACGGCTCCGGCGACTTCGCTTTCCGCGTCGGCATTCCCGGCAAGAGCGGCGTTGGCGGCGGCATATTGGGGATCGTGCCGGGCGTCGCCTCGCTTGCCGTCTGGTCGCCTGGCCTTAATGCCAACGGCAATTCCAGGCTGGGCTCGATCGCGCTGGAAAAACTGGCGAAGACGATGAACTGGTCGATCTTCGCACCATAAGCATTTTGCAGCCAAATGGAATCATTTGGCGTCCGCACAAATGCGGCAAAACAAACAGTTAGAGCGGAATGCCCCATTCAATTTGAATGCATTCCGCTCTGGTGCCTGTCGCCTGGAATTGGGACAAAAAATCCCGCGCAGCCGATCGGCAGCGCGGGATTTTTTTTTAATCAGAAAGTCTGGCTAATGCACGGAAAGGCTTAGAAAAAGCCCTTCCGTTGCCACCAGCCGGCACGCTTCGGCTTGTCCTCGGCCTTTGCTTCCTCGGTCTTTGCCTCGTCGGGGACGATCGAGGAGACGACCGGCACGACCGGAGCATCCACCGGTACGGGCTTGCGCCGCGACGGCCGGACCTTCGGCGTTTCCTCGGCAGCCGCCACTTCAGTCTCCTGCGAAGCCGGCGCAGCGGTCTCGCCGGAAGCCACGGAGGCGGCCTCGGCAGCCGATGTCTCGGCGCCCGCAATCTCGGCAACTGCATCCGCCGCAACCTTCTTCGGCTTGGCGGCACGGCGCGGCTTCTTCGGCTTTTCGGCGCTCGGCATGTCGTCATTCGCCGAAGCGAGCACCGCAAGCTCTTCGGCCGGCGGCGCACCTTCCGGCTCGCCGGTTACGGGCTCTGCTTCCGACACGGCACCTTCCGTCATGGCGGCTGGCTCGCCGGGGGCAGCTTCCAAGCCGTCCTCGCCGTCCTCACGGCGATTGCGCTTGCCGCCGCGCTTGCCGCGCCGGCGCTTCTTGCCGTGACCGTCGTCCGCCGCTTCCGCCGTTTCGGCCACAACACCTGCCGGCGTTTCACGTTCCGCTTCGGCGCCTTGATCGCCGGCGGCTACGAAGGCATCGTCTATCGGCGCCGAAACGGAAGCACCTTCCACAGCAGCGCCATGCTCGCGATCGCCATGTTCACGTTCCCCGTGTTCACGATCCCCGTGTTCACGATCCTTGCCGCCGCGCCGTCTGCGGCGCTTGCGGCGCTTGCGATCGCGGCCTTCGCCGTCCTCGCCGGACCTTGGCTGCTGCGGCTGCTGGGCAGGGCGTGGCTGCTCGGCCTGCACCGGTGCCTCGTCTTCCTCTTCGATGACGATCTCGTCCTCGGGTTCTTCCGGCTCGACATAGGCCGGGAACGTGCGCGCCTCGACAAAGCCTTCCGGCTTTTCGGCCAGCGCGCCGCGGAAGATGGCATAGTGTTGTGCACCGACCGCGTCATCGGCTTCGATGGTGATGGTCACGCCGAAGCGGTGCTCGAATTCCACCAGCGTGCCGCGCTTGTGATTGAGCACATAGAGCGCGGTCGCCGCCGGCGTCCGCACCGTGATGTGGCTGCGCGAATCCTTGAGCAGGAATTCCTCGATTGCCCGCACCACCATCAGCGCGACCGACGAATCGGAGCGCACATGGCCGGTGCCGCCGCAATGCGGGCAAGGCTTCATGGTCGATTCCAGCACGCTGGCACGGATGCGCTGGCGCGACATCTCCATCAGGCCGAAATGCGAGATGCGGCCGACCTGGATGCGGGCACGATCGTTCTTGAGGTGATCCTTCAGCCGCTTCTCGACGGAGCGGTTGTTGCGGTTCTCCTCCATATCGATGAAGTCGATGACGATGAGGCCGGCGAGATCGCGCAGCCTCAATTGCCGGGCGACTTCCTCGGCGGCTTCCAGATTGGTGTGAAGTGCGGTGTCCTCGATCGAGTGCTCCTTGGTGGAACGGCCCGAATTGACGTCGATGGCGACCAGCGCTTCCGTCTGGTTGATGATGATGTAGCCGCCGCTCTTCAGCGTCACCTGCGGCTGCAGCATGCGGTCGAGCTGCGCTTCGATGCCGTTGCGCACAAAGATCGGCGTCGTGTCGCGGAACGGCTGAACCACCTTGGCGTGGCTCGGCATCAGCATGCGCATGAAGTCCTTGGCCTCGCGGTAGCCTTCTTCGCCGGAAACCAGGATCTCGTCGATATCCTTGTTGTAAAGGTCGCGCACCGAGCGCTTGATCAGGCTGCCTTCCTCGTAAACCAGGGCAGGGGCCGTGGATTGCAGCGTCAGATTGCGGACGTTTTCCCAAAGCCGCATCAAATATTCGTAGTCGCGCTTGATCTCTGCCTTGGTGCGGCTTTCGCCTGCCGTACGCAGGATGACACCCATGCCTTGCGGCACTTCGAGATCGGCGACAACTTCCTTTAGCCGCTTGCGGTCCTGCGCATTGGTGATCTTGCGCGAAATGCCGCCGCCGCGTGCCGTGTTCGGCATCAGCACCGAATAGCGGCCAGCCAGCGACAGGTAGGTGGTCAGCGCCGCGCCCTTGTTGCCGCGCTCTTCCTTGACGACCTGCACCAGCAGGATCTGCCGGCGCTTGATCACTTCCTGGATCTTGTACTGGCGGCGCACCGGCTTGCGGCGGTTGCGTACTTCTTCGAGCGCGTCCTCGGCGCCGACCGATTCGACCTCGTGATCGTCCGGATGCGAGGATTGCACCTCCTCCAGCATGCCGCGGTCATTGTCTTCGGAGGTTGCTTCGCCGCTTGTCTCGGCCCCGCTTGTCTCGACTTGTGGGACGGCTTCGGAGATTACGTCGGCATCGACGCTGGCAGCGATGGAACTCGATCCGCCTTCGGAAGGCCCGGTCTCGCCGCTATCAGCGACTTCTTCAATCTGTCCAGCGGCATCCTCGCTCTGTCCGGCAGTGTCGGACGTGGTGTTGTCGGCAACGGCATCCAGCTTTTCTGCGATGGCATCTTCGCCGTTCTCGCCATTCTCACCGTCGGCCGCGCCTGCCTCGCGCCTGTGCTCGCCGCGGTCGCGGCTCTTGCCGCCGCGCCTGCGTCCGCGCTTGCCACGGTCGCGGCTCTGGCGGTCCTCGCCTTCGGCAGCTTCCTCGTCCTCTTCGTCCTGGGCTTCCTGTGCTTCCGCACGCAGCAGCGCCTGACGGTCGGCGACCGGAATCTGGTAGTAGTCGGGATGTATTTCACTGAAGGCGAGGAAACCGTGACGGTTGCCGCCATATTCGACAAAGGCTGCCTGGAGGGAAGGTTCGACGCGCGTTACGCGGGCGAGATAGATATTTCCTTTGAGCTGCTTCTTGTCCTGGGATTCAAAGTCGAATTCTTCAATACGGTTACCGCGAACGACGACAACGCGTGTTTCCTCCGGGTGGGAGGCGTCTATCAGCATTTTGTTGGGCATTATTTCGTTTCCTCCCGGCAGCCGTCGGCCGCAGCTTGCAGGACACTGCCCGCTGCCGTGGACCTGGAACATGGGTGCCGGACAATTGAACGTCCGCCGGCCGCTGCCTGAGCGCCATGGCGGTGCCGCCCGCAGCCGTAGTGGCGCGGTTTGTTGCGGACCTTTCCATGATTGCGCTTGAAGCCATCGTCACCAGCAGAACCTTTTGAACCAAAGCCCGGGAAAAACCGGACCAGCTTGTTTGCTCATACAGAGCCGGCACGGGACAATCCCGGCCGTTTTGCTCACGCAGGCGATTCCCCCGCCACGGGAGCACGCCTGCGAAAATCGTCGCGATCACCGATGCCTTCTTCGCCTGAAGCGAAAGGAGCCGTCTTGCGTCTGACCTGTAGCAGGAAGCTGCGGAGGAGGACGGTTCCAGGATTGCAGTGATCCACCATCGCTTTTATGATTTGGCGGGTTGGAAGGCAACCCCGATTCCCGATGCCGGCAAAAAGCCGTTCCGCAGCGGAAGCCCCGGTCCCAAGCCTTCCATGAAAAGGCTTGGTTAACCTTCTCTGGATACCAATCGTTAATCGAGTTCGCGGCCTGCCAGCACTTTGACAAGCAATAGGGCACTTCGACAAGCGATCGGGCATGACGCCAACGGGAGCGATTGGTAGAAAGATGGGACTGGCAGGCTTCGCAGACAAGGGCCGTCATCATGGAGGCTGGTTCTTCCGCACCGCCTGCCTGCTGCCGCTGATCCTGGTTTGCCTGGTCTTTTCGCCGCTTTCGCGTGCTGCCGACGCACCGCTCGGTGCCATAAGCTACAAGATGGCCGGCGATGCCACCAAGATGCGTATCGTCATCAATTTCGACCGCGAGCCCGACATCAAATGGTTCCTGCTGCGCGGCCCCAATCGCCTGGTCATCGATCTCCCGGCCACGAGATTCGCCCTCAATGCCAAGGATATGAAGCCGCGCGGGCTTGTCCGCGCCGTGCGTTACGGCGGACTCGGCGAGGGGAAATCGCGGCTGATTCTCACCGGCAAGGGACCGTTCGCCGTCGACAATCTCGACGTGCTCAAGAACGATGACGGCAACGGCTACCGCATCGCCATCGACATGTCGGCGGCCTCGCAGCGGGAATTCGACGCAGCGCTCGCCAATCAGGCGCTGACCACCGGCTCGACGGTCTCCGCCGACAAGGCCGGCAGGGTCGGTACCGGGCCGGTCTCCAATCCGGGCCATCGTTTCACCGTCGTCATCGATCCCGGCCATGGCGGCATCGACGGCGGCGCCGAGGGCCTGAACGGGACGGTCGAGAAGAACGTGACGCTCGCCTTCGCAATGGAACTGCGCGACAAGCTCGCCGCCGGCGGCAAATACGACGTGTTCCTGACACGTGAGACCGACATGTTCCTGCGGCTCGACGACCGCGTGCGCATTGCCCGCCAGCATGAGGCCGACCTGCTCATCTCGATCCATGCCGACACGATCAGCCTCAAGGGCATTCGCGGCGCAACGGTCTACACCGTGTCCGACAAGGCTTCCGATCCCGAGGCGCAGGCGCTTGCCGACCGTGAAAATCTTTCCGACCAGTTCGCCGGCATGGAGATCAAGGACGACAGCAAGGAAGTGACCGATATCCTGATCGACCTGATCCGCCGCGAGACGCATAATTTTTCGATGAGCTTCGCCCATACTCTCGTCGGACAGCTTTCCACCAGCGTCGGTCTGATCAACAACCCGCAGCGTTCTGCCGGCTTCAAGGTGCTGAAAGCGCCGGACGTTCCATCCGTGCTGGTCGAACTCGGCTATCTGTCGAACGCCAAGGACGAAGCGCAATTGCTCAGCGCCGATTGGCGCAACAAGGCGACCCAGAGCATAACCAACGCCGTTGCCCTGTTTGCTTCGGCCAAGAGCGGAACGGGGGCCGGAGGCTGAAATGTCCGCCGGCGCCCACAACCTGAAGCAGCGTTGCACGGCGACAACACCCTGTGCTTTTATTTCCGGCATTCGAAACCGAAATCCCGCGCTGCCGTATTTTGCCCACATGGTCGCGACATGGATTTTGCGATTACGGTTTGGGATCGTCCCGAAAGCTTGCGTGAAGGGCGGCTTCGTTTAGGAAATTCCCGAACCAAGGACTGGAGCGGGTATGATTCGTCTCATTGGCTATTTCTTCGGCATCGGCACGACGCTGGCCCTTTTGGTCGCGGCGGGCGTGGCGATCTATATCGGCCATTTGTCGAAGGACCTGCCCGATTACGAGGTGCTGGCCAAATACGAGCCGCCGGTGACGACCCGCATCCACGCGTCGGATGGCGCGCTGATGGCCGAATATGCGCGTGAGCGGCGGCTTTATCTGCCGATTCAGGCGATCCCGGACCGTGTCAAGGCGGCCTTCCTGTCGGCCGAGGACAAGAACTTCTACAATCACCCCGGCATCGACGTGACCGGCCTTGGCCGGGCCATTGTCGTCAACCTGCAGAATGTTGGCTCGGGAAAGCGCCAGGTCGGCGCCTCGACCATCACCCAGCAGGTGGCGAAGAACTTCCTGTTGTCTTCAGACCAGACCTACGAGCGCAAGATCAAGGAGATGATCCTCGCCTTCCGCATCGAGCAGGCCTACTCGAAGGATCGCATTCTCGAGCTCTATCTCAACGAGATTTTCTTCGGCTTCGGCGCCTATGGCGTCGCCGGTGCTGCGCTAACCTATTTCGACAAATCGGTGAACGAGCTCACCGTGGCCGAAGCCGCCTATCTCGCCTCGCTGCCAAAGGGGCCGAACAACTATCATCCCTTCAAGCATGCCGATCGCGCCTTGGAGCGCCGCAACTGGGTGATCGACCAGATGGTCGAGAACGGTTACGTCACGCATGAGGAAGGCGAGAAGGCCAAGGCCGAGCCGCTCGGCGTCACGCCGCGCCGCACCGGCAACTATCTCTTCGCCGGGGAGTATTTCACCGAGGAAGTGCGTCGCCAGATCATCGCGCGCTATGGCGAGAATGCGCTCTACGAGGGCGGCCTTTCCGTCCGCACGACGCTCGATCCGAAGATGCAGCTGATTGCCCGCAAGGCCATGCAGAACGGACTTATGAAGTTCGACACGCTGCGCGGCTACCGCGGGCCGGTCACGAGCATCGACGTTTCCGGCGACTGGGGTGTGCCGCTGGGCAACGTCAAGCGGTTGGAGGACGTGCCGGAATGGTCGCTCGCCGTCGTGCTCGACAGCTCGGCCACCGGCCTGTCCATCGGCTTGCAGCCGACGCGCCAGATCTCCGGCGAAATCGTCAAGGACCGCGTCGAAGGCACCGTCAGCAAGGAAGACATGAGCTTCGCCATGCGCCACGTGGTCGACGGCAGGACCGTCAAGGCGAAGTCGCCCGCCGACGTGCTGAAGCCGGGCGACGTGATTTTCGTGCAGAAGAACGACGGCTCGGACAACAGCTACAGCTTGCGCCAGGTTCCCGAAGTGGAAGGCGGCCTGATCGCCATGGACCCGCATACCGGACGCGTCCTGGCCATGGTCGGCGGTTTCTCCTACGCGCAGTCGGAGTTCAACCGGGCGACGCAGGCCATGCGCCAGCCGGGATCGTCGTTCAAGCCGATCGTCTATTCGGCCGCCCTCGACAATGGCTATACGCCCGCGTCGGTGATCATGGACGGGCCGATCACCATCCAGAGCGGCAACACGACCTGGACGCCCAAGAACTACGACGGAACGGTGGCCGGCCCGGCGACGTTGCGCTCCGGCATCGAGAAATCGCGCAACCTGATGACGGTGCGGCTTGCCAACGACATGGGCATGAAGCTGGTCGTGGAATATGCCGAGCGTTTCGGCGTCTACGACCACCTGGCGCCGTATCTGCCGATGGCGCTGGGATCCGGCGAGACGACGGTGATGCGCATGGTGTCGGCCTATTCGATCATGGCCAATGGCGGCAAGTCGATCAAGCCATCGCTGATCGACCGCATCCAGGATCGCTACGGCAAGACCGTCTTTAGGCAGGACGAACGCGGCTGCTCGAACTGCAATGCCGCCGAGTGGCAGGACCAGCCAGAGCCGGAGCTGGTCGACAACTCCGAGCAGGTGCTCGATCCGATGACCGCCTACCAGATCACATCGATGATGGAGGGCGTCGTGCAACGCGGTACCGGCGCCACCATCAACGAGCTTGGCCGTCACATCGCCGGCAAGACCGGAACGACCAACGACGAAAAGGATGCCTGGTTCATCGGCTATACGCCGAACCTCGTTGTCGGCCTCTATATGGGCTACGATCAGCCGAAAGGTCTTGGCAAGGGCGCGACCGGCGGCGGCCTTGCCGCGCCGATCTTCAAGGATTTCATGCGCGTGGCGCTGGATGGCACGCCCAATGTCGACTTCAAGGTTCCGGAAGGCATGAAGCTGATTGCGATCAATCGCAAGACCGGCATGCGGGCCAACGCGGGCGACGCCGGAACCATCATCGAAGCCTTCAAACCGGGTACCGGTCCCGCCGACAGCTACTGGGTGATCGGCATGGGTGCGGACGGCTCCAACGCCACCGGCGGGGCGCTGTCGCCGCAGGCCAACCAGGCCATCCAGTCGGGCGGCGGCGGGCTCTACTGACAGTCGCTACATCGGGTCGAGCCGGCTTGACGATCATGGTCGAGCCGGTCCATTCCGCTTTACAGGGGCCGGTACATTACAGGGGCCGGCGCTTTACAGGAGACCGTGCCGTCCCTATGTATCGCGCCACCAAACCGCCATCCAGCAACAGGACAGAACAGCCAGCCATGCGCGCGGAAACGCAAAACATTGTCGACGAGATCAGGCAGGCGATCACCCTGCTGAGGAGGCATCTTTGACTGGGACCAAGCCATAAAGCGGCTTGAGTACCTGAACGTCCGTGCCGAGGATTCGAGCCTCTGGAACGAGCCGTTGGAAGCGCAAAAGCTGATGCGCGAGCGTCAGGGCCTCGAGGAAGGTATTGCCGCGGTCAAAGGCCTCACCCAGGCCTTGGAAGACCATATCGGCCTGATCGAGCTTGGCGAGGAAGAGGGCGACGAGGGCGTCGTTGCGGAGGCCGAGGCGGCGATCCGCTCGATGCGCGGCGAGGCCAAGGCGCGCCAGATCGAAACGCTGTTGTCGGGCGAGGCGGACGCCAACGATAGCTATCTGGAAGTTCATGCCGGCGCCGGCGGCACCGAAAGCCAGGACTGGGCCTCGATGCTTCTGCGCATGTATACGCGCTGGGCCGAGCGCCGCCGCTTCAAGGTCGAAGTGCTGGAAGTGCATGACGGTGAAGAAGCCGGCATCAAGTCCGCCACGCTGCTGATCAAGGGCCACAACGCCTACGGCTGGCTGAAGACGGAATCCGGCGTGCATCGTCTCGTGCGCATTTCGCCGTATGACAGCAATGCGCGCCGCCACACCTCCTTCGCCAGCGTCTGGGTCTATCCCGTCATCGACGATACGATCGACATCGACGTTTCCGAATCCGACGTCCGTATCGACACGTATCGGTCGTCGGGATCGGGCGGCCAGCACGTCAACACCACCGATTCGGCCGTGCGCATAACCCATCTCGCCACCGGCATCGCGGTTGCCTGCCAGGCCGAGCGCTCCCAGCACAAGAACAAGGCCAAGGCCTGGGAAATGCTGCGCTCGCGGCTTTACGAGGAAGAGCTGAAGAAGCGCGAAGCTGTGGCGAACGCCACCGAAGCGTCGAAGAGCGATATCGGCTGGGGCCACCAGATACGGTCCTACGTGCTGCAGCCCTATCAGTTGGTGAAAGATCTGCGCACCGGTGTCGAGAGCACCAGCCCGTCGAGCGTGCTCGACGGCGACCTCGATGATTTCATGGAAGCCTCGCTGTCGCAGCGGATCGAGGGTGGCGCCGGCGAAACGGTGGCCGATATCGACTGAGGCCGCCGGGCACCAATCCGGCAGGAATGTGGGTTCATCACGCGAGAGTTACGGCCATCGTGCGAGAGTGACGAGCTCTCAATTTGCACCTACCTGTCGTTCTACAACTTTGTTTTTCGTAGAGTTTTTCAAAATCGATTTCGGCTTTTGACGCGGATGCCTCGGGCCTGCCGGTGCCAAGCCTGGAACCAGCGCGAGCCAAATCCCGTTATTGGCGATCCCGCTGCCGGGGTTGACCAGGTTTCGTCAATCAGGACGGCAGGTTGGTTCCAGTTGCAGAGGTCGGCGTTCGGTTGCGACAGCAATTCCTTGCGCCAACCAAGGAATCAGCCCAGCATTCATGCGCTGGGGAGGAAAAAAGCATTTATGGCCGGACGCGGCGTATCTGCGACCTGACGATCCGGCCACTGGGAAGACACGTTCCGGGAACGGGCAAGCGAAATGCTTGACAACCGTTGATAGGAACTGCGCTCATGCCTGCTCTCACAACCAGACCGGCCCCAGTCGCCCGCACGGCGCGCCGACTCCTGAATTCACTTGTCGCGGCAGTGGTTTTGATTGCTGCCGCCATTCCATTTGCGGCGCCTGCTCTGGCGCATGATGCCAAGCCGACCGCGGCAATGCCGCAAGGCTGGAGCTATCCGTTCTCCTGTTGCTCGGGCTATGATTGCCGCGAGGTCTCTCAGACATCGATCAGCGAACGTCCCGAGGGCTATGTCATCAAAGGAACCGGGGAAGTCGTGGCCTATAGCGACAAGCGGATCAAGAATTCGCCCGACGGCGAATATCATTGGTGCTCCGTTGCCGGTGCCAATGACGGAAAGACCATCTGCCTGTTCGTGCCCCCATCGTCCTACTAGCGCATGACACCCAAAAGCTTGCCCACGGGCTGACCCGAGCGTGTGCAGCGGTTTTGGATCGATGGGCCTTCGATCTGTGCATCGCAGGCTCACAAGCCTGCTGACCGGCAGTTGTCAGGAGCGTTTCTTTATGCTGCCTTTGCCGTACGGGGCGGCGGCATTGTGAGGGACCAATTCATGACCATCAAGGCAAGCTGCCACTGCAAGGCGACGACGTTCGAGGTTTCGCAAGCGCCGCAGACAGTGACGCGATGCACCTGTTCCTTCTGTTCGAAACGCGGTTCGTTGTGGGCCTATTACACCCCATCGCAATTCAGACTCACCAGCCCGCCGGAGAATGTTTCGTTCTACCAGTGGGGATCGAAAACCATAAAACACGGTTTTTGCGCCACCTGCGGCTGCGGCACCTTCACCGAGACGCCGGACTGGTCGACAGGCGAGCCGAATTTCGACAATCCGAAGATCAGCGTGAACTCGCGGCTGTTCGACGATTTCGATTTCGACAAGGTCGAAGTGGTGGTCATCGACGGCAAGAATCTCTGGTAGCCGGTCGAATTGGGGTGGTCGCGCGAGCCGCTGCAGGCGTGTGGAATTGAGCCGGGGAAAGCCGCGGCAACGGCTTTTGCTGGTCCGTTTTTCGCCGCATTTCATGGTACAAGTCGCTGGAAGGGCTGATGCGGTGCGCCGTTGCGCGGCCGTGGAATGGAGAGGGACCACCATATGAAAAAGATTGTGCTCGCCGTCGTGGCGACGGCTGTGCTCGTGAGCGCATGCACCACCGATCCCTACACCGGGGAACAGAAGGTTTCCAACACCGCTGCCGGCGCCGGTCTCGGTGCTTTGGCGGGTGCCGGGCTCGGCATGCTTGCCGGCGGTAACGACCGCCGCAATGCGCTGATCGGCGCGGGCATCGGCGCGCTTGCCGGCGGTGCCATTGGTGCCACCATGGACCAGAATGAGGCCGAACTGCGCCGACAGCTTCAGGGCACCGGCGTCAGCGTCACCCGCACTGGCGACCAGATCATCCTCAATATGCCGTCCGACATCACCTTCAACGTCGACCAGGACGCGGTGAAGGCCGGTTTCTATCCGGTGCTGAATTCAGTGGCCCTTGTGCTGAAAAAGTTCCGCCAGACCACGGTCGACGTGTTCGGCCACACCGACTCGACCGGCGGCGACGAGCACAATTTCGACCTGTCGCAGCGCCGCGCCCTGGCGGTCGCCAACTATCTGTCCGGGCAGGGCGTCGATTCCCGCCGCTTCGCCGTCACCGGCTTCGGCAAGACGCGTCCGATCGCCTCCAATGCGACGGCTGCCGGCCGGGCTCAGAACCGCCGCGTCGAGATCCAGCTGTCGCCGCTCACCTGAGGCAAGCACATGAACCGAGAGCGGCCCCGTCCGGGGCCGCTCCAATGGTTATGCCGGACCACCGGCCGCCGGCGCCCTTCGTTCGCGATATCAGGACCGGGCCGGCTGATCGACAATTGCGGCAACGATCCGGCGCACGATCGGAAGCACAATCAGCAGGCTGGGAAACGCAACAAGCCATGAAGCGCCCCACGCATAGCTCCAGGCCGCTATGAACCCGTTCGTCCAGCCTGCGCCGACTGCCGTCGAAACCGCCGAGACAATCGAGGACATCAGAATCGAAAGAACCAACGGCATCACCACCGCGCCGTAGGAGGGCGGCAGCTTTCTCAACTTGAAGGCTCGATCCGGTGATGCTTGCATCGAAATCTCCCAATCAGAAAAAATGTGCGTCAGCGTTACTGTGAGGACGATCAGGCGGCATATGCCGCCTGCAGCGCCAATTCCCGAATGAAGCTTTGCAGCGAACGCGGCTCGCGGCCAAGGGCGGCGCGCAACACCTGGCTGTTCCCGCCGAGGCCGTATTTGGCGTAGTGGCTGTGTACTTTGGCCAGCATCTGCAACTGCCGGTCAGTATAGGGAAGGCGGGCCTTCGCCGCCCAGTCCTGAAATGTCGGCTCGCCGGCCGAAACCGGCCGGCCAAGCGCTTCGCTCATCATGGCGACGACCTCTTCGCGGCTGTGCATACCGTCGGCGCACAGCTCGAGGGTCGCATAGGACAAACGCGCTTCGGTCAGTGCGATTGCCGCCACTTCAGCCACATCGCGATAGTCGACGCGGGCGAGCTTCGCCGTCCTTGGAAACGGCTCGGCGAAAACGCCGTGCTCGACGACAGACGGCCAGGCCGCCGCGATATTTTGCATGAAATTGGCCGGGTGCAGAATGGTGTACTCCATGTTCGTCGAATAGAGGGCAGCTTCGACGGGTACCTTGCTTGCATGGTTTTCCAGCCTCGTATTGGTCGGCTGGATCACCGACGAAAAGACGAACTTTCGAACGCCTGCTCGCGCCGCCGCCTCAACCATGGCAACTCCCATGGCGGCTTCGTCGGGAGCAAAGGCCGGTCCGATGTGAAAGACACCGTCGACACCTTTCACGGCCTGCTCAAGGCTCTGATGGTTGCGCAGATCTCCGATCGCGATCTCGGATGCGCCGGCTTTTCGGGCTTTTTCGGCACTCGCGGCGTCACGAACAAGCGCCCGAATCCTGGTATTGCGGCCGACGAGTTCAGGCACCACCAAACCGGCAACGCGGCCTGTGGCACCTACTACCAGGACCGTTGGACTGGGTGTTCGCATGGCAATCTCCTTCCCTCGAGTCTGCCTTTCGGCCTGTGCAGGGAAGATAAAATCTAGCGAACTGCGTTACAATTCATCGATTTTGCCATAGTTTCTCCCGGTTTTCGGGAGAAATAGGCGATGAGCCGGATAGATGATTTCGAAGCCTTCATTGCCATTGTCGAGCATGGCAGTCTGACGGCTGCCGCACGCCGGCTGAACCGCTCGCTGCAGTCGGTCAGCCGGTCCTTGGCGACATTGGAGGAATCCATCGGGGTCGAGCTTCTGCACAGGACGACACGCCGCTCGACGCCGAGCGAAGCCGGAGCGGCCTTTTTCCAGCGCATCAAACCCGCCGTCGAGGAAATTAACGAAGCCAGGCTTCAGGCGGCCAATCGACGGTCGGAGCCATCGGGCATCCTGCGTGTGAGTGCCCCAGTTCTGTTCGGCCCGGACTTCCTCGTGCCGGTTATCGCCGACTATATGCGGACATATCCCCGGGTTGAGGTTGACCTCCAGCTTTCCGATGAATTTGTCGATCTTGATGCCGAGGGCCTCGATTTGGCTGTCCGGATCGGCAATTTGCCGGATTCCAATTTACGTGCGAAGCCCCTGGGCGCGCTGCGACGCGTGGTGTTCGGCGCACCTGCCTACTTCCAGCAACACGGCCGACCGGCCCATCCGCTCGAATTGCGTGAGCATGAATGCATCGTGCGAACCGTCGACGGCCGCCCGGGCGAATGGATGTTTCAGATTGAAGGCAAGCCCCGGCCGGTGAAGGTCGCGGGCACTTTCCGGTCGAATTTGATGATATCCATCTATGCGGCCGCGGTTCACGGATTGGGTCTGGGCTACTCGCCGCTTTGGCAGGTAAAACACCTGGTGGACGATGGCCGCCTGGAACTGGTTCTAACCGAATTCGAGCCGGTGCCGGTGCCGATACACGCCGTGTGGCCGGAAGGCAGGTCGTCCTCAGCCAAAGTTCGCGCTTTTCTGGATCTGTTGGCGTCTCGCCTGGAACTCAGGAATCTTTAGGGCCTAGACCAAACTCAACGCCGATCTTACCTCATCGACATTAAGTTCGTGATTAGAACAGCCGTGGCGGCATCGAGTGCGGGTTGATGGACCTCCGAATGACCGATGTCCTTCAGCTGTTCGGTCGTCAGATCTGCCAGTGCCCTGCGTCTCGCGACGGTCCGCCGCCATCCCGTGAAGGCAGCGATCATCATTGCTGCGCCTTTCAGGCTAGACGCAAGCAAGCGGTTGGACATGCTGCGGGCGGCGCGAGGTTCCGTGTGAGCCATTGTTTTGGTCTCCCATTTCCAGTTTGTGGGTGGGAGCGTGCCACGCAGGCGTTTTCGGGCTGTTCGGCTGTGCGTGAACAACTGGGAGAAGTCCGACGATCCGCCGTTAAATCGGTGTTAAATCAATCTACCGAGATGCTATTCTGTCGCTGCGGTCAAAGTCTGGAGACGATTTGTGCGCATCCGGTTGCTTGGTGGCCTGGAGGTTACTTCCCCGGAGCATCGGCCTGTCCGGTTCGCCACACGCAAGACTTCGCTTCTTTTTGCTGCTCTGGTTCTCGCAGGCCGCCGCGGCCATCGTCGCGAGCAGCTTTCCGAAGTCTTTTGGCCGGGGCGAAGCAATGGGCAGGCCCGCAATAGTCTGCGGCAAGCGCTGGTCGACATCAGGCGCACGTTCCCGGCCAGCTTGGATGCCACCGTCTACATCGATGGGGATCAGGAAACCGTTGCGCTGATTGCCGGACCGGATGAGGCGGACATCTCGATCTTCGACCGGAAATTAGAGGAGGGCCGAACCACCGATCTCGCCTTCGCCGCCGATCTCTATCGCGGTGAGCTGCTTGCCGGGCAAACGATTCCTGACGAACTGGACGAGTGGTTTGGACCCCTTCTGAGCAAGTATCAGCGCAAGGCGCTGCAGTTGGTCGATCGGCTGAGCCTGGCGCTGCCCGCACCCGGCTCAGCGGAAGAGACGGCCTGCGAAGGGCTCGCGGAGAGATTGCTCGCCTCGGATCCGACGGCGGAGGCAGCCCATCGGGCGCTTATCCGCATCCACGCTCATCGGGGCCACGAAAACGCCGCTTTGCGCCAGTTCGAGCTGTGTCGGGCAGCTTTAAAAAAACATCTGAATGCGGACCCAGAGGAGCAGACAAGCTCACTTGCGGCTTCCCTGCAGTCCCGTGAAAGAACTGAACGTCAGCGGCCGGAGCCAAGCTCTGGCGCCGCATCACTGGCGCAGGTTCTGGCGGTCCCGACGAGGCGCGACGACCAGCCGTCGATTGCGGTGCTGCCGTTTCAGAATCTAAGCGGTGATGTGGAGCAGGAATATTTCGCCGACGGCATGGTGGAAGACATTGTCACCGCCTTGGCTCACTTTCGTCACCTGTTCGTGGTCGCACGGAATTCGAGCTTCACCTACAGGGGACGGTCCATAGATATAAAGCAGGTCGGGCGTGAGCTGGGCGTGCGCTATGTGGTCGAGGGAAGTGTTCGCCGGGCGGGCGACCGCCTGCGCATCGCCGGGCAGCTCATCGACACCTCGACGGGGGCCTATCTCTGGGCCGACCGTTTTGATGGAACGCTCGCCGAAGTTTTCAATCTGCAGGACCAGGTCGCCTCGAGCATCGTCGGCGCAATCACACCGAAAATGGAGGAGGCTGAGATCGAGCGTGCCAAACGCAAACCGACAGAAAGCCTCGATGCTTATGACTACTATCTCCGCGGGCTGGCGGCCTTTGACCGAACGATCACTAGTAGATCGGCCATTGACGACGCCTTGCGCCTCTTCATGAAGGCGATCGACCGTGACCCGGAGTTCGCGATAGCCCATGCGCGGGCGGCGCGGTGCTATGCTACCCGAAAAAGCAACGGCTGGATGGTCGACCGTGCAGAAGAGATTGCCGAAGCTACTCGACTGGCCAGGAGAGCGGTCGAACTCGGAAGGGACGATGCAATTGCGCTTTCCTACGGTGGATACGTCCTCGGCTACGTAGGCGGCGACCTTGATGATAGTGCGGCTTGCATCGATCGCGCGCTCGCTCTCAACCCGAACTTGGCCGCTGCTTTGGGCGTCAGCAGCTGGGTGAGGGCTTGCTTGGGCGAGCCAGGCAAGGCCATCGAGCACGCTGCGGGCGCCATGCGTCTGAGCCCGCTGGATCCACGCCTGTTCGCTTGGCAGTTCAACACCGGGCTCGCTCATTTTTGTGCAGGCCACTACGATGACGCCGTCGCTTGGGCGGGAAAGTCGCTGCGGCACCAGCCGAACTACGTGAGCGCGATGCGTGTAGTGGCGGCCGGTCATGCCCTTGCGGGGCGCCTAACGGAAGCGCAGCAAATGATGGCCCGGCTTTGCGAGTTCGATCCCTCGCTGCGGCTTTCGAATCTCGCCGAGGTGCTGCCGCCGTTTTATCGACCGGACGATCGCAGCAGATATATCGAAGGCCTTCGCAAGGCGGGCCTGCCGGACTAACCCCATCTCAGCGCGAAGCGAGGCTGTCTTATGCAGGTTTCGGTGCTTCGCGCGTCCGCAGGACGCACAAGCGCTGCAGCATCAGACCTTGGCGACGATCCGCATGAAGGCCGGCATGTCGTCGCCGAAGCCGACGGTCGCGTCATTGTCTTCCTGGCGCTGGCGGGCAGGGCGCTCGCGCTGCGGCCTGGTGTCGCCCCGTTCCGGCGCGCGCCGTTCGTTGCGATCCGGCGATGCCTTCCGTTCAGGTGAAGCTTGGCGTTCGCTGTTTTCCGACCGGATCGCGTCCTTGCGGGTACGCCGCTCGCCGATGCCGGCGACCGCGGCTTCGGCCACGACCGGCTGTTCCTCGCTAACCGCTTCCGGCGCTGCTTCTTCGCTGCGCTTGACGTGGCGTTCACGCGGTTTGCGCTCGCCCCTGTCCTTGGCGTCGTCCTTGCGGCCGGCACGGCGTGGCGCACCGCGGCCACGGCGCGGGGCCTCATCCTCGCCGCCTTCGCTGGCAACGACCGTCGACAAATCGCCGTCATGCCACTCGATCTTCGTGCCGATCAGCCGCTCGATGGCGTCGATGTATTTGGTGTCCGACTTGGTCGCGATGGTGAAGGATTTGCCCGAGCGCCCGGCGCGGCCGGTACGGCCGATGCGGTGGACGTAATCCTCCGCGTGGATCGGCACGTCGTAATTGAAGACATGGCTGACATCGGGAATGTCGAGGCCGCGCGCCGCGACATCCGAAGCAACGAGGTAGCGCAGCTTGCCGTCACGGAAATTGGCCAGCATCTGCATGCGCGCGCGCTGGTCCATGTCGCCGTGCAGAGCGCCGGCGTCGAAATCATATTTCAGCAGCGAGCGGAACAGCTCCGATACCTCGATCTTGCGGTTGCAGAAGATGATGGCATTCTTCAGCTCGGCATCCTCGGCTTTCATCAGATTGCGCAGCGTCTCGCGCTTGTCCCAGGGCTTTGGCCCGGATTTCACCAGCCGCTGGATGATGTTGGTGGCGGCCGATGCAGCCTTCGACACTTCGACGCGCACCGGTGCGTGCAGGAATTTCTCGGTGAGCTTGGTGATTTCCGGCGGCATCGTCGCCGAGAAGAACAGCGTCTGCCTGGTGAACGGGATCATCTCGCAGATACGCTCGATGTCGGGGATGAAGCCCATGTCGAGCATGCGGTCGGCCTCGTCGATGACGAGGATCTCGACGCCGTTGAGCAGGAGCTTGCCGCGCTCGCGATGGTCGAGCAGGCGGCCGGGGGTCGCGATCAGCACATCGGCGCCGCGCTCGAGCTTCTTGTCCTGCTCGTCGAAGGACACGCCGCCGATCAGCAGTGCGATATTGAGCTTGTGGTTCTTGCCGTATTTGACGAAGTTTTCCTCGACCTGCGCGGCGAGCTCGCGCGTCGGCTCGAGGATCAGCGTGCGCGGCATGCGGGCGCGGGCGCGGCCCTTTTCCAGCCGGGTGAGCATCGGCAGGACGAAGGACGCCGTCTTGCCGGTGCCGGTCTGGGCTATGCCCAGCACGTCCTTGCCCAGCAAGGCGTGAGGGATGGCGCCAGCCTGGATCGGCGTCGGCTCGGTGTAGCCGGCATCGGTAACTGCGGAAAGGACCTTCGGCGACAGGCCGAGGTCTGCGAAGGTCAACGCTTCTTGAGCGATCTGGGTGTCTGAGGACAAGTTTGGCTGTCTTTGGCTGGTTCGGGGGCGCAACATATGCAGTCGCGGCAAGCGCCGCGCGCCTGCAAGATCGGTATTGCAGGTAGGCGCAAGCCCACGATTTGTCAACACAAACGGGCGGGATTGGCGCGATTGTGAAGTCGTAATCTTAATCGCGATGCTTAATTTGCGCAGTGGCCGCTGCGCCGGCTCAATACCTGAACTGTTCGGCGAGAATGCGCTCGTTCCACGAATGGTTGGGATCGAACAGCAGCGTCGCCGTTGCCGTCGGCGATTCCCTCACCGTGACCGTCGTCACCGCCTTGACCTCGGTGTGGTCGGCGGCGGCATTCACCGGCCGCTTTTCCGGCTCCAGAATGTCGAAACGCACGATCGCCTTGTTGGAGAGCAGCGCGCCGCGCCAGCGGCGCGGACGAAACGGGCTGACCGGGGTCAGCGCCAGCAGCGGAGCGTCGAGCGGCAGGATCGGCCCGTGCGCCGACAGATTATATGCGGTCGAGCCGGCCGGCGTCGCAATCATCACGCCGTCGCAGTGCAATTCTTCCAGCCGCTCTTGCCCATCCACGGTGATGCGGATCTTGGCCGTCTGGTAGGACTGGCGCCAAAGCGCGACCTCGTTGATCGCGAGCGCCGAAATCGTCTCGCCTTCGGCCGTCACTGCCTGCATCTCCAGCGGACGGATCGTTTCGGCAACGGCCGCCGCGATGCGCCCGGTCAAGCCGCTGGCGCGGTATTCGTTCATCAGGAAACCGATGGTGCCACGGTTCATGCCGTAGACCTTCTTTCCCGTGCTCATCGTCTCACGCAGGGTCTGCAGCAGAAAGCCGTCGCCGCCGAGCGCCACGACGATCCCGGCTTCTTCGACGGATGCCTGGCCGTAACGTGCAGAGAGGCTTTCCAGCGCTGCATTGGCGTCGGCTGTACCGGATGAGACGAAGGCGAAACGGCTGGCGGTTTTGCTCATGGCTCTCAACGACAACCGATTGGCGACGACCGTCTGGCGACCGATTGGCGGCGACCGGTTGCTGGGCCGCGCCAGCGCCGGGTTAGCATGGGTGGGCATTTCTGCAAAGGGAGGGAGGTGCCTGGAGATGGCGACCAAACAAGCCGCACTCGCGCATCATGTCGGAGGACAAAATGATGTGATGGTTAAGACTCGCCTTAAACTCTCGTAAAGCCATATCGATCATGTTAGCCGGCAGCGGACGGGCGGCGTGGGGGCTAACCAGTCGAGGCCGATCTATTGCCGCTGGCACGCTTGATTATTGTCTTCCTGATGCTGGCAAGTTTTGCCCTGGCTTTCGCGGAACTGGTGCGCCAGTCGGAGGAAAAGAGCTTTAGACCCGAGCCCACGGCCTCACGCTGCGGCGACGCGGCGGGGACACCCTGTCCGCAAAGGGCGCTTTGACGCCACAGCGCCAGTGCTTATCGGGCTTGCAACAGATGGCAGCCGGCCTGGCGCTTTTGCGCGAGATACTCGTCGACAAGCTGGCGATAGCGGACTTTGCCGAAGCTCGGGAAATGGCCGCCGTGCACGACCGAGACATCGAGATCGCGCATGCGCAGCAGCGTTTCGACATAATCGTCGATATCGGAGTGATAGACGTCGTCGATCAGCGGGCCGTCATAGATGATGTCGCCGGAAAACAGGATACCCGTCCTGTTTTCGTAGAGCGCAATGCCGCCGGGTGAATGGCCGGGCGTGTGGATGACCTCGAAGGCACGGTCGCCGAGATCGACGATGTCGCCTTGCTCGAGCAACCGGCCGGCTGGTGCGGGCAGGATCTGGTAGCGCTTCGTGTCCCAACCTTGCGGCATGCCGTCGAACATCTCGTCAGTGGCATAGCGGTCGGCAACCGTCCATTCGTTGCGTGGATCGGCGAGGATTTCGGCCTCGGCCGGGTGCACGCAGCGGTCGGGAAATTCGTGATGGCAGCCGATATGATCGAAATGGGTGTGGCTGGCCACGCAGGTGAGCTTGCGCTCCGTCACCAGCGGCACGTGGCGGCGCAGGCTGAAATGGCCAAGGCCGGTGTCGAACAGAAGATCGCGGTCGCGGCCGCGCACATGCCAGATGTTGCAGCGGAAGAACGGCTTGATCCACGGCTCGTGGATCAGCGTCACGCCATCGCCCATGCGGATGGTTTCGTACCAGTCAGGAGCGTCGATGATTGGAAGCGTGCTCATGTTTGGTCCGCAAGCAGGATGATGTCGCCAGCATCGCACGATACCGCGACCACGTCGCCCGGCTGGACGGCCGATGCCGAGGGAACCTTGGCGATGAAGTGCAGCGCCGGGTCGGTCGTGGAGGTCCCCAGCACACGCTTGAAGCTGCCCTGGAAGACGACGTCGCTGACCTTGGCCGTACCGAGCGCCACAGCACCGCCGGCAGCGCCGAGAACAAGATGCTCCGGCCGGACGGCCAGCGCAACGGTCGAGCCGGCCGGCAATGTGCCGGGCAAAGAGAGCGACCCAAGCTTCGTGGTGACGGTGACTTTGCCGCTCTTCGCCTCGGTCACCGTTCCCGATAACAGCGTGTTTTCGCCCATGAAAGTCGCGGAAAAGCGCGTCGCTGGCCGTGCATAGACGCGCTCGGGCGGTCCTTCGTCCTCGATGCGCCCGTCGTTCATCACCACGCAATGATCGGCCAGCGCCATCGCCTCTTCCTGGTCATGGGTGACGTGGATGAAGGCGGTGCCGACGCGTTTCTGGATCGCCTTCAACTCGTCCTGCATCTGCCGGCGCAATTTCAGGTCGAGCGCGCCGAGCGGCTCGTCGAGCAGGAGCACCGCCGGCTCGACCACCAGGGCGCGCGCCAGCGCCACGCGCTGCCGCTGACCACCGGAAAGCTGGTGCGGCTTCTTGTCGAAGGCAGTGGCCAGCCCAACCAGCGCCAGCGCCTCGCGTGCCCTTGCTGCCCGGGTTGCGCCATCGACACCCCGCATGCGCAGCCCGAAGCCGACATTGTTGCCAACGCTCATATGCGGGAACAGCGCATAATCCTGGAACACGGTCGTCGTCGGCCGCTTCGCCGGTGGCACGGCAGTGCAGTCCTCGCCGCGGATCAGCACCTTGCCTTCGCTCGGCGTGACGAAGCCGCCGAGGATGGACAGAAGCGTCGTCTTGCCGGAGCCGGACGGCCCGAGCAGGATCGTGTAGCTGCCCGGCTCGATCGTCAGCGAGACGTTCTTCAGCACCGTGTGCTGGCCGAAGCGATGCGAGACGGAGCTTATATCGACCAGTGGCGCACTCATGCCGGCTTCCTCCGCAACAGCATCAGCTCGAACAATACCACCAGTACGATTGAGACGGCGAAGACCAGCGAGCCGACGGCGTTGGTCTTCGGATTGAGGCCGGAGCGCAGCAGGTTCCAGATCTCGACCGGCAGCGTCGTATCGAAGCGCGTCAACAGGAACGAGATGACGAACTCGTCCCAGGAGAAGGTCATCGACAGGAAGAAACCGGCGAAGAGCGCCGGCGCCATAACGGGTACGGTAATCAAAAGCAGCACCTTCCATTCGGGCGCGCCGAGGTCGCGCGCGGCGCGCTCGATGTTGATCTGGTGGTCGCCCATCTGGCTGTAGACGATGGCAAAGCAGAGCGGCAGGTTGATCACCACATGGCCGATGCCGGCGGCAGTGAGCGACTTCGGCACGCCGGCCCAGTTGAACAGCACCAGCAGCCCCATGCCGATGATGAGATAGCTGACGGTCAAGGGCAAGGTGATCAGCCCGCGCATCAGGCCCGAGCCCGGCAAGGCGAAGCGCGCAAAACCCCAGGCGGAGAGAAAGCCAAGCGTGACGGCGACAGTCGAGGAGACGACCGCCACCAGCAGCGAATTGACCAGCGCCGAAGTCAGCCGCGTGTCGGCGAGCACGGCCTCGTACCAGCGCAGCGACGGCCCGGTGAAGGGCGGGATCGGAAACGAGGTTGCCTGCAGCGAAAACAGCACCAGAACGATGACCGGCAGAAAGATGAAGCCGTAGATGGCGATGGCGTAAAGGCCGGAGACGAGGCGGATGAAAGCGCGCATGGTCAGGCCCGCTCGATCTTCAGCCAGCGGGCGCAGGCGAGGTAGGCGATGGTGACCACCGCCATCAGGATGATCGACAGCGCCGAGGCGAGCGAAAAGTCGCCGCGCCGGCCGATCTGCATCATGACGAGCTGCGGCATCAAAAGCTCGTTGTTGCCGCCGAGGATCTGCGGCGTGATGTAGTCGCCGATGCACAGCACAAAGGTGAGGAAGGCGCCGACCATGATGCCAGGCAGCGTCAGCGGCAGAACGACATGCAGGAAAGTCCGCAGCGGCCCGGCGCCGAGGTCGGCGGCGGCCTTCCGGTAGCTGGGGCTGAGCTGCTTCAGATTGGCGAAGATCGTCAGCGTCAACAGCATGACGAAGAAATGCACGAAGCCGGTGATGGTGGCCAACCGCGTATTGGCGAGCTGCAGCGGTTCGCCGAACAGGCCGGAGCCGGTCAACGCGCGGTTGACGACGCCGTTCTGTGCCAGCACCAGCAGCCACGAATAGGAGCGCACGACATAGGAGGTCCAGAAGGGCAGCACGGCCAGCATCAGCGCCAGCCGCTGCCAGCGCTCCGGCACCTGCTCGGCCAGGATCCAGGCAAAGGGATAGGCAAGCAGCACCGAGATCACGGTGACAATGGCTGTGACCTGCAGCGAGTTCACCATCGCCTGCCAGTAGGACGGATTGGCAAAGAACTGGCTGTAGTTGGACAGCGTGAAGCCGCCGCGGTCATGCGCCGTCAGGCTGGATACCGCCATAGCGACGAAGGGCAGCACGAAGAACAGCAACGTCCAGCCGAGCGCCGGCGTGACCAGCGCCCAGGGCAGGGCACGCCCGCTGTTGGCGGCGTTCACGACCAGCAGCCGGTCATTGCGCCTGCAGCATTTCGGTCCAGACGTCCTGCATCTTCTTGTCGAGATCGGCATTCGGCGCCGGATAGGACTGGGCGCGGGCGAGGAATTCCGGCTGCTCGTCGAAGCGCAGGATCTTCTTCTGCTCGTCGCTGAGCGCCGCCTTGCTGTTGGCCGGCATGCCCCAATAGCAGGACGAGGTGGCGAGCCGCGCCTGGCCTTCGGGGCTCATAATGTACTGGATGAATTTAAGCGCCAGCTCCTTGTTCTTGGAATCTTTGAACATTGCCAGCGACTGCGACCACAGCACGGCGCCTTCTTTCGGGATAGAGAAGTCCAGCGCAGGGTTTTCCTTGGCCAGCCCCGCCGTCACCCATTCGCCGCCGCCGACCAGTATGTCGACCTCGCCGGTCGCCAGTGCCGTCTGGCTGGCGGTCACCTCGCCGACCAGCTTGGCGTTGGCCTTCATTTTGAGCAGCTCTTCCTTGATGGCGGGAAGGTCGGCTTCGGTCAGTTCCGCCGTCTTCTTGCCGATCGCCAGTGCGGCCATGCCGATGACCGGCAGGTAATAATCGTAGATGGCGATCTTGCCCTTGTATTTGTCGCCGGTCAGCGCCGCCATCGACTGCATGTCGGCCGGGTCGACCTTGGTCTTGTTGTAGCCGATCGTGTTGTAGCCGAACTTTTCGGTGATGCCGTAACGCTTGCCGTCGACGACGGTGGAGCTATCCATCTTCACCTGCGGAAACAGGTCGGCCAGCGGCAGCTTGTCTTCCGGTAGCGGTTCGAACAGGCCTTTTTCGACGCCGCGCGGTATGTCGATGCTGTCGATCACCATCACGTCCCAGTCGCCCGGCTGCGACTGATCGACGATGGCCAGGCCGGCGCCGGTGCCTTCGAACTCCTTAACATTGACCTTGACGCCGTTGGCCTCCTCGAACGGCTGGAGCAGCGCCGGATCGGCGTGATCGCACCAGATCAGTGCGTTGAGATCCTGCGCCTGAGCGAGGCTGCCCGCCGCCAGCAGCAGTGCTGCCGCGGCGCAGGCGCCTTGGAGATGGCTCTTCAGAACGGAAAGCGGATTCCTGACGGTTGGATTGGGGGTCTTTGGATTGACGGACATCGAGTGTTCTCCCTTGCCTTTTTGGCTTGTAGGAAAAAATTGAACCAATTCTAAAATTGAGTCAATTCTGTTTTTGTGGCAAACAGCCGATATGAGCGGATTGCGGGCAAGGCAGAAGGCGGATCGGCACCGCCGCATCATCGAGGCGGCGGCGGCGCTTTTCCGCGATGCCGGCTATGAGGGCGCCAAGATCGAGACCATCGCCGCGCAGGCCGAGGTCTCGGTCGGCACGATTTACAATTACTACCAGAACAAGGGCGACATCCTCGGCGCCATCGTCTCGATGGAGGTCAACGAGGTGCTGAATGCCGGGCGCGGCGTCGTCGCCAACCCGCCGGCCAATGTCGGCGACGCTCTCGATACGTTGCTCGGCATCTATATCGAGCACTCGCTGCATTATCTCAGCAAGGAGATGTGGCGGCAGGCGATGGCGATCTCGACGCAACTGCCCGACAGCCCGTTCGGCCAGGCCTATACCGCGCTAGACCGCGCCCTGACCGAGCAGATCCGCGCGCTGATCGTCCGCCTGCAGGCGCTCGGCCTGGTGCGCCGCGACATCGACGGGCCGGCGCTCGGCGAACTCATCTTCAACAACATGAACATGATGTTCATCGAATTCGTGAAGCGCGAGGAGGCGAGGATTGCCGAACTGCGCACGGCGATACGCAGGCAGAACAGGATATTGGTGGCGGCGATCGGAGTGTAAGAAGATCAAGGGCGAGTAGGGCCTGCAACACAAATCGCCGCAGCCGGAGCATCGCCTAACGGTTGATCAGCCATAGAATGGCCGAGAGCACGATGCTGACCAGTATCCCCGTGGTGATAGGGACATAAAGCCTGAAGTTCTCACGATCGATCACGATATCGCCGGGCAGCCTGCCAAGGCCGGTCCGGGCCAACCAAGGCCACAGCAGGCCTAAGGCAACTATGCTGAGACCAACGACGATCAGAGTTCGCGACATGGCAGCATCCTGCCGATAAAAATGCCGGGCGCCTAGTATGGACCCGGATCACCCAGCCGTTAGGCCTGCTCGAGCGAGGATTTCAGGAGCCGGCATGACATGCCCGTGCGGCTTGCAGTAGACGGGGTCGATCGCGTGATAGCCAAGCAGATGGCCGAGTGGCGCCAGGATCCCCAGCGCCACTCGCTGAATCGCAGGTGGCGGGTGCGTGAAGACGATCACGTCGGCAAATTCTCTGGCGATGACTGCTGCCTGAAGCGGCGAAGGTCTACCTTTTCTGTCCACCTTGCCGGCATTGGCCAGGCCGAAGAGCATGCCGATCAGCAGCTCGAAACGGTTCGGGTCGACATTGTCCGCACCTGGCGCCCGGTCGACTTCGACCAGGACATGCGCTTCTTCGGTTTTGCTGCTGTTCCACCAATCATGTGCGACGCCTGCTTCGACCGTGGCGGATTGGCCAGGCCCCAGGGACAAAGTCTTCCCGGCGATGCAAGCGTCGAGACGGCCACGGAGGACGGAAAACCGTTCCGTCAGGTTCGGGTGGAAGTGCTCGCCCACCACTGCGGCTCCCGGCCGGGCGGTCAGATGAGCGATGCCAGGTCCCTGGCCGCGGTCTTCGGTGCCACGCAGGATGACCGCATATTCGCCGGTCACCTTGTTCTCGTAGACATCTCCACAGCGTGACATGGATCGGCTCCGGAGTTTCAGAGCACCACTGCCCGGCAACTCTATCGTCAAAGGCTTGGTCGTTCAACGACGCTCCAACGGGCGATTGCGGAAACACCAGTTGCCGGCTCTTCGTCAACGCGGGCGATCAGCGCTCTACCGAACATGCTTAGGCGGCCGCGCTCGCGGAAACGGCACGACCGTCAGTGGCGCCTTGCGGAATTCCGCGATGGCTATTTCTTCAATCAGCGCGTCGAGGGCCTCGTTGACGCGTCGGCTCGTTTCATCCGCGCCGCAGAGGCGGTTTTGTGCGCACTCCAAAAGCTCGCGCGCCGCGGCGAAATCACTTCGCATGACAACACCCTTTGGTTTTTGGCCCGCCGCACCGACATTGTCGGCGCGCTTAATTGAGCGAGTGCTAATATACAAAGGAGCAATTTAATCGAATGGTACGAGATGGCCGAGGCCGGGAGAGAGGGCCGAAATGACGGCTCTGCAACGGCGAAGTCACGCCCGGGCTCAGCGTCTCTAGATATGAGATGCTAACTCGTTGTCTGGCGACAGATTTTGCCAGCAATTTCACGGAAGTTTCTGGTGACCCGACGAGGACGGTCCCGACACGTACGCCCCTAATACGATCTTGGGCGGCTTATATATTCTCTGGCGGCGGCAATCTGGCGCCGGTGCTCGCGGAGGAAGGCTGCGCCGAAACAAATGGCGAAGGCCAGTACTGAAAGGCTTGTCGTTGCTCTTGATGTTGGATCGGGATCGGGACTTAGCAGGAAACGGAAACCGAACGCGAAGGCGAAGACGATAAATCCGCCAAATATGCCGTTGATGAAGGGGGCGGTCGTGCGTTTCTGCTCCAACGAAGACTCCTAGGTTTTCCGCTAGGGAACTATGGTTTCCGCTAGGGAATATATGCGTTGAAGCTGATGTGCTACCGATCCTGACGGCCCCGGCCTGTGGATATCGGGGATGAGCAGATATCAAGCGCCCCGGAGGTCTCAAGAAGCCCGTACTGGTGCCCCCGGACGGAATCGAACCGCCGACCTTCGGTTTACAAAACCGCTGCTCTACCAGCTGAGCTACAAGGGCACGGCGCTCCGGTTACCATATTTGCCGCGCCAGTAAAGACAAAACTCCGTTTTCGGCCGCCGCGAACGCGCCGGTTCTGCCGCCAAGGCGTCCTGAAAACGGCCAATTCGCTTCCTATATTGATCGAAGGTGCAATCGCATCAGCGAGGCTGTCGCATGATCAGGTTTGTCATCATTCTCCCGCTCGTCGTCGTGGCTTGGGTTCTCCTGGTGAAGCTCATCAAGGACCTGAAGCACGCCAATATCGACTGGACCGGCGTCACCACCATCATCGGCTTCATCGCGCTCGCCTTCTGGCTTCGCCATATCACCGGCATGGGCTGAGGCCTGCCGGTTGTTCCGGTGAACTGTCGACGGCGCGACCGTTCGTGGTCGCGCATCAGACCGCGCGATTTCTCTCTTCGAAAAAATCCAGAAGGACCTTCGAACCTTTTTCCTTGTTGCGACGACTGATGGTCAAGAGGCGGTTGGATCGCCTCCCACAACAAGGAGATCGTCATGTTCAAGCGCACCATCATTTCCGGCCTCGTCGCCACCACTGTCGCCGCCGCCATGCTGGTCGGCACCGTTCAGCCGTCGGCCGCCCATCACAAGCACAAGCACCTCGGCATCGGCATTGCCGCAGGTGTCGGCGGCTTCCTGCTCGGCAGCGCGCTGGCCCAGCCGCGCACCGTCTATATCGAGGAAGACGGCGGCTCGTGGCACGTCAGGCGCTGCCTCAATCGCTACCAGAGCTACGACCCGTACTCGGACACCTATGTCGGCTACGACGGCTATCGCCATCGCTGCCGGCTTTGAGGGCCACTATGCCAGCTTGGGAGGAGGTGACCGTTTCAGGCAACCGGAAGAAGGGGCACCCCACTGCCCCTTTTTCGGCGTGTCTGAGTGGCAGGGCAGAGGGGTTGTTCCTCCGACCTCTTAGGACCTGGGTTCCTCGCCCGCCGCGAAGCGGGGGAGAGGTGGCCGCCCACGGGTCTTGCCTTCGGCAAGCCCGAGGACAGGCTCCGCGGCCGGAGAGGGGGCCCTTCGTAGGGCGCGGTCCCCTCTCCGTCGCGGCTTCGCCGCGCCACCTCTCCCCACTTCCGTGGGGCGAGGAACCCAAGCTGGAATAAAGCCGCGCTCCGTCAGCCTCTCTGTCCTGTCGAACATCGCCCACTTAAGGCGAGATCGGATGCCGCTTCAGCATTCGCCAACACTCTTGCCGATGTACAGCGATTTCCCAACAGCCTAATCTGCACCGATACCGAAACAGGGAGAGGGCGCTTGGGCGAGCACGATCCGAACGAAGAGCCGATCGAGACGGTTTTCCGCAACGGCACAATCACCACCGTCGGCATCCTGCTGGCGTTCTCGCTGGGCTTCATCACGCATTGGGCCGCCAACCCGATACCATGGGAAATCTATCACCTGGCCGCCGTCGTGCCGATTTTGATCGGCATTGCCCTGCAGATACGAGCGCTGCGGTTGCTGCTCAACGTAACGTCTCTACAACGGCGCGTTTATGAACGCGCCAATCGTATCTTCATTGCCGGCCTCATCTTCACCGCCTGCGGAGTTGGGCTGGCGATGCTGCTTGATTTCTACGACCTATCGACCAAGAGCGCGGTGCCCGGGGGCTAGCTCTGGCCATCCTGGCAGATGTCGCACCATTCGGTGCTGGTCAGCGCTGCCATGCGCTCGATTCGCTGCCAAGGCCGGGAGGGGTCGGCAGGCCGCCGATCATCCTCGTCACCTCCGCCGCCGCATCGTGCACCAGCGGGCCGATCTCGGCCAGCCGTTCCGGCGTGACCCGTACTGTCGGCCCGGAGACCGAAACGCCGCCGATCGGCTCGCCGAATTCATTGAAGATGGCGGCGGCAACGCAGCGCATGCCGGGATGCCGCTCCTCGTCGTCTACCGACCAGCCGCGCAGCTTGATCGTCACCAGGTCGCGGGCGAGCGCCGAGATGTCGGACAGCGTATTTTCGGTGAAGCGCTCCAACCCGGCCCGGCGCAGGATGGTGGCGACGCGCTCCGGCTCGAGATGCGCCAGCACCGCCTTGCCGATGCCCGAGGCATGGAAGGAGCTGCGCGTGCCCGGCCGGAAAAAGGCGCGGATCGCCTGGTGCGTCTCGACCTGACTGACGAAGACGACGCAATCGTCCTCGGCGACGCCGAGATTGGCGGTCTCGCCGGTCTTCTCCATCAGTTCCTGCATGACGATACGGGCGCGGTCGACCAGCTTGCGGCGGCGCAGGAACGCCGCGCCCATGCGATAGGTCTCGACGCCGATCGACCACAGCTGGTCGATGCCGTCGAACTCGACCATGCCATGGTTCTCCAGCGTCGTCAGCATGCGGTAGGCGGTGGATGCCGGCAGACCGGAACTGGCGGCGATCTCGCTCAGCGACAGGCCACTGCCATCGGCGACGATTGCCAGGATGCGCAGCGCCCGGTCCAGCGACTGCACCGATGCGGCCTCGGACGGCCCGTTGAAGGCGCGCGGCCGGCCGCGCTGGCGTTTTTCGGTGGTTTCCATCGGGCCATTCTTCGCCCTGTTCGCCCAAACAGGCAATGAAAAAGTTTTCCAGTGATTTACGAAGCGAATTCATGGAAAACAAAAAGGCCAATCAATTCAACCAACAAGAGCTGTTTTCTAGAAATGGAAAAATATTCTGAAAAAATTGAAAAATCATTGGTGCGCTGGCATCATCGGCTATCAACAATTCCGTGGAGGCTGACATGGCCAGGATGCGCGCAGTCGACGCAGCGGTTCTCGTTCTCGAAAAGGAAGGCATCTCCTGTGCCTTCGGCGTGCCGGGTGCTGCGATCAACCCGCTCTATTCGGCACTGAAGGCGAGGGGCAGTATCCGCCACATCCTTGCGCGTCACGTCGAGGCGGCCTCGCATATGGCCGAAGGGTTTACCCGCGCCAGATCGGGCAATATCGGTCTGTGCATCGGCACCTCGGGTCCTGCCGGCACCGACATGATCACCGGCCTCTATTCGGCCGCTGCCGATTCAATTCCCATCCTCTGCATCACCGGGCAGGCGCCGCGCGCGCGTCTCAACAAGGAGGATTTTCAGGCCGTCGACATTGCGGCGATCGCCGCACCCGTCGCCAAATGGGCGGTCACCGTCATGGAACCCTATCTGGTGCCGATGGCGCTGCAGAAAGCGTTCCATCTGATGCGCTCGTCGCGGCCGGGGCCGGTGCTGATCGATTTGCCTGTCGATGTGCAACTGACCGAGATCGAGTTCGACATCGATGCCTACGAGCCGCTGGTGCCGTTCAAGCCGGCAATGTCGCGCGCTCAGGCCGAGAAGGCGTTGACGATGCTGAACGCGGCGGAAAAGCCTGTCATCGTCGCCGGCGGCGGCATCATCAACGCCGATGCGTCCGATCTGTTGATCGAATTCGCCGAAGTCACCGGCGTGCCTGTCATCCCGACGCTGATGGGTTGGGGCGCGATCCCCGACGACCACCGCCTGATGGCCGGCATGTGCGGGCTGCAGACCTCGCACCGCTATGGCAATGCCACGATGCTCGAAGCCGATTTCGTTTTCGGCATCGGCAACCGCTGGGCCAACCGCCACACCGGTTCGGTCGACGTCTACACCAAGGGCAAGAAATTCATCCACGTCGACATCGAGCCGACGCAGATCGGTCGCGTCTTCGCGCCGGACCTCGGCGTCGTCTCGGACGCCGGTGCGGCGCTGAAAATGCTGCTCGACGTCGCCACCGAGTGGAGGACGGCCGGAAAATTGCGCGACTGGTCGGGCTGGGCCGGCGAATGCCGGCAGCGCAAGAAGACAATGAAGCGCAAGACCCATTTCGACCAGGTGCCGCTGAAGCCGCAGCGCGTCTACGAGGAGATGAACAAGGCGTTCGGCCGCGACACCACCTATGTCACCACGATCGGCCTGTCCCAGATCGCCGGGGCGCAGTTCCTGCACGTCTACAAGCCACGCAACTGGATCAATTGCGGCCAGGCCGGCCCGCTCGGCTGGACGCTGCCGGCAGCCCTCGGTGTTCGGGCCGCCGATCCGGACCGCACCATCGTGGCATTGTCCGGCGACTATGATTTCCAGTTCATGATCGAGGAACTGGCGGCCGGCGCACAGCACGGATTACCCTACATCCATGTCGTCGTGAACAACGCCTATCTCGGGCTGATTCGCCAGGCGCAGCGCGGATTTTCGATGGACTTCGAAGTCAGTCTCGCCTTCGAGAACGTCAATCGACAGGGCGATCCAGAGGCGGGCTACGGCGTCGACCACGTCGCCGTTGCCGAGGCGATGGGCTGCAAGGCCGTCAGGGTGCGCCGGCCGGAGGAATTCGCCGGCGCGTTCAAGGAGGCGCAGCGCCTGATGAACAAGTACCAGGTTCCGGTGGTGCTCGAATTCATCCTCGAGCGCGTCACCAACGTTTCGATGGGTACCGAAATCGACAAGATCACCGAATTCGAGGAGCTAGCCGAACATCACGAAGATGCCCCCACGGCGATCGTCATGCTCGATTAAGCCGCATATGAGGAACTACTGCCATGCTACGGTTCTCAGCCAATCTTTCGATGCTCTTTGACGAGCATGACTTCCTCGACCGCTTCGATGCCGCCGCCCGCGCGGGCTTCAAGGGCGTCGAGTATATCGGCCCCTATGACCATGCGCCGGATGTCGTCGCGGCCAGGTTGAAGAAGAACGGGCTGACGCAGGTCCTGTTCAACCTGCCTGCCGGCGACTGGGCCAAGGGCGAGCGCGGCATCGCGATCCTGCCCGACCGCATCCCGGAGTTCCGGCAGGGCATTGCCAAGGTCGTCACCTATGCCCATGCGCTTGGCTGCGAGCAGGTCAACTGCCTCGCCGGCATCGCGCCGCAAGGCGTCGATCGCTCCGTGCTGGAAGACGTCTTCGCCGAGAACCTGGCTTTCGCGGCCGAAAAGCTGGAGCAGGCCGGCATCAGGCTGCTGATCGAGCCGATCAACACCCGCGACATTCCGGGCTTCTTCCTGAATTACTCGGACCAGGCTCTGGCCCTGATCGACCGCGTCGGATCGAAGAACCTGTTCCTGCAATACGACATCTATCACATGCAGATCATGGAGGGGGATCTCGCCCGTACCATAGAGGCAAACCTCAACCGCATCGCGCATATCCAGCTTGCGGATAATCCCGGCCGTCATGAGCCGGGGACGGGCGAGATCAATTTTCCCTTCCTGTACAACCACATCGACCGCATCGGCTATGCCGGCTGGGTCGGTGCGGAGTACAAGCCCAAGGGCGGAACGGAAACCGGGCTCGGGTGGTTTCAGGACGCGGCCGGGCAGGGGAGTGCGGCGGCGTAGACGCTACGTGTCGCACGTCTCGTTCCTTCGCGCCCCCCCTCTGGCCTGCCCTCTTTGCCAAAACTTGGCATCTCCCCCACAAGGAGGGAGATTGGATGTCACCGCCGCTTTCGCCAATTTTCGAGGTCGGGAAAGTTTAAGGGCCGGCGCGGCAACTGCCGATCTCCCCACTCGTGGGGGAGATGGCCGGCAGGCCAGAGGGGGGCGCGCAGGAACGCCCCCTTAACAAGAAACGGAGAAAGACATGGAAATCATCGGCTTCATCGGCCTCGGCATCATGGGCGCGCCGATGGCGGGGCATTTGCTAGACGCCGGTTATCAGGTCGTCGCCAGCGACCACCGCTCGAAACCGCCGGCCGACCTCGTCGCCAAGGGCCTGAAGGCCGTCACCGGCCATGATGCCGTCGCGCGTGCCGCCGACATCGTCATCACCATGGTTCCGGATACGCCGCAGGTCGCCGACGTGCTGTTCGCTGAGAATGGCGTCGCGTCAGGCCTCACTAAAGGCAAGCTGGTCATCGACATGAGCTCGATCTCGCCGATCGAGACCAAGGAATTCGCAAAAAAGATCAACGATGTCGGCTGCGACTATCTCGATGCACCGGTGTCGGGCGGCGAGGTCGGCGCCAAGGCGGCTTCGCTGACCATCATGGTCGGCGGCGAGGAAAAAGCCTTCGAACGCGCCAGGCCCATCTTCGAGAAGCTTGGCAAGAACATCACTTTGGTCGGACCCAACGGCGTCGGCCAGATCACCAAGGTCGCCAATCAGATCGTCGTCGCGCTGACCATCGAGGCCGTCGCCGAAGCGCTTGTCTTTGCTTCAAAAGCCGGCGCCGACCCGGCCAAGGTCAGGCAGGCGCTGATGGGCGGGCTCGCAAACTCGCGCATCCTGGAAGTGCATGGCGAGCGTATGATCAAGCGCACTTTCGCGCCCGGCTTCCGCATCGAACTCCACCAGAAGGACCTGAATCTCGCCCTTGAAGGCGCGAAAGCGCTCGGCGTCGCCCTGCCCAACACTTCAACGACGCAGCAATTGTTCAACTCGTGCGCGGCGAATGGCGGGTCAAAGGAGGATCATTCGGCGCTGGTCAAGGCGCTGGAGCGAATGGCGGGATGTGAAGTGGGTGAATAGTGAATAGTGAATAGTGAATAGGTAGTCAGTTGCAGATAGGTGAGTAGTTGGTAGTGAATTGGTCACGACTTACGCACAGTCTCACCATTCACCATTCACCATTCACCATTCACCATTCACTCTTTCAAAAATTTCCTCGCCGCATAAAGCGCCACCGCCGCGGCATTCGACACGTTGAGCGAACGGATGGCGCCCGGCATGTCGAGGCGGGCGAGCGTCGTCACCGTTTCGCGCGTTTTCTGGCGCAGGCCTTTGCCCTCGGCGCCCAGGACCAGAGCGATCTTGTCGCCGGCAAAGCTGGTTTCGAGCTCCGCCGGTCCGTCCGAATCCAGCCCGATGGTCTGGAAGCCGGCCTGGTGCAGCTGCTCCAGCGCATCGGCGAGGTTCTTCACCTCGATCTGGTCGATATGCTCAAGCGCGCCGGAGGCCGACTTCGCCAGCACGCCGGATTCCTGCGGGCTGTGGCGCGCCGTGGTGATCAGTGCGCCGGCGCCGAAGGCGACCGCCGAGCGCAGGATCGCGCCGACATTGTGCGGATCGGTGATCTGATCGAGCACCAGCACCAGCCTGGTGTCGCCGAGCGCATCGAGGCGTTTCGGTTTCAGCGGCTCGGCCTCGATCAGCACGCCCTGGTGCACGGCATCCGAGCCGGTGACCTTGTCGATGTCCCTGGGTTCGACCAACTCCGCCTTGAAGGGCAAAGCGCCAAGGTCGGCGATTGCCAGCCGCTCGGCAGCGTTGCGCGTCACCAACATCTTCTTGATTTTGCGGCGCGGATTGTCGAGCGCGGCCCGCACCGTGTGCAGCCCGTAAAGCCGCACCAGCCCATCCGCCGGGTTCTCGCCGGGCGGCACCGGCTGGCGCGGCCTGAACGCTGGCGCGCCGCCACTCTTCTCGTCGCGATGCGCGCGGCGCAGCTTGGCGTAGTGGGTGTCTTTCGGGGTCTTCGATTTGTTGTCGTTGCTCATGGCCGGCTTCTATAGCCGTGTCGTCCGGCCATGGATACAGCTGCATAAGCTGCTTGTCGGGCGAGGCGTGAGATTCAGCGCTTTTTGCCGGACTGTTGCGGTTGACAGTTTTGGGCGCTGCCGCCATAAGGCGCTGCGCGGAAGGGCTGCTTTGGCAGCCGCGACGCGTCGATGCCTCGTTGCATGGCTCCGGCGGCAGACTGGAGAGGTGCCCGAGTGGTTAAAGGGGACGGACTGTAAATCCGTTGGCTATGCCTACGTTGGTTCAAATCCAACCCTCTCCACCACTGCCGGCCCGGAAGCCCTGAAACGCAGAGCGAGCGTCGGAGCGGATCCGATGCTTGACTGAAAGGCGCGGGTATAGCTCAGTGGTAGAGCAGCAGCCTTCCAAGCTGAATATGCGGGTTCGATTCCCGCTACCCGCTCCAGATTTCCCCCAGCCGCAGCGCACTCGCGCACGATGCCGAAGCAGGCAGCCCCAAGCGAAGCGCTTTGCCGATAGTTCAAAGTATTCGTTGCGCGTCCAGACGGACGCGCATCTTAATCTGTGTTATCGTTGTCCCGAACCGCAGGCGGTGTTGGGCGACAGGCGTCAGCTCGCGAATTTGCTGAATATGGACGCGAGCTGGTTCTGCTGCGGCACTTGCCCGTTCGGCGTCAACTGGTCGACAAGCCCTGGCAAGGCCGCGGACAATTGCTTGAGCAGATCCTGCTGGTTCAGGCCCGTCCTTTGCGCGATCTCCTGAATGATTTGTGGCCCGAGAGCACTGCCCAGATCGCTGGGGTTGATCGGCTGGTTCTGACCGGTACCGACCCACGAATTGGCAACGTTGCCGTGGCCGGCGTCCTTCAGTTTGTCGAGCAGGCCGCCCAGACCGCCGAGCAGTCCGCCGTCGGCGGATGCGGTTGTATCAGGCGGGACGGGGGCAGGGCTTTGCGCTGCCTCCGTCTGGGCGGAACTTCCACCGCTCAGCATTTTTCCCACCAAAAGTGCGCCGAGCGCGATCATCAGCGGCTTGGCGACGTTGCCGCCGGGAACGGCATTGTCAAACAGTCCCATTGTGGATCTCCATGTCAAATTGCCCGTCCGTCTCCGACAATGACGCATCCACGGCGAATTTCAAGCCGGTTTGAGCTTTCCGTAATCATGATTTTCAAGTTGGCTTGAGCTTTGCTTAATAATGTGGAAGTAATCGAGTGCGGGGAACGGAGAGGAAAAATGTCAATATTAAGCTGGATTATTCTCGGCGTCATCGCCGGCTTCATAGGCAGCAAGATCGTCAATAAAAGCGGGCAAGGCCTTGTGCTCGATATCGTGCTTGGGATTGTCGGCGCTATCGTCGGCGGGCTCATCTTCAGCGCGTTTGGCGCGTCGGGCGTTACCGGGCTCAACATCTATAGCCTGATCGTAGCCGTGGTCGGTGCGGTGGTTGTCCTGTGGGCCTATCATCAGTTCAGCGGCAAGAGGGCTCTGTAGAAGCCGTCCGGCAGTTGCGTCGGCATTCGGGTGAATGCCGACCGCCTATCTGATCCTTTTGAGGACTTCGCGGATCAGCGTGTTGAGGCCGGCTTCCAGCCCTCTCACCATGATCGGCCATAATTCCTCGAGCAATCGCTGCCATACGGCATCGCGCCCAATCCTCACCGGCAGATTTGGCATCGCGCCCATTGCCGCCGTCACGTCGCGGCGCAGCCGCTCGCCACAGGCGCTTGCGCCGCTGATCGTCGGATCGAAGGGCAGCCGGGTGAAATCCCATTTTCCGCGCTGCTCGATGCCGAGATTGCTGTCGACTTCGGCATGCGACAGCACCGTTTTGGGCGTGACCTTGATGCGGTAGTATTTGCAGAGTTCGGCGACAACGGCGGTCATCGCGTCCCACTGCGCCCTGGTCATCGGATAGCGGCCGGCATCGAACGGCCTTTCCTCCGCCCCGGCCATGCAGCAGAGCGAAACCCCGATCGAGCCGCCGTTGCCGTTGAGCGTATGAGCGGCATATCCCGGTTTTACCCGGCCCGAATTGAGCGCGATCGAAGGCCGACCCCTGACCAGGAGGCCATTCCCCTCGACCAGTATGTGATACGCATCCTTGTCGGTATCGCCGGCCGAATGCGAGCCGGCCGTCCAGTGGCAAATGACGCGCTTCATCGCAACATTGGGCAACCAGTCGGGCGGCAATGCCACAGAAATCCCCGCGACATAAGTTCAGTGACGGAGCACAGTATAGTTTCGTTGGCGGCCGACGCGAAAACGAAACGATAATTTGGTTGAGCGTTTTCTAACGGTCAGCTATTCGCCGGCATCTCCGGCGACCGCGTGTTCTCTGTATTGCGGCAGATCGTCGGTGATCGTGAACCACTTCGCCTTGGAGCCGACGAAGATGTGCTGCATCGGGCGGATGGTCGGCTCGTCGACGAGGGTTCCCATGGCGACATGCACGAAGGCACCGTCGCGGACCACCGAATAGAGCAACGAGCCGCAGGTCTTGCAGTGCGCGTCATGGCCGGTTTCGTCGCCGAAGATCGTGAGATTGTCCTCGCCCCTCGCCAGGCTCAGCCTGTCGCGCTCGATGCCGGCGAATGGCTTGAAGGCCGAGCCGGTGGTGCGCCGGCAGTTCGAGCAGTGGCAGTTCGCGGCATAGACGAACGCGTCCGCCACCGCGTACTGAACGGCGCCGCACAGGCATTTTCCGATAAGCCTGCGGTTGCGTGAATTCTGGTTGTCATCCGGGCTTGTCACGCGCTCCTCCCATTGTGCAGGCCGATTTCAGTTTCAAGCGACGACGGTCAACCGGCGCTTGCGCTCGTCGAGCGAGACGATGGTCAACCCGCTGGCCACCACCAGCAGGATTCCGCAGATGGCCAGCGCATTCGGGAGCTGCCGGAATACCACCAAGCCTGAAATCACCGCCCAGACGGTAAAGCAATAGTAGAACGGCGCCACCACGCTGGTCGGCCCGACGCGATAGGCCATGAAGATGAAGAAGTGGCCGAAGATCAGGAACAGTCCGGCGCCGCCCATCAGCAGCAGGTGACGGATTTCAGGCACCACCCACTGCTCGGAAAGCAAATGAGCTGCCCCGGCGCCCGCGAGCACCACAATCACCGCGGAAATAGCGACGACCATTCCCGGCACGTCGGCGGCGACCTTGCGTCCGGCCAGATCGCGCGCCGCGGACAGGGCGGCATTGCCTAGCGCCAGCAGGGCATAGACCGAAATCCCCTGCATTGTCGGTTGTGCCACCATCACCGCGCCGACAAAGCCGAGCCCGATCAGCGCCAGGCGTACCCCGCCGATCCGTTCGCCAAACAGCATCGAGGAGCCGACCAGCATCAGCAAGGGCGTGATCTGCCCGAGCGCGGTCGAATCGGCGATCTGCATGTTGGCGAGCGCCACCACGTAGCAAAGGATCGCACCCAGTTCGAGCAGGTTCCTGCGCAAAACCTTAGCGTCTAGGATCAGCGGGATCTGCTTGCCGTAGCCCAGCATGAACAGCAGCGGAATGCCCCACAATATTGCCGCAGCGCCGCGCAGGAACAGCACCTCATAGGGCGGCAGTCCCGCGGTTGCGAGCTTCATCATCGTGTCGTTGACAATGTAGGACCCGGTCGAAACGACCATGAACAGCGGGCCTCGTATGGCAGTCGGGATGAAATGCATCGGCCCACGAAATCAGACCGGCGCCAGGGCGGCAATGGGCCAGATCCGGCTGTAAATCCGGCAAAGCCGTCAGCCGCCGCCGTAACCATTCCATTTGCCCTTGTTCGTTCCTATATTCACGCCACATTCTCCGAAACCGGATCACGCGTTCGGGCCGGGCGAGCGCGCTCGGCGACAAGGCACTTGTGTTTTTCGGCCTTAGTCGCTAATCGCCCCGCATTCGACTGAACTGAAGGTCCAGGCCGTCCCCAGGCCGTCCAAGGAAAGAGACTATGGCAAAAGGTAAATTCGAGCGCACTAAGCCTCATGTGAACATTGGCACGATTGGTCACGTCGACCACGGCAAGACGTCGCTGACGGCGGCGATCACCAAGTATTTTGGCGAATACAAGCGCTATGACCAGATCGATGCGGCGCCCGAAGAGAAGGCGCGCGGCATCACCATTTCGACGGCGCACGTCGAATACGAGACCGCCAACCGCCACTATGCCCATGTCGACTGCCCCGGCCACGCCGACTATGTGAAGAACATGATCACCGGTGCCGCGCAGATGGACGGCGCGATCCTGGTGGTGTCGGCCGCCGACGGCCCGATGCCGCAGACGCGCGAGCACATCCTGCTCGCCCGCCAGGTCGGCGTGCCCTCGATCGTGGTGTTCTTGAACAAGGTCGACCAGGTCGACGACGCCGAGCTGCTCGAGCTGGTTGAGCTCGAGGTGCGTGAGCTTTTGACCAAGAACGAGTTCCCCGGCGACGACATTCCGATCGTCAAGGGTTCGGCGCTTGCCGCACTTGAAGATTCCGACAAGAAGATCGGCGAGGACGCCATCCGCGAACTGATGGCTGCGGTCGATGCCTACATTCCGACGCCGGTTCGTCCGCTCGACAAGCCGTTCCTGATGCCGATCGAGGACGTGTTCTCGATCTCGGGCCGCGGCACGGTTGTGA
>NZ_JAMYVK010000031.1:0-84123 GCF_040323975.1 Mesorhizobium sp. M0019 | reverse complement strand
CTGCAATCTCTTCTCTCCAATAGAATGCAGAAATTACTTCGCAGCCGCAGGGTATGGACTCACATGAAAGTCCGCCGCTCTAGGCGGTCTCGGCAATTTTCAGCACGGCGTCGATCTCGGCCATCACCGTTGCCGGCAGCGGCCCTTTCTCCAGCGCACCGAGATTGTCCTCGACCTGCTCGGGCCGCGTGAAGCCGGGAACCGGCAAGGCGATTGCCGACTTGGCGAGTATCCAGCCGAGCGCGCCTTGCGCAAGCGTGCGTCCGCCCGAGGTGAGCAGGTCGCGGATTGCCGAGAGCCTTGACAGATAGTGCGGGTTGGCGGCGCCATCCCTGAAAAACACCATCCATTCGGCATTCCCGCCGCGCACATCGTTGGTGGGCAGCCGCATGGCCGGCGTGTATTTGCCGGTGAGCAGCCCCATTGCCAGCGGCAGCCGGCTGAACGAGACGAGGTTCTCGCGCGCCGCAACGGCCATCAGCTCGTTCGCCGGGGTAAACACATTGAAGTCGTTCTCTACGGCGACGAACCCCTCGCGCGGCGCGTAGGCGGCAAGCCGTTCGCGGTGATCGGTGCTCCAGCCGAAGCCGCCGATCTTGCCCTCTTGGCGCAACAGGCCGAGCGTATCGAACACCTCGCCGGCGCGCTCGATCGGATACTCGTTGATATGTAGCAGCACGACGTCGATACAATCCCGCTGCAGGCGCTGCCGCGAATTGTCGATCGATGTCCGGATTGCCGCGGCAGAGGCATCCTCGGGTGCGATCTTACGCGTTTCGGGATCGCCGAAATAGCCGACCTTGGTGACGATGACGGCTTCGTCCTTACCCCTCAACGCCCGCCCGAGGATCAGTTCGGCATTGCCGGCGCCGTAGGCGGCAGCCGTGTCGAACACCCGCGCGCCGATCTCATAAGCCATCGCCAGCGCGGCTTGCGACCTGATATCGTCGACCTCGCCATAGATTGTCGCCGTGTCACGCCAACGCGCGGGGCCACCCGCCGCCCAGGTGCCGATGCCGATGCGCGGTACCGAGCGGCCATCCCAAAGCATCATCATCTGCATGCCCGGCTCCTCAACGACGCAAGCTGGCGTGGCGGGCACGCTCGCGGATCTCTTCGCGAGAAATGCCGGCATCCGCCAGTGTGCTGTCCCGGGCCTGCCTCAAGCTCGCAAGCGTCTGGCGATAGGCAATCCAGCGGGCGAAACGGTATCGAAGTTCATCCAACATGATCGTCTCCTTTGGTACGCAGAATGCCTGCGCGCCTGGGTTGGTCGGAAGCGCAAAACCTCTGCGCGAATCGCATGCGCGATCGAAAGGGTTCAGTTCGCTTCTTGGCCAGCCGAGGCGCTTGTCCCTGTCCCGCCGGGCAGGATTGTCCAACGCCTCCAATGCCTGCATACTTGCGCACGATGCCCGCTTTGCGCTACAGCCACGGTCGCAAGGAGTTTTTCATTTCTGCAAAATGGATATCGGCTGGGACGATCTGAGGTTGTTTCTCGACGTTGCGCGGCTGGGTGGCTTGAGCGCAGCGACGGGAACAACGCGCCTCAGCGCAGCCACCCTTGGACGACGCGTCACCGCGCTCGAAAAGCAGATCGGCGAACCTCTATTCGTGCGCCAGCAGACCGGCTACCGGCTGACCCCGGTCGGCGAGGAACTGCTGCGGCGCGCCGAAGACGTCGAGGCGGCAATGCAGTCGCTGACCCGCTGGCGCGAGGGAAACCTGCCCGACCGCATTGTCCGCGTCTCGGCCGGGCCATGGACCTCGGCCTTCGTTTCCGCCCATATCGGCGAGATCTGGACGGTCGATGACGGCATAAGGGTAGAGCTTGTCACCACCACCGACCGGGTCGACATCGGCCGCCGTGCCGCCGACATCGGCATCCGCAGCGAGCGCCCGACCGAGCAGTGGCTGGCCGGCCGTCAGAGCGGCAAGGTCGCCCACGCCATTTATTCCGGACGTCACCTGATCAACGGCATCGCCGCCGGATTGTTCGTCGGCGTCACCGGCGAAGGCGCAAACATTGCCTCGGCGCGCTGGCTGCAAGCCCATCACGGCGACCGCATCGCCGTACGCGGCAACAACACCCATTCGGTGCGCGAACTGGTGGCCGCCGGCGCCGGCCTTTCGGTCTTTCCGTGCTTCGTCGGTGACGGCGATCCGCGGCTGGTTCGCGTTGCTCAGCCTATCCCCGAACTTGAAACCGACCAATGGATCGTCACCCATCACGAGGAACGTCATTCCCCGCCGGTACGGAAAGTCGCCGACCGGATCGCCGCCTTGATGCGGGCGCACCAGCCGCTGTTTCGCGGCGAGACGCCGATCCGGTAAGCCTCAGGCATCGATCGGCCGCCAGTGGATCAAAATCAGATATTTTGGTGGGCCGGACGATGGTAGCGCCGCCGTTGAGGACGCCGGAGTGCGACGCGCTGCTCGTCGAGATCCTTGCCTTGGGCGAAGAGAGCGGTATAAACCGATCAGCACCGGGCCGCCTATCCGGTCACTCGTCCTCCTGCCGGCTCATAGCCGTATGCTTCGCCCTTACGCAGCACGCGGCCGATGCCCGGCCAGCCAAGGTGCGCGCCGGCGATCCACGTCCCCGCCTCGGCCGCGTCACTGAAAACCTTTAGGCGGGTTGCGCGCGCGGTCAGCTGATCGTCGTCATAGCCCCAACTGAACGCGGGATTGCCGAACTGCAAGGCCGGCACATGAACGACGTCCCCGAAGAATAGGAAACGGTCCTCGTCCGAGTCGAACGCGTAGCCGGTATGACCGGCAGCATGACCGGGCAGGGCGACCGCCCTCAATCGCTCACCCACCTGGTCGCCATTCTGGACAGGCTTCAGCAGGGGCCGGAACTGCGCAAGGTGCGCGTAAGCGAAAAAGCTCCCCACAGCCGCCTCGGGAATAGCGATCGCCTTCAAGTTTGGAAAGAGCACTCGGCCGTCGGGGGTCAAAAGTCCGTGCACATGATCCTGATGGGCGTGGGTGAGCGCCAAGACCGTGATCGAAGCCGGGTCGATCTTGGCTTCCGCCATGGCCTGCTCAAGACGCCCCACTGTCGGAGCCCAGCCCCCTCCTCCGCTGTCGATCAGAACGCCGTCAACGCCTGGACCTGCGAGCGCGAAGCAATTGACAGACAGGCGAAGCGCCCCTGCCAACGCAGCTTGCGGCACCGGATTATCCTGCGGGTCCCGCAGAAGGTCCGCCGGCATCTCGATGTAACCGTCCGAGAGCGACCAGACGCGCCACCTCCCTGACGTGCTGCCGAGCACGTTATTGGTTTGCGATGTCACGATCATATGGCCACCTGCCGCAAACGAAAATGGAGGATAGGTTCGATTGTCACTATTGGCTCCCTGCATAATCTGCGCAAAAGCGTGGGGAAACCGATGAAGATCAATGCGGAAAGCACCCGATCTCGATAGGCCACGGATCGGAAGATGATCGTTGACGGATCTGCTAGCTTCGCGGCGATGCCAGCTCTTATTGCATTCCCATGTAGATTCCTCCCTTCGTAAGCTCGTCAATCATCTGATTTATGCGCTTTCGGCGTGTTTCCGGGTGACGGGCGCGCTCGATCCAATGCAAGTAATCATTGCGCTGATAGGGAGGCCGTTGCTCGAAAGCAGTCATCAGATTTGCGGCCTCGAGCTCTGCACGCAAACTGTCGGGCATCTTAGCCAACGGACGTTTCAGCAACTCACATCTCCGCCATTCGAATCCTGATGCTGGAATAGATCACAAGTCAGCCGTCGCGCCTGCGAGACCGCAGCCGGCCTGGCGACAGCCCTTTCAATCGGGTCACGACGCGATTCATATGGGCCTGGTGAGTGAAACCCGCGTGCTGAGCAATCTCGGCCGGCGGCAGATCGCTATTTTCCAAAAGCTCGACCGCGCGATCAACGCGGCGGCGTAAAATGAATTGATGTACCGGCAATTGCGTCGCCTCGCGAAAGGCGGCGGTGAAGGCGCGTCGTGGTATTCCCGCGATTCCGGCAAGATGGTCGATCGACACCCCCTTTTCCAGATCGCCGTCAATCGCAGCGAGGACCCGGTCGAACCGCTGCGAGGTTAGGACCGGAGACTTCTGCTGCCGCTGGCGTGCATGCCCGAGACGGAGCAGGTTCGCGAAAACCAGGCCCAGCGTCCATTCGCGGACGATCGGGTTGGCTGGCGGGTCGCCTTCGAGGCGTCGGCACAACTCGGCCACCAGCGAATCGCGTATCGGTCGATCGGTCAGGATTGCCAGGTCCTCGGGGGTCCCGCCTGCGGATACCAGGAGCCTTGACGCCAGCGCGGAGTCAACGGTGATCATCGTCAGCTCTCGCGGCTCCTCGATCTTGAACCGCGTGGCACGCTCGGGAAGACTGAGCAGCAGGTCGCCGGGGCGGGTGAAGACGCGCCGCAGCCCGCGGCCAAGATCGATCTCTGCATAGGATGAACCGCTGCGAATCACACGCAGCTGAACGACTCCGGCCGGCGCATGGCGATAGTCGCCGGCAGGAAAGAACAACCTCTTTGCACTTGCCGCGGTCACCATCGTTGTACCGGGCGTCCGGACGCAAGTTCCTCCAGGACTTCGATGATCGATCGCCGCATCCTCGATCCTTGATGCCTACACTTTTGCCCGTTTGACTGGTCCACCAGGCGCATCATTTGCCAGGGCAGTCAGTTCACCAATCCGGGGCACAAAGATGTTGTGCAGTGTCTGGGTCATAATGGTCATTTCACGCTGAACTTGCAGTTCCTGTGCGGCGGGAAACAATGTGTCCTGCAAGAAGAGCTCCAGGCCTGCCTTGTCGTCCCATATCTCGATGATGCGATAACCATCGTCTGTGGCATGCGCGATGTGCTGGTAGATGCCGCCAGCGGGCCGTTTCTCCACGCCGATCCGATCGAGGATGCGGCTATAATCTTCGGCCGTCAGGCCGGCAATATCAAGTGTCGTCACTACGGCCATGGTTCATCCTCGCTGCTGATAGTGGTTGTTTGAGGTGGAGTTCTTGGACGGACCCGGATCCTATTGGGCCGATGTCGTTTGGCATCGCCCGCCCTGACGGCGAGTTTGTCTCCCGAACTTCACCGACAGGAGCGGTCTTTGGTCCTCAGCCACCGAGCGCCTCGATGACAAGACGGGCGGTCGCCGCTCCGGAGAAGTTCTGCTGGCCGGTGATCAAATTGCCGTCGCGCACGGCAAAATCGCGCCACAGCCCGGCCTGAACATAATTCGCGCCGAGCGCACGCATCTCATCCTCGATCCGCCATGGCATCAGATGCGTACCGTGTGGCAGCGCGCCCATCTCCCAGACGGCATTGTCGGCGAAGTCTTCCTCGACATTGGCGAAACCCGTAACAGTGCGCCCTTTGGCCAGCAGCTCGCCGGTTGAGAGGCGAGCGTAGCGCAGCAGCGCGACGCCATGACACAAGGCGGCCGCGACCTTGCCGGCCGCGAAAAAGTTGATGAACAGCCGCTGCAACTCAGTTGCGCCTTCGAAGGTGAACATCGGCGCTTGGCCGCCAGCGACGACGATAGCGTCGAACGCGTCGACCGACAGCTCTGCGATGGGCCGGGTCGTCTCCACCAGCGCCGCCAGTTTCGGCGTCGACAGGAAACCGAGCGAGATCAGATCCGTATCCGAATAGCCGGACGGATCGCGCGGGTCGCTCAACGCATCCGCCTCGCATTTGCCGCCCTCAGGCGAGAAGATCGCGACTCCATATCCGCGCTCGGTGAAGGCGAGCCAGGGATGAGTTAACTCGCTCCACCAAAACCCGACCGGCCAGCCTGTGGTAGTTGACACAGCCGGGTTTGAAAGGACCATCGCGACGCGTTTAGGATGCCGCGGGTCGAGTGGGTTGGAATCGCGCACGCTCATCGCGCCATCTCGACTGGTTCGCCAAGATTCGCCCAAATCGTCTTGTATTGGGTGTAGCTTTCCCACGCCTCGCGGCCCTGCTCGCGGCCATAGCCCCTCATCTTGAAACCTCCGAACGGCGCATTAGGATGGTACTTGTGCCAGCAGTTCAGCCAGACCGTGCCTGCCTTGATCCGGTCGGCGAGCCGCAAGGCGCGGCCGAGATCGCTGGTCTGGATGCCCGAGGCGAGCCCGTAGCTCGTATCGTTGGCGATCCGGATCGCGTCCTCCTCGCTGTCGAATGGAATCACCGGCAGGACAGGGCCGAAAATCTCTTCGCGCGATATCCTTAGGTCGTTGGTCGCATCGGCGAAGATGGTCGGCTCGATGAAGAGGCCCTTGCCGTTGACCTGGCGGGTGCCGCCGCCCGCGGCCAGTCGCGCGGTGCGCTTGCCCTCTTCGACATAGCTCAAGACCTTGTCATACTCGCCCCGCGATGCGATCGGCCCGATCATCGTCGCAGGGTCCAGCGGATCGCCGAGCGTCGCCGACTTCGCCATGGCGCTCAGCTTCTCGACGACCTCGTCATAGCAGGCGCGTTCAACCAGCAGGCGCGATCCGGCGACGCAGACTTCGCCCTTGTTCCAGAAGATGCCCCAGAAGGCTGCCTGTATCGCGACATCGATATCGGCATCGGCGAAAACGATATTGGGACTCTTGCCGCCGAGCTCCATGGTCAGGTGTTTCATCGTCCCGGCACCGTTGCGCATGATGCCCTGGCCGACGGTGGTCGACCCGGTAAAGGCGATCTTGCCGACGCGGGCATCGTTGACCAACGCGTCGCCGATGGTGCCGCCCGGGCCGGTGACGAGATTGTAGACGCCTGGCGGCACGCCCGCGTCGAGGATCACTTGCGCCAAGGCGAGGGCCGTCAGGGGCGTGTCGGTCGCAGGCTTGTGAACGACCGTGTTACCCGCCGCGAGTGCCGGCGCGATTTTCGAACAGGACAGCGCGAGGGGAAAATTGAACGGGGTGATCGCAGCGATCACACCGAGCGGCTCGCGCCGCGTCAGGATCCTGATATTTGGTTCGTAGCTGGTACGATAGGCGCCGTCCATCGCGCTCATGGCGAGCCCGCCATGAAAGCGGAACAGTCCTGAGCAGTGCGGCATGATGATATCGCGGAAATCGCGATAGGGCATACCCATATCCATCGCCTCGCGCACCGCGAAATCCTCGGCCCGCTCGTCCATTAGATCGGCGATGCGAAACAGGATCTTGGCGCGCTCCTCATGATGCATCCGCGCCCAGGGTCCTTGCTCGAAAGCCCGCTGCGCGGCCGCGACGGCATCGCTCGTGTCGGTGACGTCCGCCTTCGCAATATCGGTGATCGCCGCCTCCGTGGTCGGATCAAAAGTCGTCGAAGTCTCGCCACTGACGGCATCGCGCCATTGGCCATCGATCAGCAGACGTCCTACTGGAATCGCCTTGCGCCGCGCGGGTAGATAATCAGTCATGAGTCCGTCCGTCCTGTCGAATGAGATTGAAGGAAATTGTCGGCCCCATCCCGCGCCGATAGGCGAGCTGGACCAATAGCAGCATCATCGGCTCGATCAGGCGCGAGGCCGTGAGATCGCCGACATCGACCGGTATTGTCGGCAGATCGGCGAGAAGCCGGCAAACCGCCGCCTTGGCATCTGCGTCATTGCCGGCGACATAGCTCGTCACCGGATCGCCGTTGAGACGCGGATCATCCCTGTCAAGCAATTCGGCAAAGGTCGGAATGCACTTGACGACAAGGGCGCCCCGCGCGCGCCTCTGAACCTCCTCGCCTACAGACGTAGTAGTGCCTAGCAGCATCGTGGAAAGGTCAGGTGCGACTGCATTGGTATTGTCCCAGACGATCTTGCCCGACAAATCGCCAAGCGCGTCCATCGCCAGCTCGAGAGCCGGCCATGGCGTCGCCAGGGCAATTACGTCGGCCCATCTCGCTACTTCGTCAGGGGCACCGAAGCCAACACGGAGGGTTGCCGCGATTGCGCGCAACTTGCCTTCGTCACGACTGAAGCTGAGGCGAATTTCGTGCCCGGCGAGGCCAAGACATTTCGCCAAGGCCTTCCCGAGCGAGCCTGGTCCGATGATCGCAACTTTCACAACTGCCTCCCGACACGCGATCGGGCTTGCCTAGCATCATTGCAGTCGCGCTTATTTCACGAATTGCCCTTGCACGATCGGGCGCACTCGTCACATGGGTCGGCGCCAATTGGCATCCGGATCCGCCGCGCGCTCACGCCCTTCCCGAACATGTCCCTATTGGGCATGTATGTGTGGGCGACCATAGAGCAGGGTGCGATCAGCGGAGGTCCCCAGGGCACAAGCTTGCTCATATTGGTTGACGCTAGATTTTCCTTGCCTAATCCGTCGGCGTTGCGATGACTTTTGTGGCATCAGCATAACGCGATTGCCTGCAAATCCGGGGAAAGGCCGCCTCAGGACGGCTTTCCGGACTGGCACGCCCCTTGCTTCGTTATTCATGTGCAGAGCGTCTAGGGTTCCGGCCGTGTCGATCACGGTGCTGGTCCAAGAGACGCGACCGCTTGAGATGCATTGAGGCATCTGGCGGAACACGGCGGGCCAAAATCCCGGGAGAACCCTGCACGGGTTTGCTGGCGCGAACCTCTCCCGGATGCGCGCTCCGTGAACCCCCCAACAGACGTTCGGACGCAATCCGGATCGCAAACAGGGGTATGTAATGTTTCGCAAACTGGCCACAATCATCCTAGCCGCATCACTCAGCCTCCCCTTCATCTCAGCCGCGCAAGCGGCGCCCAAGAAAGACTTCAAGATTTGCTGGTCGATCTATGTCGGCTGGATGCCGTGGGGCTATCTTTCCGACAGCGGCATCATGAAGAAGTGGGCCGACAAATACGGCATCAATGTCGAGATCACCCGCATCAACGACTATGTCGAGAGCATCAACCAGTACACGGCCGGCGGCTTTGACGGCTGTTCGATGACCAACATGGATGCGCTTTCGATCCCGGCCGGCGGCGGTGTCGACACGACGGCCTTGATCGTCGGCGATTTCTCCAACGGCAACGACGCGGTCATCCTCAAGAACAAGACCGCGCTCAAGGATATTGCCGGCCAGAAGGTCAATCTCGTCGAGCTCTCCGTCTCACATTACCTACTTGCGCGCGCGCTGGAGACGGTGGAGTTGGCCGAAAAGGACATTACGGTGGTGAACACCTCCGATGCCGACATGGTCGCTGCCTACGGCACCAGCGACGTCACCTCCGTCGTCACCTGGAATCCGCTGGTCTCGGAAATCGCTGCCATGCCGGGCGCCCACAAGGTATTCGATTCGACTGAGATCCCCGGCGAGATCATCGACATGATGGTCGTCAACACCGCGACGCTGAAGGACAATCCGGCCTTGGGCAAGGCGCTTGTCGGTGCATGGTATGAAGCCATGGCGCTGATGACGTCGGGTACGCCCGAAGGCAAGGCGGCCAAGGAAGAGATGGCCAAGGCGTCGGGGACGGATCTTGCCGGTTTCGACGCTCAGCTTGCATCAACGGCGATGTTCTTCGAGCCGGCCAAGGCGGTCGCATTCACCAACGGCGCCGAACTGCCGAAGACCATGGATCTGGTGCGCAACTTCCTGTTCAGCCACGGCATTCTTGGTACCAACGCGCCGAGCGTCGACGTGATCGGCATGAGCTTCCCCGACGGCTCGACGCTGGGCGACGTCAACAACGTCAAGCTGCGCTTCGATCAGGCCTTTATGGCAGAGGCGGCGGGCGGAACGCTCTGACGCGGGAGCGCGACATGCTAGCCAGAGGAACCGGCATCATGCAGGCCGCAGCAGGCCCCGAAATCGCGCGCCTGCAACTTAGCAGGCCGAAAGCGCGGCTTCGCCTCATCAACGCGACGGTCTCGCGCGGCGGAGCGTTGCTGCTTGGGACGCTGCCGTTTGCCGCCGTGGCGATTGCCTATCTCTTCGCTTCGTCGCAAAGGCTGGCGGTCAATCCCAGCGACAAGCTGCTGCCCTCCCCTGCACAGATGTGGTCGGCCTTTTCAGACCTGGCGACAGTGCCGGACAAGCGCTCCGGCGACCTGATCCTGTGGGCCGACACCTATGCCAGCCTGATCAGGCTGTTCGCCGGAGTCGGCATGGCCACGCTGGTGGCGCTCAGCCTCGGCGTCGCCATAGGTTTCATCCCGCGCGTCAGGGCCTTTCTGCTGCCCTTGGTCACAGTTGTCTGCGTCATCCCGCCACTGGCGCTGCTGCCGATCCTGTTCATTGCGCTCGGCCTCGGCGAAACGGCCAAGATCACCTTGATCGCTCTCGGCGTCGCACCGGTCATGGTGCGCGACATCGCCAACCGGGTGATGGAATTGCCGCCGGAGCTCGTCGCCAAGGCACAGACGCTCGGCGGCAACAGCTGGACCATGGTGCTCAGGCTGGTGCTGCCACAGGTCATGCCGCGCCTCATCACTTGCGTACGGCTGGCGCTTGGGCCGGCCTGGCTGTTCCTGATCGCGGCAGAAGCCATCGCCTCCACCGAGGGGCTCGGCTACCGCATCTTCCTCGTTCGTCGCTACCTATCGATGGACGTCATCCTGCCTTACGTCGCCTGGATCACGCTGCTTGCGGTGATGACCGACTGGCTGCTCGTGCGGCTCTCTCACATCATCTCGCCCTGGGCGCATCCGGTGCGGACCAGATGAGCCGGATCCTCGTCCATGGGCTGGAGAAGAGCTACGGCGACGCCCGCGTGCTGGAACGGGTCAATGTCTCCGCCGAAGCGGGTGAATTCCTGTCGCTGGTTGGCGCCAGCGGTTGTGGAAAATCGACATTCCTGCGCATCCTGCTTGGCCAGGAACAGCAAAGTGGCGGCGTGGTCGTCGTCGGCGACCAGCCGATCGTGCCGGAACCGACGCCGCAGCGCGGCATCGTCTTCCAGCGCTATTCCGTGTTCCCGCATCTGACCGCGCTGCAGAACTTGCTGCTGGTCGAGGACTTCCGTTCGGGCGGACCGTTCGGCCGCGTCTTCGGCGCCAGGCGCAAAAGCGCCAGGCAAGAAGCCGAAACCATGCTGGAACGGGTCGGGCTTGGCCATGCGCGCGATCTCTATCCGGCCACGCTTTCTGGCGGCATGCAGCAGCGGCTGGCGATCGCGCAGACCTTGCTCGGCCGGCCGCAGATCCTGCTTCTCGACGAGCCGTTCGGCGCACTCGATCCCGGTATTCGCATCGAGATGCATGAGCTGCTCACCGAGCTCTGGACCGAGCACGGCATGACCGTGGTCATGGTCACCCACGATATCGGCGAGGCATTCAAGCTCGGCACCCGCGTGCTGGTCTTCGACAAGGTGCGCCACGACCCCCAGTTCCCGTCCGCCTATGGCGCGACGATCACCTACGATCTGAAGCTCGACCGCAAGCACCGGGCTTCCGCACGAGACGTGGCCGAAGTGGCCGCGATGGTCGGGACGACCCGACTGGATAGCGCAATCGCGACGACGGCGTCGTGAAGGAGGTTTCATGCACAGAGATAGTCCAGAACGCCGGCATCGTCGCGCCGGGCTCACCGACCACCAGCCACGCCAACGCTTCCACCATCCGAACTTCGAGATCCGCGACATGCAGGGCTGGAAGTCGATCGAGGCGGAAGGAAAGCTGCCCGAGGATGGCTGGCGCAAGGAACAGAAATGGGCACTCGACATGGGCCTGCCCGGATCGGATTCGATCATCGACAAGTCGATCCCGACATTCGCGCGAGGCGAGTTGCCGCATTTCGCCGGCATCAACACCTTCCTCAAGGCGCCCTATGTCGAGAACGTCCGCGATGTCGGCAGATATGACGCTGCCGTCATGGGCATTCCTTTCGACAGCGGCACCACCTACCGGCCCGGAGCCCGCTTCGGGCCGCAAGGCATGCGCCGCATCTCGGCGCTCTACACGCCTTACAATTACGAGCTCGGTGTCGACCTGCGCGAGCAGATGACGCTTTGCGACGCCGGCGACGTCTTCACCATCCCCGCCAATCTCGAAAAGAGCTTCGACCAGATCACCAAGGGCGTCAGCCATGTCGCCTCTTCCGGGGCGCTGCCGATCATGCTCGGCGGCGACCATGCGATCGGATTTCCGTGCGTGCGCGGTATCGCCGACGTGACCTCCAAGCGCATCGGCATCATCCATTTCGACCGCCACATCGACATTCAGGAAAAGGATCTCGACGAACGTATGCACACGACGCCCTGGTACTGGGCAACCAACTTGCCGAACGTCTCGGCCACCAATCTGGTGCAGCTCGGCATCGGCGGCTGGCAGGTGCCGCGCTACGGCGTCGCCGAGGCGCGGAAGCGCGGCACCAACGTGCTGACGATTTCCGATATCGAACAGATGGGGCTGGAGAAGGCGGCGGAGATCGCGCTCGAGCTCGCATGGAAGGACACCGACGCGGTATACATCTCCTTCGATGTCGACAGCATCGATTGCGGTTTCGTGCCGGGTACGGGCTGGCCGGAGCCCGGTGGCTTCCTGCCGCGCGAGGCACTGAAGCTGCTCGGGCTAGTGTCGGCGCCCGGCATCTGCGGACTGGAAGTGGTCGAGGTGTCGCCGCCCTACGACACGTCAGACATCACGGCGCTGTTTGGGGTGCGGGTTGTCGTCGAGGCGCTGGGCTCGATGGTCGCGCACGGCAATCTCGGCAAACACAAATCCATCATCGACAAGCCGACGAGCTTTTGATCATGCACGATGATCATCACCACCACAGCCATGACCATGGCGACGGTCACCATCACGGGCCGAACGGTCATCATCACCATCCCCACCCCGTCGGCCACAACGGGCCGGCCGGCAAGCCGTTGCAATGGCAGACACCGCATCTACCGCACGACCATGCGCCCGAACCCGCCGACGCGCGGGCGACGGATCTCGATCTCGTCGAGATCGCGTTTCTCGAAGGGTTTTCGCGGGCGCCCGACCCGTCCAGTTTCCTGCGCCTCGCCGGAATTCCCTTCGTCGGCGAAACCGCCGACGGCATGCGGCTGCATCTCCTGCGCGTCGAGACGCAGGACATGGTCGATGTCGGCGCCGTCATGCCGATGATCGGCGGCGCTGGCGTCACCTATCACCCGCTGCCCGCGAAACTGACGTCGCGCCGGCGCCGCCTGGCCTTCGTCTACCATGACGGCAGGGGACAAAGACTCCTCGACTTCGGCGAGGCGCGGCTTCTGGCCGACAGGTCCGGCGCCGCACAATTCACCATGCCAGGGGCCGGACAATGAGCACCGGCCTTGAACCGATCGCACCTCTATCAAACAGGTCAAGAACCATGAACAGAACGCTTTCATTCTTCGGCAGACTCGCCCTGGCAGCCCCCACAACCCTCATCCCCTCGTTGGCCTTCGCCCATAGCGGCGGTTTTCATGCCCACGGGTTTGTAGACGGCGTTCAGCACCCGCTGGCCGGCATCGATCATCTATTGGCGATGATGGCTGTCGGCATCATTGCCGCTCGCGCCGGCGGCAAGGGGATCATCATCGTGCCGTCGTGCTTTGTCTCGGCGATGGTCGCTGGCGCCCTGCTCGGTATCGCCGGCATCGGCCTGCCCTCACTGGAAACCGGCATAACGCTATCGCTGTTGGTCTTCGGCGCCATGATGGCGCTTGCCAAGCCGCTTCCGCTCGCTGTGGCCGCCTCGCTGATCGCTCTCTTCGCCCTCTTCCACGGCAATGCCCATGGCCTCGAAATTCCCGAGACGGCCAGCGGCATCGCTTATGCGGTCGGCTTCGTGGTCGCTACTTCGGCTCTTCACGCGACCGGCGCGTTAGCCGCCCTAACACTTCGGCGCTGGCCGCGAGCCATCCGCACGGCAGGGGTCGGCACGTCGTTGGTCGGCGTGGCGCTGGCGGCACAGATCATCTGAACCGCAGCCCATTCATCTGCGATGAACAGGAGGCGAAGGCGTGATCAACCGGCTAACCGTTTGGCAGCGCATCCGAAACGTGCTGTACCAGATCCTGAAGACCCGGTCTGAGCGACTCTGATCTCATCCGGAGATTGAGGCTAGCAGCTTGCCGTACGCAGCGCGCGCGTACGGAGCGGTCCGCCGTGGGTCGCGACTAACTTCCTAGGTGCAGCCGGACGGTCTTGCTGACGTCGCCGGCCTGTTCCCAGCTACGCCAAATGATCGCCGTCGTGAACTCCGCGCCGGCGAGCGTGACTTGGTCGTCACCGCTGCTGGCGGCCTCCCGGGCGAGGTCATGAAGAACTGGCGTGTCAAAGCGCCGAACAAATTCGATCGCGAATTCGGCTTCTCACGCATGGGCTACGAGATCGCCGCAGGGTGGGGTGCGGCGATGGCCGATGTAGCATCCAGACAGTAATTCGAGGTTGATTGCGACGGGACTATGGGCGGATTTCTATTCCGAACACCGTGCCGGCGTCGTTCAAGCACTTGATAAACGATCCTGACACTCCACCGGCGGCTGGCAACACATCTGCGGCCTCCGGAGGCCCACCATAAGTCAATAAAATCAAACGCTATGGACGGCGGTTCGCCAGTTATTACTTGGCTACCCGAACCAAAACACACCGCTAAGTCATTGATAAATAATAACAATGGTGGGCCCGGAGGGCGTTCAGAAAGCGATAAAAATCAATTTCTTAGAGATCAGTGGGACTTCAGAGTATTCAAATCTTTTCCAATGTTTTTCGATGTTGTTGTCCCACTCAGAAGTGCCTCAGTCCACCAAGCCGACGCACTGAACGCCTCACTCGGAAGGGAGGTTTGCGCAAGGCGAAAGGAAGATCGCGTCGGTGTGCAGCCTTCCTGAGGAAGGTCGCGGTAGCGCCAACTGCTGACGCTCAGCGCGAAGACATCAATGTCCTGTTATGGGGCCGTCAGAGGACCGGCCGCTTCTCGCGCCAAGAAGCGATAGCAGACATGCAACTAGGTGGTACAAAATCTCTAGCGTGACCCTTTAGAGACATTTGCGTGCGGCATTTGCGTCTCGAAAGCGGATCTTTAGTGCTACCAGCACCAACGACCGTCTGCGGTCGTTCAGAACACGGGTTACCGTCTCTAAACCGTATATTGGACCGGGCAGCCGCCGGAAATTGATCGAATCGAGGTGATCGCATGTCAGGAGGCGTTCAAAAACGACCTACGACCGCGATCTTCATCGCGGCCGTTTTCATGGTGTCATTCCCGGCTATGCTGACAAGTTCTTTATGATCGGCAGCTTGCGGATCGTCTTGCCCGTCGCCGCCCGTAGCGCGTTGGCGACGGCCGGGCCGATCGGCGGCACACCCGGCTCGCCAACGCCCGTGGGCGGCTCGTCGGACGGCACAATGTGCACCTCGACGCGCGGCATCTGCTCGATCCTGAGCGGCATATAGGTGTCGTAGTTCTCTTGGTCTACGACACCGCCCGTCAGGGTCAGCTCCTCCTGGAGGATCGCGCCTAGCCCGAAGCCGATACCGCCCTCCATCTGAGCGCGAATCTGGTCAGGATTTATCGCGGTGCCGCAATCTACCGCGCAGACGACGCGGTCGACTTTGAAATCATTTCCATCGTTGAAGGTGATCTCCACCACCTCGGCGACATAAGTCGAGAGGCTTTCATGCAGGGCCACGCCGCGGAAACGGCCTTCCGGCAGAGGCTTGTCCCAGCCTGCCTTCTCAGCAGCCAATTTCAGCACGCCGGCGTGCCGTGGATGGTGACCGAGCATCGACAAGCGGAAGTCGACCGGATCACGGTTCGCAGCGGCGGCGAGCTCATCGATCAGGGTTTCCATTGCGTAAGCGGTGTGGGTGGAGCCTACCGAACGCCACCACAGCACTGGGATGTTCACGTCCGTGGTGGTCAGCTCGACCTTCAGGTTCGGGATCGCATAGGGCAGGTTGGTGGCGCCCTCTACGGAGGTCGGATCGATGCCGTTCTCGATCATCGCCGCAAAGGGCGAACCGCCCGCGATCGATTGGCCCACGATGTGGTCATGGAGAGCGACGACATTGCCTTCCTTGTCGAGCCCCGCCTCGACTGCGTGCACATAGGCCGGCCGGTACCGCCCACCCCGCATGTCGTTCTCGCGGGTCCACTGCACCTTCACTGGCTTGCCGGGTCCCAGTGCACGCGCTGTGGAAACAGCTTCGATAATGAGATCTGCGTCCGAGACCGCTCGGCGGCCGAAGCTGCCGCCGGTCTTCATCACGTGCAGCCTCACCTTGTCTGGCGTGGTGCCGCCTACTTGAGCGGCAGCCGCCTGATAAAGGTCGGGCATCTGGTGTCCGCCCCAGACGTCGATGGTGCCGTCTTCGTTGATTCTGGCGGCCGCGTTGAGTGGCTCGATCGAAGCATGGACAAGATAGGGGAATTCGTAGTGCCCTTGGATGACTTTCTCAGCACTGGCCAACGCTGCGGGAGTGTTACCGTCGTCGCGCGCGGTGGCCGCGCCCGGATCGTCTGCTGCCTTAGTGTATTCGGCCATGATCTCGGCCGTGCCGCGCCTTTCGGCCTTCTCTTCGTTCCAGGTCACCTCCACGAGATCGCGGCCCTTGAGCGCCGTCCACATGTCCCTGCCGACCACGGCAATGCCGCGCGGCGTCTGGACGACATCGACAATGCCGTCGAGTGCCTTGGCCTTGGAGGCGTCGAAGCTCTCGATCTCAGCGCCGAACTTCGGCGGATGGATCATAACGGCCGTATTGAGTCCATCTATCTTGAGGTCGATCGTGTAGGTCTGCGCGCCATTGGTCTTGCCGGCGGAATCGTAGCGCTTGAGGCTGTCCGATCCGATCCGGGCCCACTTGTCGCGCGGCTTTAGCGGCACGTCGTCGGGAACCGGCATTCCCGCTGCGGCTTTAGCCAGGTCACCGAAGCGCGCCTGCATCCCTGAGGCGTGCGACACGACCCCGGAAGCGACTGTGATCTCGCCGGCTGGCACGTCCCACCGCTGCGCCGCGGCCGCCACCAGCATGGCCCGTGCGGCAGCACCCGCCTTGCGGTAGCGCTCCCACGACGAGCTCATCGACGTGGAGCCACCGGTTCCCTGCGCGGCCCCGCCCCAGGCGAGATTGCCGTAGAGCGCGGTATTGCCATATCCGCCGACCACGTGGACCTGCGCCCAGGCGCCGTCGAGCTCTTCCATAACCAGGGTGGCGATGCCGAAATAGGAGCCTTGTCCCATCTCGAACTGCGACGAGTGGATGACGATTCGGTTCTCCGGTGTGATCTCGACATAGGTCTGGAAGGGGTTCGCCTGGACCGCTGCAGGCGTCGTTTGTGCGTTGGCGGGCGCGGCCATCATTAGCCGGTAGCCCACGGCGAAGCCCGCGGTGGTGACGGCCGTGCCGAGGAGGAACTGGCGCCGCGTGGGCCCCACGGCATTATGCTTCGGGAGAAACTGCAACATGCCTCAAGTCTCCAGCCGGTTGGCGGTCTCGTGGATGGCCGCGCGGATGCGATGATAGGTGGCGCAGCGGCAGAGATTGCCGCTCATCGCCGAATCAATATCATCGTCCGTCGGCTTCGGCGTCTCTGTCAGGAGGGCCACGGCCGACATGATCTGGCCAGACTGGCAATAGCCGCATTGAGGTACGTCGAACTCGGCCCACACGGCCTGGACCGTTTCGCCGATCTTGCCCGACACGCCCTCAATGGTGGTGATCGAGGCTCCTTCGATGTCGCCGACTGCGGTCTGGCACGAGCGCGTCGGCATGCCGTTAACGTGAACCGTGCAAGCGCCGCACTGGGCAAGGCCGCAACCGAATTTCGTTCCTGTGAGTCCGATGCCGTCACGGATCGCCCAGAGCAGCGGCATCTCTGGATCGACGTCGAGTGTTCGCGCCTCGCCATTGAGGGTAAAAGCGACCATGGCTTGCTCTCCTTGTCCTGAGCTGGCTATCTCGTTGCGCCTCCGCCCGGCTAGGAACCGGACTCTTCTTGCTGAGGCATAGCGACCACAGACTAGGATCGCGCAGCTCGAGCAACAAGCCGCTAGCTGGCAATCGCGAGATCGTGAAGTGGCTCGTGTCGAAAGGCTGGAGGCAACTGAATGTCATTTTTGGGCCCACCGGCCGGTCAGTTTCCGGCTCGATGACCTGGTTGGCAGTCATTCCGCTTCTAAGCCTAAACCCCAGACATGAACTGTAGCAGCATCATAAAAGACGACATCAAGCGGCGATTTTTCGTTGCGCTGCACCGCTAGCTCGTTCGCGTGGTTCATGATCCGCTGGTTATCCGCGGATGCTGGTTCACCATAGGTGCCAGAAACTTGCCACGCGCTATGCGGTTAAGGATGTGGTCGTCATTCGTAGCGAGCGAATGGCCGAAAATGAAGAAGCAATGGCTGGCGGTCTTCCCATTCGCGGTGAACTGCTTGAAGCCTTGGTACAGGTAGGCATTGTGACGGATCTTCGCCTTCTTCTGGGCGCTGGTGGGCTGATGAAGGGCGGCTTAGGGTCATGATTCCCGCTGCAATGACCGATGAGTCACAGACGCTGCATTTCGCGCTAGACCGCAACTGCGGTATTCTCGATCATACGCTCAGCCATCCTATTCGCACCTCGTTGCCGCCGTTCGCCGCACCTATCGATCGGAGGCCTTCCAGCCTCGCGATAGCCGCGCTATGTGGCTGCACACAACCTGACGACGAACAGGAGCAAGATTGGACATAGAAGCCAGCACAAGATCGCCCTCCCCCTGTCCTTGCTCGTTTTCATGCGAAAACAATCGAACTGAGTGCTGCGGGGATAGCGAGGTCGATTTGGCCCACTTCAGAGCGAAATCGGCCATAAGCCATTGATATAATTTTGGTGGGCCCTGAGGGTGCTTGGAAAGTCAGAAATATCAAAGGCTATTCGACAGTGGGACTGTGTTGCGTTACTATGCTCTCCGGTCTTTTCCGGTTGATTTGTCCCACCCCTGATGCCGATTGCGGTCATTCGCCGCTGCCTTGGTCAATTCCCGATTCCACAAGCATCCGGTCCTGAGTGGGCAGACGGGCTTCCTAGTGGTAATTAGTCAGCGACACGTTGACCGTTCTCGTCACGCGGGTGAAATCTACGTTCGACCATATACGTCGTCGAAGCGAACGATATCATCCTCGCCGAGATAATCGCCGCTCTGCACTTCAATGATCACCAGGTCAATTCTGCCTGGGTTCTCCAGCCGATGCTTATGGCCGCAGGGGATGTAGGCCGATTCGTTTGTCGCCAGGAACAACTCCTGCTCGCCATTGACAATTTTCGCGGAGCCGCTGACCACGACCCAGTGCTCCGAACGATGATAGTGCATCTGCAGGCTCAGCCGCCGACCGGGCTTCACCTCGATGCGTTTGATCTTGAAGCGCTCGCCTTCCTCAAGAACCGTGTAGGTACCCCACGGCCGGTGTACCGTGCTATGGACCAGGTGAGCTTCATGTCCTGAAGCCTTGAGGCCCTCGAACAGCTTCTTGACGTCCTGAACGCGGTCGCGGGATGCGACAAGCAAAGCGTCCGGGGAATCGACGATCACCAGATCGCTGACGCCGACCGTGCCGATGACGCGCTTGTCGGAGCTCACATAGCTGCCGGTCGTGTCGACCATATGCACATCGCCGCGTATCCTGTTCCCGCTTTCGTCGGGGGCGATCAAATCGGCCATTGCGTTCCAGGATCCGATGTCGTTCCAATCCATGTCGCAGGCAACCACGGCAAGTTTGTTCGTCTTCTCCATGACAGCGTAGTCGAGCGAGATTCGCGGGGCGGAGCCGAAATGCTCAGGCGCGAGTTCGATCTTGGCAAAGCCTTCGCCTTGACTGAAGCGGCCGTTCTCGTAGCTGTCGGAGACGGCCTGGATCACCGCGGGGCAATGCGATGCCATCTCGTCGAGCATGGTTTGTGCGCTAAAGCAGAAAATGCCGGCGTTCCAAAAGAAGCGCTTGGACGCGACATAGGCTTTGGCTGTGTCCAGATCCGGTTTTCAACGAAACGGACGACTTTCTCACCATCCGCTTCGATATAGCCGAATGCCGTGTCCGGTCTGGTTGGGGTGATGCCCAATGTGGCGATCCGCCCGAGCTTCGCATGTTCGATGGCCCGGCACATGACGTCTAAAAATGCAGGCAGGTTGCCAACCATGTGATCGGCTGGGAAGACGCATAGAATCGCGTCAGGGCCTTGCGTCGCCTTGGCATGGATGGCGGCTGCCGCAACGGCTGCGGCCGTATCCCGGCCTTCAGGCTCGAGCAGAAAGGTGCGTGGCAGGACCACGGACTCTAGTTCGTCGAAGTCGTCCTTGGTAAGGAAGAGGTGTTCCCCAGATATCACGGCGACGAGTTCCACTACGCCCTTTATCGAACCGGCGCGCAACACAGTGTGCTGCATCAGTGAATGCCCGTCTGCCACTTTGAGGAAAGGTTTAGGGTGCGATTGCCTTGAGGCGGGCCATAGCCGCGATCCGGCTCCGCCGCTGATGATGACGGGAACCACTTTCATATAACAACCTCGATTTCGTCTCTGGAGTGATTGCCCGCGCCCTTTCGAGCGTTAGCGTCACGATCGCCGTCGCTCTGGCTTGGTCTGCGGCCTCCGAGTAACAGCGAAGTTCTGGCGCGTTGCCGAACGGCCTCAGATGACGACGCTATCGGTATCGTACGACGCTTCCATGGCCTCGATGAGAAATGGACATTCAACTATGTCTGTTGGTTGCATCCGCCGAATTGTGCAGGTGACGGGTCTTAACTGAGACCAGAGATTCTTTGGCTGTCTTCTATCAAAATCAAACGACTTGGCTCCTTCAGATCGAACTCAATTACGCGTGGTACGAAAAGGCGTGCATATCGTGTAAAGGCGCTCGTCGGAGGAAACCGAATTACAGTATCGCAGCGCCCGAGAAGATACATCTCAACGAGGGCGGAAATTGCGCCGTCCATCCCAAGTGCTGCAGTGTGTAAGGGGCCGTCTTGATCGGATCGGAAATGCTTGGGGACGGTGAGAAGATCGGGAAACCTGGCCGACAGGTGATCCAGGATTTGCGCGCTGTCCGTGCACAAGAACAGCCGCACAGGCTTGGGGTGCGGTAACGCTTTAGCCTTATCAACCGCAGTGCACACTTGTCGAACGGCGAACTCCGGATCGGCCCAGTAGGGCGCATGGTCCATGATGTCTTCACCGTTACCATGTCGAACATGAACCCCGATGATGCTGTGCCCCTCAAAACATTCTTGGTAAATGGCATTTATGCGTGTTTGAATTTCAGACCGAGGCTTGACACTCTCGAAGACCTGCCGCTCGGCATCCTCATCGCAGCGCCACATCAAGCAAGCGTCACACACTACTGTGTTCGCTTCGACATCGTGTTCGGCCTGAAAGAGCTCGCCCAACTCGTCGCGCTCTTGGAAAATCTGCTCATCTGGGCGGTAAAGGCAGTCGATCGCTGGCCTATTCCACCACTCCGGGAAGAATGGACCCGGGAAGGAAAAGTCGTTGATCCGGTCGTCGCAAATAGCCGGTACGCCAGCGATGTCATTGATCGGTTCGAAGAACACCGGAAAGGCATTTGTGAAGGGTTGGTCGAGATAGCAGGACCCGCGCCAGTCGACGGCTAGCGTTCGTCCCGACCGCTGAGCGTAGCGCCAAGCGGCCGCCAGCGACCATAGACAATCACCGAACCCCGTACGCCTCTGAGAGACGACGAACCTGCGCTTTACCAATCCACTGACCTGCATTTTCGGAAATTTCGTTTCAGAGACGAGGTTGCATCTGGCTTGGGATCTCTTAATCGATACTAGTCGACCGTTACGCCGGGCGATTTGGTAGAGGCTGCGCGTGGGGCAGAAGAGCTCCCTCTGCACTGCCTATCCTTATCTCTGTGACGCTCGCAAATCTTGACGCCGGGTACTCCCGCTTCCGGTTAAATTCAGCGTTCTCTAATGCGCCGGGCGACATCTGTAAAATTGATTGCATGGATGTGGCCCATCCATCTGTTGGATACTAAGGCATTCCTTGACGATGGGCCTCTGCTGACGCGAGGCCGCGCTTTGCTAAGCGAAACAGCCGTTCGAGGCAGTCCACAAAGTCCCTTTTTCAAGTCCAATTCTTAACTGCCTCAACGTAACATGTCATTTGCGGGCGTTTCCTGAAGGACGGATGTGCAGGACCCGCCAGCCGTCGAATGTCAGGCGCAGGCCATCCACGTCATTTATGGCCATCATGGCGTCCGGTCCCATCGAAAGATGCGACACGGCGCCCTCTGACGCTTTCAAGTGCGCCAACATGGCGCAACTCGTGTCGACCGGATAGCTTTCGATCCGGCCGGACTGAGCGACTGGCACGCGATGCTGTGCGACGACGGCCGAGAGAGGAATTTTGGCGTCTGCAGCCATGTGGAGGATCGTTCCGACGGTTCTGCGGGTTCTCGGTGTCGGAGCCGACACCTGTGCGAACCCGCTCTCGTCCGTTTTCGACAGGCCCTTGAGGTTCATGACCCTGTTGTTCGCCGAGATCACCCGCCAGTTCAGCGATCCAGGTGAAGATCGGCACGCCTGTCGATGCGGCGATCATCGCCTCGGCCAGCGAAGATGATGAAGAGGGCCATTGGGTCAAGTACAAGCGCCGACCAGCGTTTCATTGCTTCAAAGCCCATTTCGGTGCCTACGCCGATACGGCCCTTGTCGAGGAGATCGCCGTCACGGCGCCCACACCGAGGACGGCAACGCCGTTCCTGATGCTCTGCCCGACAATCCCGGCGAAGTGTTTGCCGACAGCGCCTACCGAGGCAATCATCTAGGCGACGCGGTGCGCGCCAAGGGTGGAAGGCCGCGCATCGTCGCAACCGCTGTGGGGGCGCGACGAGGCCGAAAGCTCGACGCCTGGAACCAACCGATCCACAGAATTTGTACTCGGATCGAGAAGATCTTCGGCACCTGTAGCCGGATGCGATGGCGAGGGCTGGCAAAGGCGGCCGTTCAAATTCGCCGCACTGCGATCGCCTACAGTATGAAACACAGTTTGATGGTCGCCTCGTCCCCCCATCGTTGAAGCCCAGCTACCGTTTTCGGGCTAGCGCGCCCGAAATTCCTTGGAGGTCAATACGTAATGCCCTACCCGGCTTTTCGCCGCCGTCTCAAATGTGCGGTTCGCCCAAAGCCCCCGACTGCCACGAACTTTGTCTTCGCGCGGAGCGAAACCTCGCGCCCACGACTTTGTGCCGCCGATGTGCCGCGCTGCCCTGTCAAACAATCCATTTTATGGATGCACCTCATCCAAACAATCGATTTCACTGATCAAAACAATTTCCATTAGAAGACGCTGAAGCAGGCAATGATTAAGATTACTTGGTTAGCGCAAGAGAGCGGTAAGGTGGAGTTGTCGGCTTGGACCCACATGCCCGCCATTTTATCTGGGAATGGCTACGTGCCCTGTTGGCGCAGGGCAAGACGATTCTACTGGCCACCCACTTCGTGGAAGAAGCGGAGCGGCTATGCAACCGACCTGCGTGCTTGAGAACGGACGTGCGTCCTCACTCGCTGATTGATGAGCAAATCGGGTGCGACGTGATTGAAATCTATGTCGCTCACCCCGTGAGCTGAGTTCGGCACTCAGGCCGCATGTGCGACTTAGGCAGGTTAGCGGCGAGACTCTGTTTTGCTATGCCTCCAAGCAGGAGCAGGTGTGCTCGCTGGCTGACACTGTCAATGACGAGCTCCGCGCCGCATCTGTCGAAATCCTACCATAGGGTATGAGGCGGGCCGCAGTTTGCTGGCGGTGTGGCGAGCCAGATTCGAAACTTCAACTACCATAGAGCAGGAAGAAAATGGGCGAGAACAGGAAAGTTGCTCTGGTTACGGGCATAACGGGACAGGATGGTGCCTATCTCACGCGTCTTCTGCTGGAAAAAGGCTACGTCGTTCATGGGATTAAGCGACGTTCCTCTTCCTTCAACACGGGTCGCATCGAAGACATCTACCAAGACCCGCACGATCCCGATCCGCGCCTAATTTTGCATTACGGTGACCTCACTGATGCGACTAATCTCATCCGAGTAGTTCAGGAATCCCAGCCAGACGAGATTTACAACTTGGCCGCTCAGAGCCATGTCCAGGTGTCGTTCGAAACGCCGGAATACACAGCAAACGCCGACGGTATCGGAACATTGCGACTTCTTGAGGCGATCCGCCTCCTCGGTCTGAAGGACAAGACCCGCTTCTATCAGGCCTCGACTTCAGAGCTCTACGGCCTCGTGCAATCCGTACCGCAGAACGAAACAACGCCCTTTTATCCGCGCAGCCCTTACGCCGCCGCCAAGCTCTACGCCTACTGGATTGTGGTCAACTATCGCGAGGCCTATGGTATCCATGCTTCCAACGGCATTCTCTTCAATCATGAAAGCCCACTGCGCGGCGAAACTTTTGTGACGCGCAAGATCACCCGCGCCGCCGCTGCTATCTACCTCGGCAAGCAGGACAAGCTTTATCTCGGCAATCTCGATGCTCAACGCGATTGGGGCCATGCGCGTGAGTACGTGCGTGGTATGTGGATGATGATGCAGCAGGATCAACCGGATGATTACGTGCTGGCGACGGGCAAGACGACCCCTGTCCGCCAATTCGTCGAATGGGTTTTCGAAGATGTCGGCGTCGAGCTCGAATGGCGTGGTGGGGGAGTCGACGAAAAGGGCTATGATGTCGAGACCGGCAGATGCCTAGTCCAGGTAGACCCACGCTACTTCCGCCCCACGGAAGTCGATCTTCTCCTGGGCGATGCCACCAAGGCGAAGGAGAAGCTCGGCTGGGTGCATGAGACATCCGTGCGCGAGCTCGCCGCGGAAATGGTGCGGGAAGACCTCAAGGTCATGCAGACATCGGTAATCATGAAGGAAGCATAATGTACGATCTGAAGGGAAAAGCCATGTGGGTCGCGGGCCACAAGCATGGTGGGCAGCGCTGTTGTAGGCCGCCTCGCGTCTGAAGACTGCAAAGTTATGGCCGCCCTGACGTTTCCCCCAAATTTTATCCAGTCGTGAGTTCGTTTCCGGGGGTGGATTTGCCCTGATGGCCGGTGGACGCGACGGGTGCTGGCGCGGAGCGTTTCACGTTGCGCAGCGCGAGCGACCGTCGCGGGTTGAAGGTCGATGCACATTCGTTGGGTGTCTGCCATCCGATGTGCGAGTGCGGACGCGCGCCGTTGTAATCGGCGCGCCATACATTGAGCCTCGCGCGGGCCTGGGCCAGGGACGTGAACTGCGTCTCGTTGAGGAGTTCATCGCGAAGGGGCCGTTGAAGCTCTCGCGTTAGGGTCCTAGCCAACCTCCGACTGTGAACTCGCGGAAGCGATTTACGGCAAGCGCACACAGCAGCTCGTCCACGGCGTTCGTACATGAAGTTTGGAAACTTATAATACTGGTACACACCTCCATGGGGGAACATTATCTCCAATATCTCAGCGATTACCGGATAGCTATCTGCCTTCACCTACCTCGGCCTAGTGCAGAATCTTGGCCGAATGAACTCGGCGCTCTTGCTGCACACCAATGGTCCGTCCCGCGCGAAGTGCGATCATACCGCCGCAGCTTACCTTCAAATCCGGCACTGGCTTGGATCTAGATCCAAGCCGACGGCGCCGGGCATCAAATAAAAAGCCGCCGACCGAAGCCAGCGGGCTTGATTGGGATGGCCAGCGCGGACGGTCAAGGCTGCGCCGGCCGACCATGGCGGAGGGACCACCTTGGTCAACGGCACGGCCCGATGACGGCGTGCCGATGTACCACAACATGCGGCGAGATACAGCCTTCCGGCGTCGCGGAAAAAAAGCCCGCCGGTTTTGAGCCAGCGGGCAAGTTCTGGAGTGGCTGAGATCAACCCAGCATCAGTCAACGACCGGCGGAAGGGTTTGGTTGCAGTGGATGCCAGCTAGCCGCAGCATGCTGTGAATCGTAGCAAAGTGAAAAACAAAACTCTGGACTTCTAGGTCGGACTCGCCCCAATATTTGTTTTGGGGGATTCACATGAAAATTGGAGCACTCATCGCAAGTGCAGCCCTGTGCGTCAGCGGCTGCTCTACGAGCGCTGTCGTGTCGGACAGCGATCTCACGGCAATGAATACCGTTGCGCTATGTCACGTTCTCGCCAGCAGCACGGACGAACAGTATCGTAGCAGGGTAGCGGCCCTTCTAGTGCGCAGGGGCGCAACAGCAGAGAGGTGCACCAGGCTTGTGCAAACCGACAATGCTGTCGCGACAGGCATAGCGATCGCGGCTGTCGGCGGCGCAGCTGTGGGTGTCGCTGCCAACAACGGCTATGGAGGCGGAACATATTACCGGCCACCGCCACCACAAACCTATGGCGTCGCGTGGGACCAATTCTATGGCCAGAACTACAGCGTTATCTGGCGCTGCCGCGACCGGTCCACCGGGCGGTTCCTTGACGATTACTATTGCGCCGGCCTGCCCATGGTCGACAGCGCATGGCCGGGCTGGTCGGCGTAGCGGATGAGCAGGCCATACCGCAAATATCGATCCAATCGGTGGCAGAGACCCACCGGTGCCAAGCTGTGGCGGCGCCAACTTGCGAGCGTGCCGGCAATGCTCGGTCTTACGGCAGCGGCGGCGGTGGCCGCCTTCCTGGCGCCGTCGGGCGCGCAACGTAGCGACGATGCATCAAAGGCCAGCCCACAAAGGGCGGCGCCCGCCTCGCTTACCGGTGTCGCTTCCGTCATTGACGGCGATACGATCGAAATCCACGGCCAGCGCGTCCGCTTCAACGGCATCGACGCGCCAGAGAGCCGGCAGCTGTGCCGCGATGCGAATGGCGCCGAGTATCCTTGCGGCCGGCGATCGGCCGAAGCGCTGGACACTTTCCTGGCCGCGTCGAGGCCGCTCGAATGCACATTCGTGACGTGGGACCGCTACCACCGCTTTGTCGGCGATTGCCGGCGCGCCGACGGCGCGGGCGTGGCCGCCTGGATGGTCAAGCACGGCCAGGCGCTGGATTGGCCTCACTACAGCCAGGGCGCCTATGGGGGGCAGCAGGCGCAAGCCCAAGCCTCAAAGATCGGCCTGTGGGCCGGGACGTTTCAGGCACCCTGGGAATGGCGCGCTGCGCACGCCGACGGCGCGGCGCCGTCGAGTCGCCCGCTGGGCATCATCAGCCGTAAGCTGGTCGCGCAAAGCGGCTATTCTTGCGAGCCGCGGAGAACGTGCAAGCAGATCGGTTCCTGCGACGAAGCCAACTGGTACCTGCAAAACTGCTCATGGGGCGGAAAACTCGATCGCGACAAGGATGGGATCCCATGCGAAACACTCTGCTAGCTGAAATGTAACGGAGTAAGCGCGCTACGGCCTGTTCGGCTTTCCGCTTACACCGATCCAACGAAAACCATGCATGGGCGACGCGGTCTGCTAACCCCATTTTTTGACGAGGTATTCTATATCTGAAGGGCAGAAAAAGTTATTGCGACAATAGAGAGAAGAGACGCCTTAACTAAGACTTTCAAAACCGTTAAATGTATGCTGGCAGGCGATCAAGGCGTGATGTTGCCCTGTCGGGGGGGCGAGTAAAATGCAGACTGTGATGAGTCAAAAGCTGGCAAGCTATGGCCAGTGGACCTACCGTGGTGCCTGGGCCCTAGAGATTGCGGCCGCAGCGATTGGTCTTACGACAGGTGTAGCATTAGGCGTACAAGCGTTTTCTGCAAGCGAGTCTGTCACTGCAATGGATTTGACGCTCGCCAGTGCACCCTTTCTCATGGTGGCAATCGCGGAGCTCACCAAGATACCGATAGCTACACTGCTTTTCAGCGCGTCTTGGCTCTGGAAGCCCATAATCTTGGTCTTCCTCCTGGTTCTTGCAGGCATCACTTTCGAAACTGTCTTTATGGGGATGGAGAGGGCAGGCGCATTGCGTCAGCTGCGTTATGAGGAGCTCGTAAACAAGATTGATGCCCTTGAGCAGGAAGCGACAAAGCTCGCCTCTGCTGACGAACTTGGTCGAAGAGCCGATCAGGTCGATCAAGCCCGTTCCGAAATTGAGCAGCTGACCTCTCTTGCAGAAAAATCGCGTGCGACCTCTCAGTCGCAAATTGCCGAGGCCAATGCGGAATTGGAGGGAACGACAGCCCTTACTCCAGAGGCCTCGCGTGTTCGCGATCAAGTGGATGAGAAAAATGCTGTTCGATCGGCGCTGATTCAACAGCGTGATCGCGAAGTTAAAGACGCTGTCGATCAGTTTGAGCGCCAACGCGACAGCTTTGTTGAACGTATCAAGATGGCGCGCGATTCAGGCGACAGCGACTCGGCACGCAGGCTAGAATCGGAAGTGGCTAAACTTGCCAACCCCCGCACGAAAATTATCACCAAGTTCGACACTCGGATTGAGCCGCTCGATCAAGAGATTGCTGCGCTGCGCGAAAATTTCGATCGTTTGCGGGCAAATAGCCCTCCTATGACTACTGACCAGAGGCAGAAGCTTGTCGATAGGCGTTCGTCTCTGGAGCAAACGCGCGATAGTGATGCCGCGGCTTGGCAGCGTCGATTGGATGAAGCGGGCAAACGGCTCGCAGATGCCCAGGCGGCAGAAGCCAACAAGGCAAACACCTCGGCGCAAAACCAGGTCAGACAGGACCAGATTGCCAAAGCCCTCAGCGCCTTGGCCAAGGAGCGGATCCCAATGGCGCGGACAGATCAGGTCCGCCGTATTGCCTCACGGTGGTACGGCAGCAAACCTGAACTGGTGACTGAGGCACAGGCCGGAATAATCTCTGTGATTTGGTTCGGCTCGCTCGCGCTCATCGCCGCGCTCGCGGGACCAATTACGGCAATGGTCGCTCTAGCGCTCCAGCGCATTGCCGCCCGAGAAGAGGACAATTCAGACAGCAAGACTTCCAGGCTGCTCCGCAGAATGCTTCTGAGTTGGCGGTGGCGCCGAATTCGAACGATTAAGGTACCAGTCGAAGTTATGGTCGAGAAAGAGGTTGAGAAGCGGGTTGAGGTGCCTGTGGAAAAGGTGGTCAAAGAGATCCTCTATGTTCCGCTCTTCACCGATGATCCCGAAGTCCTTCGCAAGGCCCTCGACCAGGATTTGCCGCCTGAGGTCTCAGACCTCGTGACGGTATCAATGAAGGGTCGCAAAAGTGCTCGTCCGGCATAATACCACCCTGCTTGAGCAAGCCGTCGATCTCGCCGTCAAAAGGTCAGCGATTCCAACCTTGCAGGCTCAAGCCGCGGCCCAAGAGAAGACAGCCCGAGCGACCGCCTTTCGCCGAATGGCGACTGGCGGAGCCATTGCAGTGGCGGCGGTCGGGATTGGGCTAGGCATCAATCTTGGTCTATGGGACAAAACCTTGCCGGAGCCGGCGGCTTTGCCGACCATAGAGCAGCCAAGCGATCTCACCTCCCCAAAAGATGAGCCGCCTATTCCTGTTCCAACTCCAAAGCCAACTCAGGAGCAGGCGCCCCAGGCTGACGTCCCTACCAAGCCTGACGTGGTGACCGTCGACTTCAACAAGTTCGCCACCAAGAACGTCGAGTTCCAAGGCACCACTTGGGAGTTAATCACAGGTCACCACTTCAAGGATGAGAACGACCAAACCTGGGACCGAGCGTGGTGTTACTCTCGGCGGAGTGTGAACGGCGTAGACGTAAATGTATCATTGGCAGCTCGTTCTGCACCGACAGCGCCACCAGCCGGGCCTGGCGCTGCTGCTCAGACGCTTCAGTTGGTCGGCCTTAATGATTCATCCGCCGTCGATCTTGCAACAAGATGCGCGTGGCTGGATGGTCGCACATTTGCGTCTTCAGACATCATTCCTGACTCGTCACGAGAGCAGGCCGCAACTGTCCCCGCGGAAACTCCTGCGACAGAGGTCGATCCAGATAGTGGATTTGTTGTCGTGTCCGGGTGGGACGCGATCGGAAACGACCTGCCGGATATGCCAATTAGGAACGTGAGTTCTGAGCAGTGTCAAACCGCCTGCGACACCGACTTCAGGTGTCTAGCGGTTACTTATAACACAAAATTTCGAGCTTGTTTCATGAAAGGGGACGCATCGCTACTGGTCAAAAGCGAAGAGTCGATCATGGCCGCAAAAAAAGTGGTCGAGAGCAATTTGCGCTACTCGAATTTGGTGTTCGCCACAAAAACGGAAATTTCTGGCAACGCCTATTGGACCTCTCCGCTCCGATATCCAGACTGCATACTGCAATGTGCAAACGACAAATCCTGCTTAGGGTTCAATTTCCGCAAAAAAGAAAGTGCGTGTGTCCTTTTCAACAGCATAACCCAATCCGCTGATAACGCAGCGGTCGCATCTGGCATCAAGAGCGTCGCCAACTAAAGTTGAAGCGAAGAACCTATCCTCAAGGAGCGATTGAAACCAAGCCGCTTGTCAAAGAAAGTGGCTAGCAAAATTCCACGATAACCTTTGGGTTAGCGGCAGGAATGTTCTTCCATTGTCGTCGGCGCATTGCGGGACCGTCTGACTGAATGTCAAAATGGGGCCCGTGAGCGGACTGTCCGGTGCTGGCTTCGATATGCGATAGTTTGACGTTCGCCTCCCAACTTCATTGTCGCCTTTTGGGAGCTTCCGTAAAAGCAGGCATACCTACGCCAGCGCGGGACTCGTATCGATTGCAGTCATCTCCGAATGAGAGCCTAGGAACAAAACAAAAACAAGGATGTGGATAACTGCTACTGAGCGTTTTTCTTCGACAAACTCGTAGCAAGAATCTTAGATAATAATTGAGGAACGTGGGAGCGGGATGATACGGGATACGGTTTTTATCAGCCATGCGACTCCTGACGACAATATGTTCGTCAGGTGGCTCGGCGCGCGGCTGAGCGGGCATGGATATCGCGTCTGGGCAGACCTGTTCGAATTGAAGGGAGGGACCCCTTTCTGGGTCACGATCGAAGAGGCACTGCGCCAGCGGGCAATCAAAGTCATCTTCGTCGTTTCCCGCCAGAGCGTAGACCCAGCGCGATCGGGAGTCCGCAACGAGCTCTCGGTCGCGGATGCTCTCAAGAAATCCTTGCGCGATCCAGATTTCATCATTCCGGTGCGGGTAGATGATGTCCCGTTCGGCGAATTTCCGATCCAGGTCCACCAGCTCAACGCAATCGACTTTTCGCGCGATTGGGGCGCCCGATTTATCGAGCTGCTGGATACTCTTGAGGCGGCCAACGTTCCGCGGAATCAGAACGATCGCACCGCCGAATTCGAGGCCTGGCGAGACGGTTTTACCAGCAAAGCCGTTTTCGTCGAAGAGGCCGAAGAACGGGTCCTGACTAACTGGTTGCCCATCGCGGCGCTGCCGAGTTCCGTGAATTTCTACGAGTATGCGGGTTCCGAAGATGTGATCAGGAAGGCGTTGCAGGGTGCGGGGCTGCCGCATCGGCCTTTCCACAGGCTAATCATATCTTTTCTCGACCTGGCCAGCCTGCAATCCAGCATGCCGCCGTCCAACACGCTCTTGTTCCGGGCACAGGTGCCGCTGGCAGATTTTCTGTCAGGCAAGACGGCGGCTGTCACTTCACCGCGCGCTGCGGACGCGCGAAATATCGCCACCCATCTTCTGCGCGAGCATGTTGAAAGCCATCTCGTTAGCCGCGGGCTCAAACGTTACGAAACGTCGTCCGGCGCCGCATATTATTTCCCCAAAGGTTTGGTCACGAACGACAAGGTCGCGTATCTGGCCGCGTCGGGTAAAGCCGCGAGGAAAAATGTCGTCGGCCGGAGCGAGCGACATAAGGTGTTCTGGCATCTAGCCATGAAGGTCAACCTCACACTGGGCGAAACGCCATTCGTGCGCTTCAAGCCCTATATCTGCTTTTCCGAAGAAGGCCTCGCTGCCATCGCCGATGCAAAGAAGACGTCGGCGATCCGTCGGCGGTTCTGCATGAACTGGTGGAACAAGCACTGGCGGCAATTGCAGCAGGCTTTCTGCGCGTTCCTTGTCGCTGACGGTCAGAACATCCCCATCAGCCTTGGCGCTCAGGGGTTGGTCCTGAACGGGTCCCTGCTTGAGCTGCCGGCCGCGCGCCGGATGTCGGACGATCTGGCGCTGTTGGAACCGGAGGATGCAGAAGACCCCGCCGAGTCGGAAATTGACGAGTACGGTGATGACGACTTCTTACTTGAGGAGGCCGACGAGGATGCATCGGAGGCGGCGGAATGAAAGGGTGGCGTCTGGTCCATATTGACGAGCCGCAGCTGGCATTCGGTTTTGGCCAGAAAGCGGAACATCCGAAAGATGGCCTGTTCCTGTTCGGCCCGCCGGCCTCCAACCAGAATCCGGCACGCATGGATATCGGCATCATCGGCACCACTCGGGCGACGGCGATCTATGAAAGCTGGGTCCAGTCGATCCAGGCGACGATTGCCGAAGCGGAAAAAGGGAAACCCGAGAACAAGATGATGTGGCCAGGTTTTCAGGCCGTCTTCGGCATTCCTTGGCCCGCCAAGCCCTTCGCCTTTTGCCAGATCGACGGCGCAGAACTCAGCCGCCGGATACGCGGCGCTGACCGCCATGAGGCGATCTATAAGGCGGTTGACCTGTATGAAGAAGCCCTGCGCCGCTACATGCGGGAAGAAGAAGCACGGCCGCAGCTATGGTACGCGATCGTTCCCGAGGAAGTCTTCCGTTACGGGCGGCCGCAATCGAGTGTACCACGCGATATTCGCGAGCCCGCAAAGGGAGGGCTAGGTAAGCGTGTAGCGCAAAGGATCCTTCGTGAAGGTTCCCTCTTTCCCGAAGAGGTCGAGGCCGCTGCAATCTATGAGTACGAGCTCAATTTTCACAACCAGTTGAAGGCGCGGCTCCTCGATACAAAACAGGTGATCCAAGTGGTTCGCGAGACGACGCTCGCGCCGCTCCTCGCTGAAGAAGACAGCCGGCGATCGTTGCAGGATCCCGCTTCGGTCGCATGGAATCTCACCACGACGAGCTTCTACAAGTCCGGCGGGCGGCCGTGGCGTATCGCCGATGTGCGCGAAGATGTCTGTTATGTCGGACTGCTCTACAAGCTGATCGAAAATGCCAAAGGGCGCGACAATGCCTGTTGCGGCGCTCAGATGTTCCTTGCCAGTGGGGATGGCGTCGTTTTCAAAGGCGCGGTGGGCCCTTGGTATTCACAGACCAACGACCAGTACCAGCTCTCGAAGGCGAAAGCAGCCGAACTCATGGATATGGTCGTCAAGGCTTACAAAGAGATGCACGGTAATCCGCCCGCAGAGCTTTTCATCCACGGCCAGGCAGCCTTCGGCGACGATGAGTGGTCCGGCTTTGCAAGCACGGTGCCGGAAGGCACCAAACTCGTCGGCGTGCGCATCAAGAGGCAGACCGAGATCAAACTGTTTCGCTTTGGTGACCGTCCCGTATTGCGGGGGACGGCCATGATTGCAGGGACCCGAAAGGCCTATCTTTGGAGCGCCGGATTCACACCTCGTCTCAACACCTATCCCGGCCGGGAGGTGCCCAACCCGCTCACCGTGGACATCGTTCGCGGCGAGGCTGATATTGAACGCGTTCTCGCCGACCTTCTGGCGCTAACCAAGCTAAACTTCAACAATGCCGGATTCTCGGATGGACTCCCGGTGACACTGCGGTTTGCGGACTTAGTCGGTGAAATTTTGACAGCCGGGCCAACCGACAACACACCGCCGCTACCATTCAAGTACTACATCTAGGTCTGTCTTTGGCCCATGGGATATCAATTCCAAGAGCGCTGACAGGTGCTGAAGTAAATACTGGCCCGACCATTGGAGCTTCGTGCCAAGACGCGCGGCGCGTGAAACAGGTGAGAAAGTGCAGCGGCTTTTTCCGACACTCGATCAGATATCTCAGGAATATGTCCTCGTTCAGGCTTGGAAAAAGGCGGCTGGCTACATCCGCTATCACAACTGGTTCTCCGACACCCTAGAGCTCGACCGGGCCGCCGCGGACCTTCCGAATTTCATATCCCGACTATCGAGGCGTCTCCGATCGGGACATTACGAAACCGACGAGCTGAAACTCGTTCCCGCTCCTAAGAGCCAGCGCTGGCAGCTCGACGCCCAGGGGCTCTGGAAACCCACTCGATCCGGACCAACGAAGACGCGGCCGCTCGCCCACGTCTCGCTAGCCGACCAGGTTGCCGCGACGGCGCTTCTCCTTTGCCTGAGCGAACGGGCTGAAACCGCGCAAGGAGACCCTCGTGGGAACGTCGGATCCCCCGCAGTCCGACGGTCAGTGATGTCCTACGGCAATCGGCTATTCTGCGATCGCGCGGAGGCAGGTGACCGCCTGGTCCATCGTTGGGGCTCCTCCAAGCTCTATCGCGCTTATTTTCAGGATTACCGGTCCTTTCTCCACCGGCCAGAATTGGTTGCGGCAACCCTCGTTGACGAGGATCGAATCCTGATCGTCCAGACCGACCTGAAGCAGTTCTATGATCGGGTGACGCCCGAACTTCTAAACTCCAAGATTCGGACGCTGCAGGCTCCCGACGACGACGGGGGGTTCTTCGATCTTGCCAGCCAAGTGCTCAATTGGTCTTGGGGCGGCGCCGATCAGCGCCGGTTCGAAAGCTACAAGCAGGGTGCCTCGATACCAGAGTTCGACGGCGTCTCCCTTCCTCAGGGGCTAGTGGCAGCCGGATTCTTCTCGAACATAGTGCTTCTGGCTTTCGACCAGACCGTGCTGGGCCAGCTTGGGCGGGAGATAGCCAACGGAGTCTGGCTCCAGGACGCATGTCGGTACGTCGACGACATTAGGCTAACCATCACCGTGGCGCCTGGAGTTTCGCAAGCAGAGGCTCAGACACGCGTTTTTGCCTGGCTGCAGGAAACGCTCACGAACACCAGTCCAGCCCTGGAACTCGCTCCCGAAAAGACCTCCACGGCCTCGGTGGGCGGCGAGCAGACGCCTCTCGTTCGCCAGTCCCGAAAGATGGAGCGCATTCAGACTGCAATCTCCGGCGGGTTCGACGCAAGCGGCGGTGAAGAAGTAATACAGGCGATCGAAGCGCTGGTCAGGTCCCAACTGAATCTCAATGACACCGAGCGGGCGTCGGGCCCTGCTAGCCTGAGGGCAGTGCCTGACGTCAAGGACGAGACGATCGGCAGGTTCGCCGCGGGTCGCTTTAGAAAGACCTTCCGTTCTCTCAGACCGCTCCTCGACGATCGCCCCTTCATGGATCTCCCCGAGTTCGGCGAAGAGACGTTCCGGCGTACCCGGCTTTCGCAGGCGGAACTGGACGATGAAGCGCACGCTTTCGCACTGATCCTCGTTGAGCGGTGGATTTCCGATCCATCCAATGTGCGACTGCTTCGTGTCGCCCTGGACCTTTGGCCCTCTCCCGAGATGTTGGCCGAGGTGCTAAAGCTCATCGATCCCTATCTGGACGGGCTTATCAAGACGGCCGGCAGCCGTCGGATCGCCTATTACTGCCTCGCGGAGATCTTTCGTGCTGGAGCCACGGAGACCGGCTTCGTCGATGATCTCGAATGCCTTCCGGCTTCGGTTGATGTCGCTGGATACCGGTCATTTCTCCTGAAGTCCGCAATCCGGGTGGCCAACGGCGAAGCGACGCAGGTACCATGGTACCTCACCCAGCAGGCTCTCCTCTACATTGCCGTACATAACCCTCAGTCGATACGTCCGCCCAAACTTCTGAAGACCAATCGACAATATTGGAGGCTCCTCTCCTTCTTGACGGGAAGACGAGAACCATCGTCGGAACGGGAATATGCGATACTCGCAGTCGTCATCCGTCGGTCTTTCTTGGGCAAAGGACAGGCTGTGGAACTGGTCGGAAGGACGCTGACTCCGGATAGGTTTGCTGAGATTGCTGCCCGGGACATCGAATTCGCTCGGGACCTGTTCCGCACCGTCGACCGGCAATTCACCATGCCAGCGGGAATCGCCGAGGATTTGGGGGCCATCGAGTGGTCGAGTTCGCCCGACATGCATTCCTTGCAGTCGTACGTTCAGGACAAGGGACCGCTGAATCCGCTGCGAAACGAGATAGGCGTTCTGAGCTTCGCCGAGAAGTTCATCGAGCATATCGCGCAGGGAAACGTGCCGGATGTCGTAACGCCCTCCACAACGCAGATCGCGGTGAGTGATGTCGGGAAATATGTCCGTGTGGATCAGGTAGTCTTCAGATCCGCTCAGATCACCCAAGCCTACAGGTCGATCTACACGGCTCCCTCATGGGCCCCGGACTCCCAACGCTGGAGGTTTCAGCTCGGTTATCTGATGCGCTTCATTTTGACGGCTAGGATAGATTTCAGCCTTCCAGTTCGGCCTTCGTCGTGGAGGGAAGCAGAGCCCGTCTATCGACCCACAAGGGGGCATTGGTTCCAGAGGCAGTACGGGTTCTACAATGGACACGAGGCGTTCGGCGACGACTGGCTTCCAATATCTCAATTCACACAGGATCTTCTGTTCGACCTTCTGATCTGGCCGGGCTGCCGCACCAGCAAGTCCGAGGCGGATCAGCTTTCTCTTGGTGAGACAGCATCTCGGATCCGCGCCGCGCTGACCAACGCCTACGCCGCAGTCGGCTCGGCAACGGGCACGCTTATGCTCAAGGTGAATGCGCCGATCCCGGGTACGGCACTTAAGGGTCGGCCGCTCAGGGCATGCGTCGTCCAATCGATCATGCCCGAGAAGAATGATTTCTCAACGGCCGATCTCGAAATGCGCTCGCGCGCTGTTCGGCGGAAACACCGGAGGCATCTGTCGACGGCACTGGCCGCAGTGGAAAAAATGCTGGACCTGCGCGAAACCCACAAACCAGCGAACAAGCGCCTGGACTGGCTGATCCTACCAGAGCTGTCGGTACATCCGGATGATGTGGCCACTCACCTCATTCCGTTCGCTCGAGCGTTCAAGACCGCTATTTTGGCCGGAATGGTCTACGAACGCGTCGTTCCTGGCCAGCCGCTGATCAATTCCGCTCTGTGGATCATACCGAGAATGGTGGAGGGTCAGGGCCTGCAGACCATCATCAGGCGGCAAGGGAAGCAGCACCTTTCTCCGATGGAGCTGCCGTTCAATTCGCCAGTTGAATTGGTAACTGGATTCCGGCCGTGCCAATGGCTGGTCGGGTACGAATGGTCAAATAATCCGGCCAGTGATCCGCTGTGGCTCACAGCGTCCATCTGCTACGATGCAACCGATCTGAGATTAGCAAGTGATCTTCGCGACCGGTCAGACGTTTTCGCGATCCCGGCGCTGAATCTCGATGTGGGCACCTTCGATCAGATGGCGCAGGCGCTGCACTATCATATGTACCAGCTCGTCCTGATCGCAAACAACGGAGCCTATGGAGGAAGCAACGCCCATGTCCCCAAGGGGGGAGCCTATGAGCGACAGGTGTTCCACACCCACGGTCAGCCCCAAGCCACGATATCGTTCTTCGAGATCGATAACATCGAAGGCATGAAGGGGCGGCGTCTGCTTGGCGAGGGTAAGCAAGATGGCTGGAAGTATCCGCCCGCAGGCTATTTGCGATAGAGAATGCGAGGTGCAGACACTACAACGCGATTCAGAAGGTCAATACGAACCGCTTCCCGACGTCCGGCTCAACTCCAGTCAAACGAGCGCGCGCCAATAGAGTCGCGGCACACCTGCGTATGCTCATTCGGTCATGGACATGTCCGCTTCCGGCGTCAGTACGAACGATCTCGAATGGCTGTTCTGCGGCGCAGAGCCGGCATTGGTTCGGGGCAGATCAGCTCGTCTTTTGTGCCCTATGTTTCGGCTTGCCGCCGGCAAATTGCTTCAATGCATTTGCCCGCCTAGAAAGGTGCCCCCTCGGATTCACTGGTCGCTGTCACTTATTCGGACCCTGAAATTGCCTTCCGCCGGGATTTCTCTGACTTGTCGACGACAGGCAGCCCTTCCTTTCTGGCCTTGGCAAACGCTCGATCGCTCTCCAGGAACTCCGCCAGCATGAACGGGATCAGTTCCGCTACCGATTCGGACTCGCCATAGGTCTGACGATAAAGGGCCGCATAGTCCTTCAGTGCTTGGTTCAGGTCTGCACTTACGCTTATGGTGATCTTCGAAGGTGTCCGATCCGGAAGTTTGCGGAGTTTCAGATTGGTCATGATGACTCCAGTCAATTCGGGTACGGCCGTAGCACAAGATCCTTGTGCACGATGACGCGCAGTGGCCAACCAGGGCGGACGGTGATCGTGGGCTGAATATTGAGGTTCTTCTCGGTGATGCGCTGGCCAGCTTGACTAACGTTCTGCTGAGCGGATTCGCGGATTGCTTTGACCAGGTCGCTTTCGTCTTGCCCGAGGCTCAGCTCCGTGCCGACCCCCAGCAACGTGGCCAGCGCAACGCCTTTCATCAGCTGCCAGGTGTGGAAATCCACCTTGTCCTCAAGCCCGGCATAGCCGGCGGTGTCCGTCGCCGGCAGATTGTCGATTTCGATCGAAGAGCCGTCGGGCAGCAGTATCCGTTGCCAGACCAGCAGCGCGCGCCTTTGTCCAAAGGCAACAACGCTGTCATAGGTGCCAATCAGGCGAGAGCCTTGCGGAATGAGCAAGGTGCTGCCGGTGACTGTGTCGTGCACATTCTCGGTGACCTGTGCGACGATGAGGCCGGGCAAGTCGGAATTGATGCCAGTGATCAGGCTCGCTGCGATGACGCTGCCGGCCATCAGCTGATACGGCGAAGCCGGCGTCTGCAGTGCATGCAGATTGTAGATTCCACTTGTGTTCCGCTGGCTGACAAAATCGAGCTTGCGCTGTTGATTGTTTTGGTCGCCCTCGGCCGGTGCAACGGAAGCTGAATCGCGTGCGGCATCGGATTGTGGAGCCGTTCCATCAAAGGGTGGACGCCCGCCCTGCCCGTTGCCGGCGGCATCCGCTTGCCGGGGTCGATTTTCGATCCGGAAGAAGACTTGCGATTCGCGCGCCTCGATCGCCTGCTGTGCAAGGCGCTGCTCCTCCGCCGAAACCTCCTGGCCCGGCGCGATGCCCAGCTGGCGTTGGTGCTCAAGGATGGGGCGGCCGAGGTCGCCGGGCAGCGGTGGTCCAAGCACCGGAGGCTTGGGCTTGATCCCGGAATAGTCCTTAGGCAGCCTTTCAATTGCCTCCGCGGTTGGCTTCCGCTCAGTGTTGTAAAGCTCTTCAGCCTGCTCTTTGATGCGCAGCGCCGGTCCCTGCAGCGCCATCATGGTGACGCCTAGAACGGTCCCGGAACCAACAGCAGCAATGGCGACAATAATGCCGCGCTTGAAGCGCACAGCGCGGCGAGGCGAGGCCCGCAGCTGCAGCTGTTCTGGATCGAGTTTCGGTGGAGCATCGGAGCGGGAAGTATCCGTCATGGGCCGTCCCTCACCTGCTGGAACGCGAAAAGAGCAATATCCGCCGCGGCGCTTGCCTGCCGTCGGTCCTCGTGATGCGCACCACCTGCTGCTGCTTGGCGCCGAGGCGCAGTTCGGCCGCGGCGAAGAGGCGATCGACGATGTAATAGTTGCCCCGTATGCGGTAGTTGACGAGCTGGTTGTCCCCGTCAGCACCGACGATGAAGAGCGGCGGGGCCTCGCCCTGATCGATGCGGCGCGGGAACTCGATGTAGACCTTGCTGCCATCATCGAACGCGCGCGTCGGCCTCCAGGGCGGCATGTCGCCGGTAATCGAATAGCGGAAGCGAATATTTTCGAGAGCCACATTCGACGCCACTGGCATAGCGGCGTCGGCCTGCGCATTGCGCCGGCGTAGCGCGATGATCTGGTCCTCGCTGTAAGTCCAGGAGATGGCCGCCATGGCGGTCTTATCCGTGCTTTGAAGCTGCAGGTGATAGCTTCGCCGGTCCGTGGTGATCACCAGATTGGTGGCAAGTCCTGGCGCGAAGGGCTTCACCAGCACATGGGTGCGCTGGTCATCGCCGGAGCCACTGACGGTGTCGCCAATTACCCAGCGCACTGTATCGCCGGCCGACACGGATTGGAGTTTCTCGCCTGACTGCAGAGCGATATCGCTGACGCGCTCCGGTGCGGCATAGAGCTGGTAGAGCGCGCCTTCGGCAAAAGGGTAAACCTGCACCGCATTCACATAGCCATATTTGGTGGGTTGCTGCGTCGCCGCCTTGTTGGCATCGGCGACACGTTCTTCAGGCGAGCGCTCGTCTTCAGCAGCCTTGCCCGGCTCGGGCTGCAACTGGCCGGGCAGCGGCAGCGGTTTCGGCAATTCCACGACTTTGACGGGCTTCTCCGGCGCCTTCTCAATCGCCGCCGGCTTGAAGTCAGCATGGTCATAGGAAATCTGCGGCGGCGGCACCGGCTTCGAGGCACAGGCGGAGATGACCGCAGCCAACGCCGAGAGGATTAGCGCAGTGCGGAGCGACGAGAGTCTATTTATCATTGGCGGGCTCCTTTGGGGGAACGGAAGTCTGCGCTGCACTGTCGAGCTCGCGCGACCAGTCGATGGCATTGATGAAGACGCCGAGCGGGTTTTTGCGCAGCTGATCGGTATTGTTCGGCGGCCGGATCACAATGGTGAGGATCCCGGTCCAACGCGTTGTGCTGGCGAGGCTGCCGCGCTCAAAGACCTGCTCGGTCCATTTGACTTGAAAGGAGCTGTCGGACGCTCGAACCACGCTCGTCACCTGCACCGAGACGCTGCGCGTGCCGATCTTGCCGAACGGGTCGTTGGCCTTAGCGTACTCGTTGAGAAAGAGGGCTCCACGGTCGGTGGCAAAGTCGTAGGCCGAGAGCCAATTCTGCCGCACCAGCACCGCATCGGTGGAAACAGAGCGGACATTCTGGATGAAGCGGCCGAGATGCCAGGCGATCTGGGCATCGGTGGGCTCGTAGTCCCGGATTGCTGGGGCGACGGCGCGCGCCTCGCCGAAACGATCTACCTCGACGACATAGGGCACGACGCGGCCCTGCATCGACTGCCACAAGAGTCCACCACAGAGCCCGGTGGCCAGAGCGAGGCAGCCGAAGGCCATCAGGCGCCAGTTCCTTGCCTGCACGCGCGCTGTGCCGATGCGCTCGTCCCAAAGTTGGGCGGCCTTCTGGTATGGTGTGACGGGGTGGGGCGTCTTCCCGTAGCGTTGAACAGGTCGCTTGAAGAGCATCTAGTCTTCCTTGTCATTGAGAGAGGGGTTGGCGCCGCTTCCACCCTGATCGCCATCACGGACGGCCTGCGTGGCGGCGTGGCGATGGGCGCGCGCGGTCTGTTCGGAACGCAAGCGCCTCGCCCACGCCGGCGCGGCATTGGCACCTGACGCGGCAGGGTTTCCGGTCATTGATGCGGTCGGCGTGCCGCCCGCCGCGGTCCAGGCGGCATCGCGGCTGGCATCGGCGCTGCGCCGGAATGGTTCTGTTGCAGATCGCATTCCCCGCATCGCGGCGCCGGCAGCTGCGCCGGCAACGCCTTGCAGTCCAGCAGCTACGCCGGAGAGGCCGGACTCGGGCGATGTTGCACGCCCCATCTGCCAAGCTGTGGAAGCAGCCGATCCCATGGCCGTGCCGGCTCGAACGGCGGCGAGACCGCCGCCGGTTGCCATGCGCGCGCCGGCAAGCGCCGCACCTCCGGCAACGAGCGTTGATCCGGCGGCCGCCGCGGTGGTTCCGAGTGCGGCTCCCGCGCCAAGCTGCGGCGCGCCCGAGACAAGACCCGAGGCAATTCCCGGCCCGAAAATGCCGAGCCCAAGCAGCGCCAACGCGCCCAGTACCTGTGACATGGCCGCGGCCAAGTCCGGCTCCTTGCCTTGCAGCGCGGAAGCGAACTCGCCGAAGAGCGTGGAGCCGATGCCGACGATGACAGCAAGCACCATCACCTTAATGCCCGACGAGATCACATTGCCGAGCACGCGCTCGGCCAGAAACGCCGAGCGGTTCCAGAGCGCGAAAGGCACTAGAACAAAACCGGCCAATGTGGTGAGTTTGAACTCCAGGATGGTGATGAAGAGCTGAATTGAAAGAATGAAGAAGGCGATGAGGACCAGGAACCAGGCGAGAAGCAGCACGAAGATGGTCAGCGCGTTGCCAAAGATCTCGGGGAAGCCGACTAGCTGGCTCGCTTGATTGAGCAGCGGCCAGGCGCCCTCGAAGCCGGCCGCGGCAATGCGGCCTGGCCGCAGGAGACTGTCGGCGGACAGATTGCCGGCCGATGCGTTGATGCCGAGCCCGGCAAAGGAATGGTAGATGATGTCGGCGAGGTTCTTAAAATTGTTCAGGATGAAGGCGAAGGCGCCGACATAGAGCACTTTTCGGACAAGCCGGCCAAGAACATTGGGCTCGCCGCCGAACGCCCAGACCAGGCCTGCCAGCGTGATGTCGATGCCGATCAGGATGGTGGTGAGAAAGGCGACGTCGCCGGAAAGCAGACCGAACCCGCTATCAATATAGCGGGTAAAAGTCTCCATGAAGCGATCGATGACGCCGAGGTCATTCATGTCGCCGCCTTCCTCGTTGTCTTGAAGAACTGCTGATCAGTTGCCGGGATAGGCCGTACCGGTGCCCAGGAAACGCTTCGTCGTCTCGCGGGCGGCTTCCTCGGACTGCGCCTTGCGGGCAGCATCTTCGGCTTCAGCCCGGAACTGGGTCGCGAGCAGCGTCTGGATCTGCATCTGCTGCTTGGTCGAAAGCGCGATCAGCTGATTGGTGGCCTGGCTTGCCTCAAGGGCACCTGCCGCGCCCTGACTGCGGTTGACGAGGTCGGTAAGCAGGTCGCCGTCGGCCCGCACGTTCTCCACGATCTGCGACTGCGCACTCATGGTTTGGCGGAACGCCTGCATGGCGTTTTGCCAGCGCTCGCGCGCGGCGCTCGCCACATCGCTGACCTCGATTGTGGCGTCGTAGCTTTCCGGATATTGCACACGCCACTGGTTCTGAAGCTTGTCGAGATCGAAGCTCAGGCCGCTGGCCTGGGTCATCAGGCCGTCGATCCGTTGGAGCGAACCTGTGAGCTGGCCCACGGAAGAGAAATCCAGGCGCTGAAGGTTGCGCGCCATGTTCTGCAGCATGGTCGCCTGGTTCTGAAGCGACTGGATCTGGTTGTTTATCTGCTCCAGGGAACGTGCCGCTGTCAGCACGTTCTGCGCATAATTCGACGGATCGAACACGATTAGGGCGTGGGCCGGCTGGACGTAGTCGGCCATCGGTTTTGCGATTAGGGAAACGGTGATCAGGCTGGTGAGAAGGCGGCGCCGCATCATGACGATTGCTCCTTGTCTGGTTGAGGGAATTGCTGGAGAAGCTCGGCAGCCCAATCGAGGCCGCGCGCACCCAGGAACCGGGCGGCAAAGCTGTCCTGTCCGTGCTCCGACAGGACCCTGTCGATCAGGGTCTGCGTGGCCGGGTCGGAGGCTCCGCAAAGCGCAAGCGTGATCGGGCCGAGCCCGAGCTCGAAGAGCCGGTTGCCGCGACGCGACTGCAGATAGTATTGCCTCTTCGGCGTCGCACGGGCGACCAGTTCTATCTGCCGCTCGTTCAGACCAAATCGCTCATAGGCCACCCGCGCCTGCGGTTCCACGGCACGGTCATTGGGAAGAAAAATGCGCTGGGGGCAGCTCTCGATAATCGCCGGCGCGATTGTTGAGCCAGCAATGTCAGCCAGCGACTGCGTGGCGAAGATGACCGACACGTTCTTCTTTCGCAGCACCTTCAGCCATTCACGGATGCGGGCGGCAAAGAGAGGGTTGTCGAGATAGACCCACGCCTCGTCGAGCATCAGCAGCGTCGGCCGTCCGTCGAACCGCTCCTCGAGACGATGGAAGAGATAGGTGAGCACCGGCAGCACAGCGCCTTGGCTGTGCATCAGCTCTTCGGTCTCGAAGCACTGCACATCCGACAAGGCCAGCCGATCGTCATCGGCGTCGAGCAGACGCCCGAACGGGCCATCGAGCGTGTACGGCATCAACGCGGATTTCAGCGCATTGGACTGAAGCAGGACCGACAACCCAGTGAGCGTGCGTTCCTGCGCCGGCGCGGTGGCAAGGCTGGTGAGGGCCGACCAGATCGCCTCCTTCACCTCCGGCGTGACGGTGACATTCTCATGGGCGATGAGGCCGGCGATCCATTCGGCTGCCCAGCTGCGGACAGCCTGGTCGTTGACATTGCGCAGCGGTTGGAAGGCAAGCGCACCGTCCGCACCAAGCGCATGGTGCTCTCCACCCGTGGCGAGTGTCGCCGCGCGGGCCGAGTTGCCCTTGTCGAAGACATAAACCTGTGCGCCGGCATAGCGGCGGAACTGCAGAGCGATGAGGGCAAGCAGAACCGACTTGCCGGCACCAGTTGGACCGACGATCAGCATGTGACCGACATCGTCGACATGGGTGGAAAGCCGAAACGGGGTCGCCCCGCTGGTCTCGGCAACAAGAAGCGACGGTGCCTCCATCCGGGTGACTTTCGCGAGATGCTCGTTTGTCGCCGGACCGGCCCAAACCGACGATAGCGGCATGAGATGGGCAAGGTTCAATGTATGAATGAGCGGCTGGCGAATGTTGGCATAGACATGGCCGGGCAACGAGCCGAGCCACGCCTCGACCGCATTGACGCTTTCACGGATTGTGGTGAAGCCGAGTCCGTTGACGATGCGCTCGACCGCGCGAAGTTTCTCCGCGGCGGCTTGGTGATCCTCGTCCCATACCGTCACGGTAGTGGTGAGATAGCCGAAGCCGACATGATCGCCGCCCAACGCCTGAAGTGCTTCGTCGGCGTCGAGCGCCTTGTTGTCGGCATCGCTGTCGACGAGCGGGACCGGTTCGTTGGTCACAACTTCGCGTAGGATCGCGACGATCGATTTGCGCTTGGCAAACCACTGCCGCCGCAACCGGGTCAGTGTCTTGGTGGCTTCCGTCTTGTCGAGCGGGATGAAGCGCGTCATCCAGCGATAGGCGAAATCTTGATGGTTAAGGGGATCCAAGATTCCGGGCCGGGTGAGGCTCGGGAAGCCGAGAATGGTAAGGGTACGCAGATGCTGCTCACCTAGCATCGGCTCCAAGCCGCCGGTGAGCGGTGCATCGACCAGCACGCCATCGAGATATATCGGCGTCTCCGGGACGGTGACAGGATGGCGGCGGGGCGAGATTGTGCCGTGTAGGTAAGTCAGCGTCTCGGCATCATCGAGAGCGCGCACTTCGGGCATAAAGCCCGACAGGAGATCCAGGACGCGGTCGGTCTCATCACGAAACCGCGCCAGTTCCTGGCGCCAGTCTCTTACGCCCTGGGAATGACGAAAGTCGACGAGTGCGCTTTCCGCCCGCGCTTGGGCGTCTGGCGGCGGCATAAATAGCAAGCTCAGGTAATCGCGGCTCTCGAAGTGCTCGACCTTGCCCTCGAAGGCCGCACGCCGTTCTTCATCGACCAGCCATGAAGCCGCGTCGGGAAAGCGCGAATTCGGATAGCCCAGCGCTTCGACGCGCTCGGCTCCGAAGAACAATGCCCAGCCGGAGCCAAGCCTTCTCAGCGCATTGTTTGCCCGCGCGCAGATGCCGACAAGTTCGGCTTCCGTCGCGCTTTCCAGATCGGGGCCGCGGAACCGGAAGGTCCGTTGAAAGCTGCCGTCCTTGTTGAGAACGATGCCCGGAGCGACCAGTGCGGCCCAAGGCAGATGATCGGCAAGCCGATCGGCCTTACCGCGATACTCCGAAAGGTTCAGCATGCAAGCCACCCCTTCAGGCGAAGATGACGGACAAGCACGCCGGCGAAGTCCGGATCGCGGCGAGCGGCAAAGACCGCGAGCGTGTGGCCGGCGATCCAGAGCACCAGCCCGGCAATCCACTGCTGCAGGCCAAGGCCTATTGCCGCGGCCACCGTGCCATTGAGGATCGCCACCGCTCGCGGTGCGCCGCCCAGCAGGATCGGCTCGGTCAATGCCCTGTGAACGGGAACCTCGAAGCCTGCGATATGCTGCTCTCCGGTGGCCATCAGACGAGTGCCCCGCCGCCGAAGGAGAAGAAGGAGAGAAAGAAGCTCGATGCCGCGAAGGCGATCGACAGGCCGAAGACGATCTGGATAAGCCGGCGGAAACCGCCTGCCGTGTCGCCGAAGGCGAGCGTCAGGCCGGTGGTGATGATGATGATCACCGCGACAATCTTGGCGACCGGTCCCTGCACCGATTCCAGGATCTGCTGCAGCGGCTGTTCCCATGGCATGCCGGAGCCCGCTGCGTAAGCTGGGGCCGTAATAAGAAACGCGAGCGCGGTGGACGAAAGAAAGCGAAGGTTCTTGCGCATGAGGTGACCTTTCAAAGCTGCTGGAGTTGCGAAAGCGTGAGCGGGGCGACGACGTAATCGCCGCTGCCGTCGAGACCGGTGACCTCGGCGATCGCGTCGATGCGGCGCGAGGATCCGCGCCCGGCGATGAACACGATCAGATCGATGGCATCGGCTATGAGGCGGCGGGGAACGGTGACGACGGCCTCCTGGGCGAGTTGCTCGATCCGGTAGAGGGCGGAGCGCGCCGAATTGGCGTGAACCGTGGCGATGCCGCCGGGATGCCCGGTGTTCCATGCCTTCAGCATGTCCAGGGCCTCCGCGCCCCTGACTTCGCCCACGATGATGCGGTCGGGTCTGAGCCGCAGCGTCGAGCGCACGAGATCGGCGAGCGTGACCGACCCCCGCCTCGTCCTCAAGGCGACGCAATCCTTCGCCGCGCATTGCAGTTCGCGCGTGTCCTCGATCAGGATCACCCGCTCGTCGCAATCGGCGACTTGTGCCAGCAGCGCATTGGCAAGTGTTGTCTTGCCCGACGACGTGCCGCCGGCGACCAGGATGTTGCGCCGCTCGCGCACCGCCTTCCTCAGGGCATCGGCCTGCACCTGCAGCATGATGCCATCGGCGACATAGTCGGCCAACGTGTAGAGTTTTGCCGCAGGCTTTCGGATGGCGAAGCATGGCGCCAGCACGACCGGCGGCAGCAGACCCTCAAAGCGCTCGCCCGACGGAAGTTCGGCACTGACAATCGGATTGTCCGCATGCGCCTCGTCGCGCACGTGTGACGCGACCAGGCGAATGATGCGTTCCGCCTCGGACGGGTGCATATGCACGCTGGTATCGCCCCGGCCTTCACCCAACCGGTCGAGCCACAGCGCACCGTCGGGATTGACCATCACCTCAATGACGGTCGGATCGGCAAGGGCTTCGGTGATCGCCGGGCCCATGGCGGTGCGCAGCATGGCGCGGCGGCGATGCTCGGCTTCTGGATGAGAACTCATCCTTCCCCTCCCCCACGATTGTCTTTGCCAAGAGACCGTTTCCCAGAAGCGAGCTGGTGGCCGACCTGTTCGACAAATTTGTCGAAACGCTCCTGGGCAATCGCCTGCGTCGCCCTGTCCGGGACCGGCGTGTGCGCATGAAGCGTGATCGAAAATCGGATGAAGAGCGCCAAGCTCTCCAGGATCACCTCGACATCGCGCCTGACATGGCCGAGGTCGCGGGAAAGACGGTCGAGCCTCACACCGTAGCGCTGATCGAGCTCGTTCTCACCGCGCCGCTCGATGAAGGCCTCGACCGCCTTTGCCACGATCGCGGATTTGGTGGTCGAGGGATCACGACTGAGTTTATCCAGCCTCTTGCTCAACTCGAGTTCGAGCAGAAACTGGTGGCGAATGCGGTGGGGCTTCATGAAGCTCGTTCCAACTGACCGACGCTGATGCGCCAGCAGGAACAAGCATCGGCCAGACACCCCAAATTGCTTATGGCCGTTATCTACGCTGAGATGCGCTCTGCCTTTGAGCGCCGTTCAGAAGCCGGGCACGATGTCCTTGTCGTCGCCCATTCCCTCGTTGAGGCCGTACGCACGTGCTGCGGTGGAAATCCGGTCCATCACGCGTTGGTCGGCAGCCGCCTCGCTATCATCGTCAGCAGGCTTGAGCAAATCCTCCTGATCAGGCTCTTGGGCAAGGAGGGGATGGTCTTCGGGCAGACCTGGATGACGCTGCTGCTGGAGACCGCCGTCCTCTTCGATTGCTGCGCCGGTGCTGTCGCCCTCGGCAGCAAGACGGCGGTCAACGCCGCGCACCTGTCCGACCCAATCGTCCGGGCGTGACGCAGGGGAGTCCGCGTAGGGACCCTCGCGTAGCGCCGGCGAAGGCAGCACCCGTTCGGTGAAATTCTGATCCTGGTAATAGCGCAGTTTCTTCGCGCGGATCGGCGGCAACCCCGAAACCAGTATCAATTCGTCTTCCTGCGGCAGCTGCATCACCTCGCCCGGCGTCAGCAACGGCCGTGCGGTTTCCTGGCGGCTCACCATGACGTGCGAAAGCCAGGGCGCCAGCCGATGGCCGGCATAGTTGCGCATGGATCTGAGCTCCGTCGCCGTACCGAGCGCGTCCGAGATACGCTTGGCCGTGCGCTCGTCATTGGAGGAAAAGGCAATCCGCACATGGCAATTGTCGAGAATGGCGTTGTTCTCGCCATAGGCCTTGGAGATTTGGTTCAACGATTGCGCGATCAGATAAGCGCGGATGCCGTAGCCTGCCATGAAGGCGAGCGCAGTCTCGAAGAAGTCGAGCCGACCGAGCGCCGGGAATTCATCCAGCATCATCAGGAGCTGATGCTTGCGGCTCTTCTTTGGATCCCCCTCCAGCCGCTCGGTCAGCCGCCGGCCGATTTGATTGAGCACCAATCGTACCAGTGGCTTGGTGCGCGAGATATCCGACGGCGGCACGACCAGATAGAGCGACATCGGTCGCTCGGCATCCACAAGGTCGGCAATGCGCCAGTCGCAGGCCGATGTTGCCGCGGCCACGGTTGGATCACGATAGAGCCCGAGAAACGACATGGCGGTCGAGAGAACGCCTGAACGCTCGTTCTCTGACTTGTTCAGCACCTCACGGGCCGCCGACGCCACAACGGGATGGGCCTCAGGCTTGTCCGCCGCGCCGAGGTGGTTGGTCATCATCATCTGCTGCAGTGTCGCGGCAAATGAGCGTTGCGGGTTCGACAGGAAGGTGGCGACGCGGGCAAGCGTCTTTTCCTCTTCGGCGTAGAGCACGTGCAAGATGGCGCCAACTAGGAGTGAATGACTGGTCTTCTCCCAATGGTTCCGCCGCTCCAGCGCGCCTTCCGGATCGACGAGAATGTCTGCGATATTCTGAACGTCGCGGACCTCATCTGGACCTTTGCGCACTTCCAGCAGCGGGTTGTACCGCGCCGATCTCGGATCGGTGGGGTTGAACAAAAGGGAGTACGAGAACTTCGACCGCCAGCCGGAGGTCAGCTGCCAGTTCTCGCCTTTGATGTCGTGAATGACGGTCGAGCCGGTCCAGGAAAGAAGCGTCGGAACGACCAGTCCGACGCCCTTGCCCGAACGTGTCGGCGCAAAGGCCATGACGTGTTCCGGTCCGTCATGGCGCAGATAGCGATCCTTTAGTTCGCCAAGGAAAACGCCGGCCGGCTGAAACAGCCCTGCCTTCTCGATCTCCCGAGTCGCGGCCCACCGTGAGGAACCATAGGTGGTGACCAATCCGCGCTGCCGCGCGCGCCAGAGGGAGCCAGCTATCGCGGCGGCACAGCCTAGGAACCCACTGGCTCCAGCAAGCATGCCGGCCTTGTCGAAAACCTCAGGCGCATAGGCGTCAAATTGAAACCACCATTCGAACAGTTTCCACGGCTTGTAGACCGGCCAGGCCGCCGCGACAAACCATGGCGCGCCGAGTGGCGGCTGATAGGAGAGCATGTGGGCGCACCATTGGGTTGCAGTCCACACGCCAAGAATGACAATTGCGAATACGACAGCGATCTGCCCAATCAGCAACTTCGTGGGTGTCAATGGCTTGCTCCGCTCTTCTGGGCAGACGGACCAAACATCGCGCCGAGCGATGAGAATTCGAACGGCCTCTACGTGCGACTAGGTGCGATGACAAGGTTGATAGGTATTGTTCAGCTGCGAACAGCGAAAATCCGCCGCAGCAACCTATCGGCGTGCCAGGTACGCGGTTTGGTTGCAGAAATGTTGGCATCTGCGCGGGGCACATTGAAGAAGGCTGTGTGTGGTGAGGAAGGCGCATCCGGGCCACGATGATGCCAAGCGTCAGGGGACTGGCACCCGGTGCTTGATGCCGTCCGGCGTCGGGGACAGGCCATCTGGCAGGCCTTGCCGCTAGCCGAGCAGCGCCGCGTGGTGCGTCATCTTCGTGCGCTGTGGGATGTGCATCGCTTCCGCGTTGCGCCACAGATCGCGGCCGTGCTCGATCGCCGCGTTGCCGAGGGCAGGCTTGCCTATCGCGCCGCATCGATTGTCGGCGCCGAACAGGCAGACGGATGCATTCGCGTGCGGCAGCGGCTGCGTGGCCAACGCAGCCTCGTTGTCGATGCTTTCGACAGTGTGATCGTGACGACCGGACCGGCGCACGCCGATGTCTTGCGGACCAACACAGCGATTGCGGCGCTCGAGCGGATGGGATTGGTCCGGCTCGACCCGATTGGTCTTGGTTTGGAGACCGACAGTCAAGGCCGTGCGGTCGGCACATCCGGGCGCCCGACCGACAGCATTTTCGTCAGCGGGCCACTGGCGCGCGGCAGCGTTGGCGAATTGATGGGAATTCCCGAAGTCACCGCGCATGCCGAGCGCATCGCCGCTGAAATCGACGAATGGCTTGGATATCAAACGGCGTTGCGCCACAAGGTGTCATGAAGCTGCAAACACGATAAGGCTATCCAGATGACACTGACCGAACGCGTTCCCCCAGTGGAAACCCGGATTCCCCTGAAATTTGCGATGCGACACTTGGCCGGAGCTGTCTCCGTGGTGACCGCAGGTGTTGGCGACGAACGGACGGGCGCAACCGTTACCACCGCTCATTCCCTATCGGTCGAACCAGAGGTGATGGTTGTGAGCATCAACCTGAACTCGTCTACCTGGGCAGCCATCAGCCGGCATGGGCATTTCTGCGTGAATGTGCTGCGTGCCGACCAGATGGCGATTGCCGACCGTTTCGCCGGACGCGGTGACCTGAGGGGGGCGGCGCGTTACGAGGGAGCCCGCTGGTCTAGCCTTACAAGCGGCGCATTGGCACTCGACAGCGCGCTCGCCGCGGTCGACTGTACGGTCGAGGACACGATTATTCGTCACAGCCACGCGCTGATCCTCGGCAGCGTCCGGCAGGTGGTGAGCGGAGAGCCAGGCCCGGCGCTGATCTATCATCACGGCGCATACGGATCATCGTGAGCTTGTTGGGTTCGGCTCCTTTCCAAACAGCTTGATTAAGCTAAACCGCGCGAAGCGATGTAAAGCGCCATCAGCCTGGCACTGGGCCACGGCGCCCCATCGCGCGAAGGGCAAGGTCGAAACCTTCGTCCACCGAGTTCACGATCCGGCCACTCAGTTCGTATCCAGGCAGACATCGGGAGGGCGGGACAGGAGGCAGGGCAATGCCGTCGTGCATGACCTCGAGGCGACCATCGGGGTAGTCGCAGACGACGACCTTTTTGCGGGCAAGTCGCCTCGCGGTATCGGTCGGATCGAGTATGAACAGCACCTTGTCGTAGCGCAGTGTCAGGGCCTGAGACAGTGTGCGGACCTCCTTGCGGCACATGGCGCCGACCAGATTCTCGTGATCGGGGCGGCGCATGTCCTTCGGGTTGCGTGGTTCTTTGCGAAAACGTGCGTTAAAGTCCGCCATGAATGCCGGCGCAAAGGCGTTGGCCGCCTCGATGGTGTTGATGCCGCGAAGGCGCAGTTCCTTCATAAGCCGGTCCTGCAGCGTCTGATGGGCGCTTAACACGACCTTTTGCCTGTGGGGAGTTGGCGCAGATGATGTGGATGTTGAGCTCGTAGAGAGCCCGGCCGAACTGCGTCAGGCCACTGCTTCTATCCTTCTCCGAACATGTGTCGTCCGGAAGACGCCATGCTTGTCCCTGTAGAAAGAAAGCGGCTTGCCCCAGCGCCTTGCGGCATGAAAATAGTCGAACGTGTTCTCCGACCCCGCAAAGCGCAGATGCAGCAGCTTGCCGGTCGCGTCGTCTATGAAGACGAGCATGGCGCATTTGGGGCCACGATTCTCGAACCACCAGTGATGCGAGCCGTCGATCTGCACCATCTCGCCGAGACAGTCGCGCCGTCCGCGCGGCTGGTGCACGCGGCGCTTGCGTTCACGGCCCGATGTCCAGATCCCGGCCTCCGTCATCCATTTGCGCAGCGTCTCTGCTGACGGCGATTTGATGCCGCTCGATCACTCTTCGTGGGCAAGCGTCGGACCGAAGTCGACATAGTGTTCGCGGATCAGCTCCAAAGCGAAGTCGCGAATGCCATTGATGATGCGATTGTTGGAGCGTCGCCCCCGCGCCTTTTGTCGAGAGCCGCCGCGCCGTCGCCCAGGAATGTCTTCATCAATCGTTGGACTTGCCGAGCAGTAATTCCCAACACGCTTGCGGCGGCAACGCTCGTCATCCGCCGCTCTATAACATCGACAAGACCTCAATGCGATTTCAGTCCCAAGATGCAATCTCCCCGCTCTCGAAGCGAGAGAGTGGCAAGGCACAAGCAGGAGCGACATTCCTATTTTGCCAGATCAGGACATCTTAAAAAGGTGCAACGCATATTATGGAACTCGGTGGCGGTTTTCTAGCTGTTGCTTTTTCTCTCCTGCCGCAGCTTACGAAGTTGTGGAATCTCTCAGTAAACTGCGGGGGTTTGAACCATGGTGTCAGAGTCGGAAACGACAGCACATCGCGATGCCGTTGGGGGGCGTCCACCGCATCGAGTAGGGCTGAGCATGAGGGGGAAGGCGGATAGCCGAAGCGTGACAGTGCGATGACCCGAAAGCCCTCGCCAACAGGGCGGCCGTAGGAGCACCGGCATACCGTCAGGCGCGATGCGGACCGACAGCCCCCCGGCGAAGGGCGCTGATTGATCGATCGAATTTGAATTCGGGTCGTTTTATCAGCTGACATAATCCAAATCGAATTCCTCACGATGTTTCAGCACGCGCCTGGATTTTTCTGCATTTGGCTCCGGCGAAGACCCCGGTGGTGCGGTGTAAGCGCGCCTCCGGCATCTTGGACTTGTTTTCATTAGCCATCCAGGACTGCTGCATTGCCGCAGCGATGGTTCCAACCTGCTAGGCGTCGCCAAACCGCGCATCGTTGGGTTGGATGCCGGATCCCAGTGGGCGACGTTGCCGGATCCAAACCAACCATGGCCGCGACCAGAGTTGCCACGTCGGAATGGCCAAGCACCTTGCCGTCGCCGGACTTGATGGTTTCGCCGACATTGCCCGGCCCGGCGAACAGTCATTGATCAGCCCTTGTCGGTGGTGCCCAGTACGCTGGCTGAAACCGATCACGATCAGGAAAAGTCGATACTTGAACAACAGGATCGAGCAGGACCATCGGCGCATTCAATCGCCGTGTGCGGCCGATGCTCCTTCAAGTCGCCGGCCACCGCCAGCATCATCCTGTCCGGGATCGAAATGCTTCACATGATGCGCAAGCGACAGGCAAGTACGCATTCAATCCAAATCCCTCCCTGGCCGAGCAGTTCGCCATGCTGGCGGCATGACAGCGGCCGGTCTCGACCACCTTCATGACGCAGAAAAAACTTTGGGACCGAGCAGGGAGATTTTGCAGAGAGACAGGAAGCAGAGAGCGGTTGCTCATGGCACACTCATGCAATCGGTCAATCCCATTCCGGCGTCCACGGCACCTTGTTCTTGTCCACGCACCTGAAGTTCGTGCATGTGAGAGCGTCGATCCGCTTCATGTCGACGCTAGATAGAACGAAATCCATGACGTCGAAGTTCGACCGCATGTTTTCCGGCTTGGTTGACATTGTATTGACGGCGACGCCTTTCTGCAGAATCCATCTCAACACCACCTGCGCAGCCGACTTTCCGTAGGCTATGCCGATCTGGCCAAATTGCGGATATTTGAAAACCTCCCCCCTCGCGACCGAAGAGAACGAAGCCAGCGGAACGCCCGTCTGAAAGGACATGTCGAGCAGAATTGACTGATCGAGAAGCGGGTGGAATTCAACCTGGTTGATCGCGATTTCGCCATTGGTGAATGATTGCGCGTCCCGCATCATTGAGGCCGTGAAATTAGAGACGCCGATCTCGGTCGCGATTCCCTTACGCTTCGCGTCCTGAAGTAGGGCGAGAGACTTGCGATTGTCCCCGGACGGATCCGGCCAATGAAGGAGCAGAAGGGCGACCTTCGACACGCCAAGAGCGTTCAGACTCGCCTCCACCGATTTCAGGAACTGTTCCTCGGTGTAGTTCTCGGGATGCACTTTCGTGGTGATGAGAAGGTCGTCTGTCGAGACGTTAGCCTGGCGGATGGCCGCGCCCAAGTCGGCCTCGTTTCCGTACAGTTGAGCTGTGTCGAATGATCGATAGCCGACCTCGTACGCAGCGGCAAATGCCTTCTCCAAATCCTCGCCCTTGAGCGGATATGTTCCAAACGAACGTTCATGTCCCGGCCGAAAGCAGATCGACATTTTCCTTTCCTTTCCCAGGCGCCGTAGCGAACCGTGTGCACATTGAGCTGCTATAGATGGATGCTGTCCCAAACCACGGCGCGATCGATCGACTGGATCACCTTCCTCTCTGCCACGGCCATTCTCCGACTGACGTCCTTTCATAATGCAGTGGTCAACCTCCGTTGTGGATGGAGCCGACGTCAATCATGCGATCCAGCGAACGGATGAAGCTCCAAAGCTAGCCACATGCAATCCGTATCCGCGTAATACTGATGCCATGGGTAGAGAAACCCGCCAATACTATCGCTTGTGCAATCGAAGAATGGCTGGGCGAAGCCCGGAGCCATCAGGATTTCTTCGGTCAGTGTTTCCCGCTGCTGCGTCTGAAACTTCTGCATCCGTCCCACTCCCATGATCTGCACATGGGTCTCGATGAATGGATGCAGATTGTGGATCAGGCAGTCCGTCGCTTCCGGAGCAAACCAAAGATTGGCTTTCGCGGCAAAAGTCATGCCGTCGGTCTCCGGGTTCCCGGCAAGCATTGCCGCTGCACCGCTCAGACGAATTTCAATAAGGTCGTCCTGCGATGAGCGGTAGAGCGGCAGTCCGAGAATTTCCGCGGTCGGGTCGGTGATCGTCTCCGCATATCGCGGCCACCCTAGAGTGCTCGCCCTGGCGCCTACTGTCTCGAGAACACGGATCACAATCATTGCCTGTGCGTTCTCGATGACCGCGTCGATGAGCGTGGTCGATGAAAATGGCTGGATTGTTTGCCGAGGCTTACCAGCGATCTCAACGACGGTATCACCGATGTTGAAGACGATATTGCGCCCGTGAAGTGCGAATGACGAAGCGCCCTCAATCAGTTCGGCGTCAACCACAGCGTTGGAGAAATTGAGATCTCGCCGGTTGTTACGCCTAGCCATGAGCTTCCTCTCTTGCCATCGTCGCCCGGTCCGGTCCGTCCGACAGGGACGTGGTGGTGTTCGTGGGAGGGCGTGGATCGCAGCGAAATCCAAAGATCGGTGCGCGCCACGCCGCTGACATCTGGTGCCCATCAGCTGGCCAGCCGCGCCTCGCGTGCCGTCTGTGCAGCGAAATATCTCGCGATTGCATCGATAACCCGAGTTGTCGCCTTTCCATCGCCGTAGGCGTCCACGGGCCGGGCCATTCGTGAATATTCGTCCGGATCGCGCAGCAGTCGGGTCGCTTCACTCACGATGCGGGCGGTGCTGCGGCCCACAAGGCGCGCTGTGCCAGCTTCGACAGCCTCCGGCCGCTCGGTGATGTCCCTTAAAACAAGCGTCGGTTTGCCGAGTGAAGGGCCTTCTTCCTCTGCGCCGCTGCTGTCCGAGATGATGATGTCCGAGCGCAGCATAAGGCTGCAGAAATTCCGGTACGGTAGCGGATCCACCACCGTAATATTCGCCTGGTTGCTCAGATAGGGCAACATGACTTCGCGCACTGCCAGGTTCTTGTGCAATGGGATGATGACACGCACGTTCTCCTGGGATGATAGCTGCACCAGAGCTCTTGCGATCTCGTGCATCGGTGCACCCCACGACTCGCGTCGATGTGCTGAGGCGACCACGATTCGCCGCGTATCGTTCTTGAGGTCGGCAAGTGCGGGCTCGGCGAAGGCGGGAGCATTTTCGGCCGCCCAATGAAGTGCATCGACGACCGTGTTGCCGGTGACCGTGATACGATCCTCACGGGCACCTTCGCGGATAAGGTTCTCGCTGCTCCGGATGGTCGGCGCTAGGTGGAGATCCGTTATCTGGGCAACGAGGCGCCGATTGGCCTCCTCTGGATATGGTGATGCAATGTTGCCGCTGCGTAAGCCCGCCTCGAGATGAATGATGGGGATACGGTGCTGGAAGGCGGCCAGGGCGCCTGCCAGGGTGCTCGCGGTATCGCCATGAACGATCACCGCGTCCATTCCCCATTGTTCCATTTGCACGGAGAGCATTTCCAGTATTCGATGTGTGACCTGCGACAAGGTCTGGCGAGGTTGCATGACGTTTAGTTCGATGTCCGGTCGAATACCGAATTCCGTTAAAGTGATATCAAGCATCTCGCGATGCTGCCCCGTGGAAACAACGAGTGGCTCGAACCTGCGGTCGAGCTTCATTGCGTTGATGACTGGGGCGCATTTAATCGCCTCAGGACGAGTACCGAAAATGAATGCCACTTTGGGCATGATCGTCTCTCCGAATGAATCTGAGGGGTCGCCGGCGACCGCGGTTGCCAAGGAATTGCACAGGGGGGCCATCCATCAGGGCCGAAGCAAACCACGTCTTGGCCAATCACAGCGGACAACGAGGATCCTCTAGCCGAGGTCGACTGGAATGCGAGCGTCGCTTTCTGGTGGACTTGGCGATGCGCCCTTCCCACAGAATGCGATCTGACGCAGATCTCCTTCTTTGTTTGATCCATCGCGGCTGACCGCGCCATCAATGCTGGTCGGCAGTTGCTGCCGCCACTCCTCACGAAGAGACACAAAACTCGTGCCAATTTGGCTGATCGAGCCGAAGAAAAAACTTTGTGGTTGCTTTACAGCTATTTAGCCAAAGGAACAAAAAATCGGTGTGTGACGGACCCGATAAAGAGACTGTGTGTCACGGACCCGACAAAGCCGACAGAGGGCGCGGATCTGGTGCAAAGAAGAAAAAATTGGCCGCGTTGGTCCACGTTGGCGTTGGACCGCCCTTCAAGGCGTCGCTGACTCTTCACTCTTTCCCTGATCGCCCACCACAGTCCCGGCAGTGATTGGCGGAGAATGGCTGTGGGGTTCTGGATTGGCTTTTCGTTCGAAAAGCGAAGGGGATTTTAGGCTGACAGAATGGGAACTCTCGGAAGGAGGTAACCCGATGATGGTCTATCGCAACAGAGGACTAACCATCTTTCCGTGCTGGTCGCCGGTGGCGACACCGATCACCGCGCCCTCGTCGTTGTAGAGCACTTCGGTTGCGGCAAAGCCGGGATAGATCTCGACGCCGAGCTCTTCCGCCTTGGTCGCCAGTCAGCGACAGACATTGCCGAGCGATACGATGTAGTTGCCAGGATTGTTCATCAAGGGCGGCATGGCGAAGTTCGGCAGGTGGATCGAGCCGGCCGGGCCGAGCAGCAAGAAATGGTCGTCCGTCACCGTGGTCTTGAACGGATGGCTATCGTCCACGCGCCAGTCAGGCAGCAGGCGGTCGATGCCGATGGGATCGACAACGGCGCCCGACAGGATATGGGCGCCGACTTCCGAGCCCTTTTCCAGCATGAGGACGGTGAGATCAGGATTGACCTGCTTCAACCGGATCGCCGCCGGCCCGCAGGCCCCGCGCCGACGATCACGACGTCGAATTCCATGCTCTCGCGTTCGGAGAGTTCGATCGTCATCGAAACAGCTAAGTCCTCAAAGCGCCTTTTCGAGTTCCGGCAGGGCCTCGAAGAGATCCGCAACGAGACCGTAGTCGGCAACTTGGAAAATAGGCGCCTCCTCGTCCTTATTGATCGCGACGATGACCTTCGAATCCTTCATGCCGGCCAGATGCTGGATGGCCCCGGAGATGCCGCAGGCGATGTAAAGGTCCGGGGCGACCACCTTGCCGGTCTGGCCGACCTGCCAGTCGTTGGGTGCATAGCCAGCATCGACGGCCGCACGCGACGCACCGACGGCGGCGCCAAGCTTGTCCGCAACGGGAAGGATGACTTCTTTGAATTTCTCCGACGAGCCGAGCGCCCGACCGCCGGAGATGATGATCTTCGCCGAGGTCAGCTCCGGTCGGTCCGAGGTCGAAAGTGCGTTCGACACAAAGGTCGAAAGCTCTGAAGAAAAGGCTGCCGTCGAGATTTCCTCGACGACAGCAGATGGGCCTTGGGAGGCGTGGGAAAAAGACGCCGTGCGTACGGTGATCACCTTCTTGGCGTCAGTCGACTGCACCACCTGGATGGCATTGCCGGCATAGATCGGCCGTTTGAACGTGTCGGCAGAGACGACCTCGACGATTTCCGAGATCTGCGCGACATCGAGCAGCGCAGCAACGCGCGGCAGGATGTTTTTGCCGACCGAGGTCGCGGCCGAGACGACCGCATCGTAATTGCCGGCGATCGACACGATGAGCGCCGCCAGCGGTTCTGCGAGATTGTTGGCAAGACTGGCGTCGTCGGCAAGCAGCACCTTGGAAACGCCGGAGAGTTTTGCAGCCGCATCGGCCGCAGCCTTGACGCCGGAGCCGGCGACGAGCACATGCACGTCGGAACCGATCTTCGACGCGGCCGTCAGCGCCTTTGCGGTCTGGTCGGAAAGGGTTTCATTGTCGTGATCTGCCAGAAGAAGAATGGCCATGGTTTAGTCTCCCTTTCCCACCTTAGAGCACGCCGGCTTCGGTCTTGAGCTTTTCAACCAGTTCGGCGACCGACTTAACCTTGACGCCTGCCTTGCGGCCGAACGGTTCCTGGGTCTTCAGCACCTTGAGGCGCGGGGCGGTGTCGACGCCGAAGTCGACCGGCGTCTTCTTGTCGAGCGGCTTTTTTTTGGCCTTCATGATGTTCGGCAGCGACGCATAACGCGGCTCGTTGAGGCGAAGGTCGGTCGTAACGACGGCCGGAAGCTTCACGTCGATCGTCTGGAGACCACCGTCGACTTCCCGCGTCACCCTGGCTGTGCCCTCTGGCGCCTTGCCGTCGTCGATCTCGACCTTGGAAGCAAACGTCGCCTGCGCCCAACCAAGAAGGGCCGAGAGCATCTGGCCGGTCTGGCTGCTGTCGTCGTCGATCGCCTGCTTGCCGACGATGACGAGGCCGGGCTGTTCGGCCTCGGTGACACCCTTGAGGATCTTGGCGACGGCGAGCGGCTCGACGGCGTCGTCCGTCTCGACCAGCAAGGCGCGATCGGCGCCCATGGCGAGCGCGGTGCGCAGCGTCTCTTCGGCTTTCGCAGGACCGATCGACACCACAACCACTTCCTCAGCCTTGCCGGCTTCCCTGAGGCGTAGCGCTTCCTCAACCGAAATCTCGTCAAACGGGTTCATCGACATCTTGACATTCGTAAGCTCGACACCGGAGCCATCCGCCTTCACGCGGATCTTTACGTTGTAATCAACAACGCGCTTGACTGGGACCAAGATCTTCATGGCTCAACTCCAAAATTCGTCAGCAGAGGGCGTGGAAACGTTCGACCATGACGTCAAGCACCTCGCCGGGATCACGCTTCCACCAATTGTTAGCGGAGAAAATCTCGACCTCGCAGGGACCGGTGTAGCCGGTGCCTTCGACACTCGCGCGGATCGTCTTGAGATCGGCAACACCGTCGCCCATCATACCGCGGTCCAGCAGCACGTCGCGCGTGTCGGCAAGCCAATCGCAAAGGTGATAGCCGAAAATCCTGTCCTTGCCGGCGCGCTGCAACTGGGTGTCAAGATCGCAGTCCCACCAGACATGGTAGACGTCAACGGCAATGCCAAGGTTCGGCGCATCGACCGCCTCGCAGATATCGACAGCGTCACGCACGGTCGTCAGGCAGGAGCGGTTCCCGGCGTAGACGGGATTGAGAGGTTCCAGCGCCAGCTTGACATTGCGGTCCGCCGCATAGAGTGCGAGGTCGGCAACACGTTCAGCGACAATCTTCAAGCTCTCGGCAGTGCCCTTGGTGCCGGGATGTACGCCGCCCACCACAATCGTCAGCACAGTGGCACCCAGACCGGCAGCCATATCGATGGACGCCCTCGCCTCATCGAGAACCGCTGTCCTGTCGATCGCTTCGGTACCGACAAGGAACGGTGTGCGGCAAAGCCCGGCGACGGAAAGGCCTGCCGAGCGCACCCGCTCGCCAATCTCGTTCGCCCGCGCACCGACTTCGCGGCGCCAGAAGACGATCGAGCCGAAACGACGGGCAGCACACGCATCAATCACCCGCTCCGGTGACCAGCCTGCACCGTGGCCATCCAAGTTGTGTCCGAGGCTGGCGGTGTTGAGCGCGAGCGCCAAATGGTCCGTCGAGAAATCGCGCATCGCCTACGCCCCGTAAACAGCGAGCAACTTCTTCATGCGCTCGACGGCGCGGTTGGGATCGCGCAGCAGGCCGCACTGGTCCGCCTGACGGAACACCTCGACGAAATACGGCAGCGGCCGCATCGCCTGGGCGCCGTTCAGCATCACGAAGTGATCCTGGAAGCCGTTCAGCCAGGCGAGGAAGACGACGCCGGTCTTGTAGTATTGGGTGGGCGCGCGGAAGATCAAGTGAGCGAGCGGCACGGTCGGGTCGAGCGTTGCACGGAAGCCCGCCTTGTCGCCGTCGCCCAGCCGCTCCACCGCATAGGCGGCGGCCGGCGCGAGCGGGTCGAAGATGCCGAGAAGGGCGTGCGAAAAGCCCTCGCTGTCACCTTCGATGAGTTCCGGATAGTTGAAGTCGTCGCCCGTATACATTTTCACGCCGGCGGGCAGACGACGGCGCATGACGGCCTCCTTTTCCTTGTCGAGAAGGGAGATCTTGATGCCGTCAACCTTGGCCGTGTTCGCTTCGATGACGGCGAGCGCCGTCTGCATGGCGGGGTCAAACGCCGCGTCGCCCCAATAGCCGGCAAGCTGCGGATCAAACATATCGCCGAGCCAATGCAGGATCACTGGCTGGTCGCAGGCGGCGAGCACATCGGAATAGATCTTGACGTAGTCTTCCGGCTTTTTTGCGACGCGCACCAGAGCACGGGAGGCCATGAGGATGAGGCGGCCGCCGAGCTTCTGAATGGCTTCCGCCTGTTCCAGATAGGCCCGGCGCACATCGTCCAGACTCGCCACTGCCGCGGGGTCGAGATGATCCGTGCCGCAGCCATTGGCGACCACCGCATCCGGGAGTTCCTCGCGGGTGCGGCGGATCAGCTCCAGTGCGCCCGGCCAGTCGAGACCCATGCCGCGCTGCGCCGTATCCATCGCCTCGGCAATGCCGAGGCCGAGGCCGGCGAGATAGCGGCGAAACTCCATCGTCTTGGCCCAGTCGACCGTGGCGCGACCCGACGGATCGTTCGCAGTGAAGGGATCGGCGACGACGTGGGCGGCCGAGTAGACTGTTCGCGCCGGGTTCCTGCCAAGCGTGGCGGCGGCGATTGGCTTTCCGGTCAGGGCATAGTGCGCAAGGCGTCCAGCGGTATCGGGAAGGGCGATTTTCATGGAAAACCTCAGAAGCGCGGGACGAGCATGCCGGCATCGGCTGGGATCGACAGTCCGGTTGTGTACGGAAGCCTGCCAGTCGCAAGCGAGGCAATCAGCGCACCGACCTCCTCCGGCTCGCCGACACGCGGGAGAAGCGTGAGGCCCTGCGCGGCCCGTTCGCGATAGGCCTCGATAACCGGCGCGGTCATCTCGGTGGCAATCAGGCCCGGCTGGACGTCATAGACGGCAATGTTCTCGCGCCCGAGACGGACGGCGAGAGTCTTGGAGACCATGGCGGCGGCGGCCTTCGAGGCGCAGTATTCCGAGCGCTGCTCCGCCACCGCGACCGCATTCGAAGACGTGACATTGACGATCGAATGGAAGAGTGGCGGCCGCGCGCGTGCAAGCAGACGACGCGCGAATGCCTGGCTCAGGAAGAACACAGCCTTCGTGTTGACGGCAAAACACCGGTCCCAGCTCTCCTCGGAGACCTCCATCATGTCTCCGCGCTTGAGCACGCCGACACCGGCATTGTTGACGAGCGTGGTAAGCGGCCCGAGCTTTTCCTCGACCGCATCGATCGCCGCACCGTGACCGCCGATCGCAGCGACATCGAACGCGGCGACGACGACGGGGACGCCATGGGCGGCGACGCGCTCGACCGCGGCGGCAAGTTCGGCGTCCTCAGCCGGCCCGTTGACGGCGACCGCAAATCCTTCCTTCGCCAGAGCTTCAGCAACGGCAAGGCCGATGCCGCGCGAGGAGCCGGTGACGAGCGCGACCGGCCGGGCGGACGCGGCGCTCATGCCCTAGCGCCTTTCTTCAGGAGTTCGCGCGCGATGATCATGCGCTGGATCTGGTTCGTGCCTTCATAGATCTGCGTGATCTTTGCATCGCGGTAGAGCCGCTCCACCTCGAAGCCGCGGATATAGCCGGAGCCGCCAAAGACCTGCACGGCATCGGCGGTACGCTGTACAGCCATGTCGCCGGCAAAGCACTTGGCGATGGAGCAGGCTTTGGTCGCATCCGCGCCGCTGTCGATTTTCGAAGCGGCAGAATGGACGAGCAGGCGTGCGGCCTCGATGTCCTTCGCCATGTCGGCCAGAAGCCATTGCACGCCCTGGAAGTCGGCGATCGCCTTGCCGAACTGTTTGCGCGTCCCGGCATAGTCGAGGGCGGCCTCCAGGCCGGCCTGTGCGATACCGACGGCGAGTGACGCAATGCCGACGCGCCCCTTGTCGAGGACCGACATCATCATGTGGAAACCGCGCCCCTCGGTGCCGAGCAGGGCATCTGCCCGAAGGCGCACATCGGTGAAGTTCAGCGCGCCGACCTGGCTGGCGCGCTGGCCCATCTTGTGCTCCTTCGGCCCCTTCTCGACGCCGGCCGCATGCAGGTCGACGATGAAGATCGACATGCCGCGATTGCCGGCTTGCTTGTCGGTTCGCGCCAGCACGAAACCGTAGTCGGCCACCGGCGCATTGTGGATCCAGATCTTGCCGCCGTTCAAACGCCAGCCGTCGCCGTCGCGCTCGGCCGTCGTGCGGATGCCCGAAACATCAGTGCCCGCCTCCGGCTCGGTGATGCAGTAGGCGACCTTCGAGCGCATGCCGAGTATTTCCGGCAGCAGGGCCTGCTGGCTTTCAGTGCCGTGGCGCACCAACAGGCTTGAAATCAGTTCGACCAGGCCGCACTGGTCGGCGACGGAAGCATATCCGCGGCTCAACTCCTCCATCACAAGGGCATAGGTCAGCGTGTCGAAGCCCGGCCCGCCGAGGGCTTCCGGCACGCCTATGCCGAATAGGCCGAGCTTTGCCATTTCGTCGTAAAGAGCCGCCGGGAAGCGTTCCTCGCGGTCCAATTCCTCGGCCACGGGCCGGATCATTTCGTCGGCAAAGGCGCGCGCCATCTCTCGCACCTGCTCCTGCGTTTCAGTGAGATACATGGCCCTCGACTCCCACTTAGTAACTATCCGGTTATATACATTCCCCAGTCTCAAGACGTCAAGTCGGAAAAATCGGAGACCGGGAAGAAAGCTGCTTGCACAGGCGTTTGGTCCGTGCTTATTTATTCACCAACTGGTTACTTATGGAGGAGAGGCATGCACCCTGGCGAAAAGAGGAAATTCGGCCGAACAGAACTTGACGTCACGACGTTCGGCTTTGGGACCGCGCCCCTCGGCAACATTTTCCGCGAGATCGACGAAGCCACAGCCGGGGATATGTTCGAACGCGCATGGGCCGCCGGCGTACGGTTCTTCGACACCGCGCCGATGTATGGCCACGGGCTTGCCGAACTGCGCACGAGCCACGCCCTGCGCTGGAAGGAGCGAGACGATTTCGTCCTCTCCTCCAAGGTCGGGCGCCTGCTGCGACCGGCACGGCGCGACACCATCGATTTTGCGCCGTGGACGAATGCTGCGCCCTTCACCATGCATTTCGACTACAGTTACGACGGCACGATGCGCGCCTTCGAGGACAGCCTGCAGCGGCTGGGGTTGGAGCGGATGGACATGTGTTTCATCCATGACATCGACGTTTTCACACGCGGGAGCGAGCAGCCGGAAGTGTTCGAGCAGGCGATGGACGGCGCCTGGCGCGCGCTGGAGCGGCTGCGCTCGGAAAAGGTCGTGAAGGCGATCGGCGTCGGCGTCAACGAATGGCAGGTCTGCCATGAGGCCCTCCGCCGTCACGATTTCGACTGCTTCCTGCTGGCCGGCCGCTACACCCTCCTCGAACAGGACGCGCTCGACGCGTTCCTTCCGCTGTGCGAGGCACGTGGCGCGGCGGTCGTCGTGGGCGGCGGCTTCAATTCGGGAATCCTTGCCACCGGCGCGAAGGAAGGGGCGAAGTACAATTACGCGCCGGCGCCGCGCGACATCCTGGAAAAGGTCGCGAAAATCGAGGTGGTCTGTGCGGCGCATGGCGTGCCGCTGGCCGCCGCCGCACTGCAATTCGTGCTCGCCCATCCTGCCGTACCCTCTTTCATGGCGGGCACGCGCACGGTCGAACAGCTTGACCAGAACCTTGCCTGGTTCTCCCATCCGATCCCGGCAGAGTTCTGGGCGGATCTCAAGAGGCAGGGCCTATTGCGCGAGGACGCACCCGTTCCGGGCTGAGCTCGCATCAGCCCGCGCTGCAACAAGCGGCGCGGGCAACCTCTAACGGATCAGGATTGCCCTGAAGTCATTGACATTGGTTCCTGTCGGGCCGGGCACGAACAGGTCGCCCAAACGATGAAACGCCGTCCAGGCGTCGTTGCCGGCAAGCAGTGCGGCAGGATCCGCCCCCAGTTCCCGCAGGCGCCCCATGCTGGCGCCGTCGGCAAAGGCCCCCGCATTGTCCTCTGAGCCATCGATACCATCCGTATCGGCGGCAAGTGCTGCAAACGGCACACCTTCGCCTGCGAGCGCGAGCGACAACAAAAACTCCGTGTTGCGTCCACCCTTGCCACGTCCCTTGATCGTCACCGTCGTTTCTCCGCCGGAGAGGATGACGACGGGACGCAAGAACGGGCGGTCACGGCTGGCGACCTCGCGAGCGATAGCGGCGTGAACACCCGCGACGTCGCGTGCCTCCCCCTCTATGCAGTCCGATAGAATGACGGCGGGCACGCCGAGCGCCTCCGACCGTTGCGCGGCAGCCTCCAGTGAGAGGCGTGCAGAAGCGATGATGTGGACCTCATGACTGGCAAAGGCTGAGTCATGAGGCGATGGCGGCTGGCCCACGTCTTCATCAAGCCAAGCCAGGATCCGCTCGGGCAGCTTGACACCCCATGTCTTGACCAGTGCGCGCGCCTCTTTGCGATTGCTTGCATCCGGCACGGTCGGTCCACTGGCGACCTGCGCCGGGTCGTCGCCAGGCACATCGGAGACAACGAGCGTCACAACCCTTGCAGGATGACATGCGGCGGCGAGCCGCCCACCCTTAATGCCGGAGACCTGCTTGCGAATAGCGTTCATGACGGAAATCGGCGCACCGCCCGCCAGCAGCGCGCTGTTTAGAGCGGCTTCATCGTTCAGCGTGAGATCGCCGGGCGGGGCTGGGAGCAGGGCGGACCCGCCGCCACAGATCAGCGCCACGACGAGATCATTCTCACCAAGCCCCTTTACAGCGTCGAAAAGCGATTGAGACGCTTCAAGCCCTGCAACATCCGGAACGGGATGGGCAGCCTCCAGCACACGGATCCTCTGGCAGGCCGCCGAATAGCCATAACGCGTCACCACAACCCCTTCCAGTGGGCCATCCCACAGCCTTTCGAAAGCCGCGGCAAGCTGCGCGGCGCCCTTGCCCGCGCCGATGACGACGGTCTTTCCTTTGGGTCGGGTCGGTAGATATGTGCTTAAGGCCTTTTCGGGAGCCGCGGCTTCGATCGCTGCGCGAAAGAGTTGTGCGAGAAAATCTTTGTCTTCAGGCTTCATGAGACCGCCAAACGGATCAGGAGTATGCGATGACCGAAAGCTATCTGTCGAAACGCACCGGCCGCTTCTGCCTGTGGGCCGCCAGCCCTTCCGTGAGATCTTCGGATGCAGCCGCCACCGCGCCGGCCAAGGCCTCTACGACCCGTTCGCTCTCCTCGTGCTCGGCGGCATTGATCAGCATCTTCGTCAATTCTGTCGCCCTTGGAGATCGCTTCAGCACGCGGGCCGCGGCGGCCTCTGCGGCGGCGCCACCCTCGCCCGTGGGCACGACCTGATCAACGAGCCCGAGCGCGATGGCCTCATCAGCTGAGTAGACTTCGCCAAAAAGCGCCATGCGGCGGACAAGCTGCGTGCCGAAGCGGCGCGAGGCGCGCTGCGTGCCGGACCAGCCGGGAATGATGCCGAGGCCGGCCTCCGGCTGGCCGATCTTCACATGCGCTTCGGCGATACGCAGGTCCGCGCAGGCAGCAAGCTCCAGCCCGCCGCCGAGCGCGTGGCCGTTCAGCACCGCGATCAGTGGAACCGTGAGGCGGGCCAGCGCATCGAAGGCGCCGTGTCCGTCGCGCAGCCAGCGGCGCGAGAACGTGTCGGCGTCGAGGCTGCTCCACGCCTCGATATCGCCCCCCGCGCAAAAGGACCTGCCGCCCTCTCCCGACAGGATCGCAACTCGGGCATCCGAGCGCTCGATGGTACGGCAGGCCCGCAACAGCGCATCGACCATGTCCTCATCGATCGCGTTCAGCTTTTCCGGCCGTCGCAGGGTGAGCCGCGCAAGGTGGCCCTCGATTCGGAGTTCGATGCGCGGATCGCTCACAGCGCCAGCCCCATGGTGCCAGCGCGGAATAGCGCATCGTCCATCACCCTGAGCGTCTGCGAGACGCGTAACGGCGTCGCCGCCTGGTCGAGGACGTCACGCTGAAGGTCGAGGCCGGGGGCGATCTCTGTTATCACAAGTCCGTCCGTATCAAGCTCTATTACGCAGCGCTCCGTGACACATGTGATCTCCTGCCCCTGCGCGCGGGCGCGCTTGCCAGAAAAACTGACCTGATCAACTTTTGGCACGAACTTGGCGATGCGGCCCTCCATGTCGATCACCAACCGGCCGTCCTCGATGTGCATCTTGGCGCCTGCATTGAAATTGCCGGAGAAGACGATTTTTTTCGCACGCGACGTGATATCAACAAAACCGCCTGCGCCAGCGGTGCGGTGTGGCGTTGCCGCCAGGCGGCTGACATTGACCGAGCCCTCGGCGTCGATTTCCAGGAAGGACAGGAGCGAGCAGTCGAAGCCGCCCGCCTGGAAGTAACAGAACTGATGGGGCGAGGCGACGAAGGCCTCGGCGTTGGAGGCACAGCCGAACTTGAAATCGAGAAGCGGCACGCCGCCGACGGCGCCCTGCTCGATCACCCAGGTGATTTTGCCGTGCAGCCCCTCCTCGATGAGGATGCGCGGCACGTTGGCCGAAATGCCGAAGCCGATATTGACGGCCCAGCCATCCTGCAGTTCCCGCGCCACGCGGCGGGCGATGACCTTGCCAACATCGAGGGCCGGCAGGCGGAAGGTTTCGAGCGGCCGGAAGAGCTCGCCGGAAATCGCCGGGTCATAGGGCGTCGCCGTCGTCTGCAATTGATCGGGCGCCTCGACGATGACGTCGACGAGGATGCCGGGGACGCGCACGTCATGGGGCCGCAGGGTGCCGCTGGCCGCCACCCGCTTGACCTGCGCTATGACCAGACCGCCGGAATTGCGGGCGGCCAGCGCCATTTCCATAGCGCCGAGAGTCGCACCCTCCTGTTCGAAGGTGAGGTTGCCCTTCTCGTCGGAGGTCGTCGCACGGATGATCGCAACATCGGGGCGAAGCGCCGGGAAATGCAGCCAGTCCTCTCCCGCGAACGAAACCCGCTGAACGATCGGCTCGGCGCGCGCACTCGCATTCATCGCGCAGCCTTCCTGATCGGGATCGACGAAGGTCTCCATGCCGACCTTGGTGAGCACGCCCGGACGCTTGGCGGCGCCCTCCCGGAGCATGTCGAAGACGATGCCGGAGGGCACGTTCCAGGCGGCGAGCTCCTCCTTGAGGATCATCTGCCAGACCAGCGGCGGCTCGGCATTGCTTGGCCCCGAGGGATAGGAGCCGCCGATGATCTTCTTCAGCATGCCCGGCTTGGCGATGTGGTCAACACCACGGGTGCCAAAGAAGTCGCCGGCCGCGATCGGGTGAATGGAGGTGAGACCGCGCGGATGGCCTTCGCGATCAAAGCGTTCGCCTAGCGCCTTGAGAACGGCCTCAGGGCAACACAGGCCCGACGAAGAGTTGACTGCAACGACCGCACCATCCCTGACGAGTTGGGCCGCCTCCTCCGCCGTCTTTACCTTCTTCATCGACTTCACCTCCGTTCCGCATTGCATTAAGTAACTAACTAGTTATAGATTAAACACGGCCTGGGCGATCAGGCAAGCAGGTTTTTCGCGTCGACGCGCATGGCGCCATCGATGCTCCCAGACAGCCAAGGAGGAGGCATGAACATCTATTTCCAGAAGAGCTTTCAGCGCGGCTTCGGCACCTTTCCGCTGAAGGGAAACGACCTCAGACACGCGATCGCTGCCGCCATCGGCGCCGGTTACCGAGCGTTCGATACGGCGCAGATGTACGGCAATGAGGCCGATACGGGTGCGGCACTCGCAGTCTGCAGCGTCGCGCGGGAAGAGCTCTGCATTACCACGAAGGTGCATCCGGACAACTATTCAGAAGAAAAATTCCTGCCCTCGGTCGAGGCCAGCCTGAAGTCATTGCAGATCGATCGCCTCGATGCGCTTCTCCTGCACTGGCCGCCGGCAGACGGTGACGTCGCGCCATCCCTGCGCCTCCTGCAATCCGCCCGGGACAGGGGTCTTACGGATACCATCGGCGTCTCGAACTATACCGCACGCATGATGCATGTGGCGCGCGCCGTGGTCGAAGGACCGCTCGTCACCAACCAAGTGGAGTTTCACCCGCTGGTCAACCAGCAGAAGCTCCTCGCCGCCGCATCGGAGACGGGCATCCCGCTTTCCTCCTACGCGTCCATCGCCCGCGGCGAAGTGTTCAAGCACCGTCTTTTCGCCGAGATCGGCAAAACCTACGGAAAATCTGCTGCACAGGTCGTGCTGCGCTGGACTCTCCAGAAGGGTGTGCCGCTCAACACGATGTCGACGAAGCCGGAAAACATCCGGGGGAATTTCGACATCATGGATTTCACGCTGTCGTCCATCGACATGGACAGGATCGACGCCCTGAACGCGACCGGTTACCGCATTGTCAAGCCGGGGCAACTGCCCTGGGTCCCCCAATGGGACTGACGCAAAAGGGCGGCCGCAAGGCCGCCCTTTTGCTTGAGACGCCTCGATCGATCAGGCATTGCCGCGGATCATGTCCGATGCCTTTTCGCCGATCATGATAGTCACCGCATTGGTATTGGAGCCGACGAGGCTCGGCATGATGGAACTGTCGCAGATGCGGATGCCATCGAGGCCGTGGACGCGCAGTTGCGGGTCGACCACCGACATCTCGTCCCGCCCCATCTTGCAGGTGCAGGTGGGGTGATAGGAGGTACGCCCGTATTGGCGCGCATAGGCGACATAGTCTTCCTGCGTGCGCACGTTTCTATCGGGAAAATGCAACGTTTTGATGCATTTCTGCAGGGAAGGCTGGCCAAAGATTTCCTGACTGATCTTCACGCCTTCAGCGGAAATCGTTACATCGTCGGGGTCGCCGAGGAAGTTCGGATCGATAACGGGCAAGGCGCGCGGATCGGCCGAGCGCAAGGTCACGGTTCCGCGCGACTTCGGCCGAAGCGTATAGGAGTTGAGCGTGATGCCGGACGCGCCCTTCGGCACGCTCGGTACGCCTGCCTCCGCCCCCGCGCCCGCAAGGAAGTGGAACTGCAGGTCCGGGGTCGGGCTCGCCTCGTCGCCATACCAGAACGCCCCACCCTGCACGACGTTGGAGGTGATGCGGCTCGCCTTGTCGCCATACCAGAACGCCCCACCCTCCACGAGGTTGGAGGTGATGGGGCCGGACTTGAAGAGTGTGTACTGAATGCCTGCCCAGATCGACCAGTGCAACTTGTTGTATTTGTCGAGGCTATCGTGGTTCTTCAGTTCCGCGACGATGTCGACGCCAAAATGGTCCTGGAGGTTCTGCCCTACGCCGGCCATGTCCTGCACCACCTCGATGCCGTGGCTGTTGAGCGCATCGGCCGGTCCGACGCCGGAGAGCATCATCAGCTTCGGCGTGCCGATGGCGCCAGAGGTAAGAATCACTTCGCTTTCCGCCCGCGCCGTCGTGCGGTAGCCGCCGGCCTCATAGTCGACGCCCACCGCACGGAGTCCCTCGAAGACAATGCGCAGGACAAGCGCACCGGTGACGACCGCCAGGTTCGGACGCTTCAGGGCCGGACGCAGATAGCCGACGGCCGCCGAGCAGCGCCGGTTGTCGCGCGTCGTCGTCTGGTAGACGCCCGCCCCCTCCTGCACCGGGCCATTGAAATCCGGATTGTAGGGAATGCCGAACTCCTGGCAGCTCTGCACGAAGGCGCGCGTCATGCGTTGCGGCTCGGGGATGTTGGAGACGCCGAGCGGGCCATCCGTTCCATGCCAGGCACCGGAGAGGATCGAATTGCCCTCCGATCGCAGGAAATATTTCTGGATGTCCTTGAAGCCCCACCCTTCCGCGCCTTCCTCGACCCAGCGATCATAATCGGCGGGCACACCACGCGTGAAAACCTCGGCATTGATCGACGACCCGCCCCCGAGCACCTTGGCCTGCGCGTAAAGGATCTCACGGTTGTTGGCGTGCTTCTGGGGCGCGGTCTTCAGGCCCCAAGTGAGCGGCCCCGTCGTCATCTTAGCGAAGCCAACGGGCATGTGGATGAGCGGATTGGTATCGCGCCCGCCCGCCTCGATGAGGCACACTCGCGCGGACGGGTTTTCCGAAAGCCGCGCCGCCAGCACGCACCCGGAGGTACCGCCGCCGACGATCACATAATCATAGCCAGCGGCCATCATGCGATCCAATGCGTGCGCTTGCCGATCTCGACATGAACGGACTTCACCTGCGTATATTCCTCTACCCCATACATCCCGGCCTCTCGGCCCCAGCCGGACTGCTTGAAGCCGCCGAGCGGCATTTCGGGACCGCCGGCCATGATCGTGTTGACCCAGAAGCGCCCGGCGCGAACCCGGCGGCTCACCATCAGTGCCTTGTCGATATTCTTCGTCCAGACGCTCGCCGCAAGACCGTAAACCGTGTCATTGGCAAGCTTGATGGCTTCTTCCAACGTATCGAAATGCATGGAGCACAGCACGGGGCCGAAAATCTCGTCGCGGGCGATGACCATGTCGCATGAAACGCCGGAGAAGAGCGTCGGCGCGATATACTGGCCGCGACCAAGATTGATCGGCCCGCCGCCGGTGAGAAGTTTTGCGCCCTCGGCCTTGCCCTTCGCGATGTAGTCGAGGATCGTGGCGTTCTGCGCCTCTGTCGTAATGGCCCCGACCTGAGTCGCCTCGTCCAGCGGATCGCCGACGCGGATCTTCTTCATTTTTTCGACGAGCAGCTTTTCGAATTCGGCGGCGATGGAGCGCTCGACGATCAGGCGGGAGGAGGAGACGCAGCATTGCCCGGTGTTAAAGCTGATGCCGAAGGCCGCGCCGTCGGCGGCGTCTTCCAGATCGGCATCGGCGAAGACGATGATGGGGTTCTTGCCGCCAAGCTCCAGGCCGAGCTTCTTGAAGTTGCTGTTGGCTGCCGCGTGGACGCAGGAGCGGCCGACGGCTGTCGAGCCGGTGAAGGACAGCATGTCGACGTCAGGATGCTCGGACAGCGCCTGGCCAATCCTGCGGCCGGCACCGGTGATGACGTTGTAGACACCGGCCGGAAGGCCCGCTTCCGCCAGCACTTCGGCGAGCAGCAGCGTCGTTGCAGCGGTGACTTCCGACGGCTTCACGATCATCGTGCAGCCAGAGGCGAGGATGAAGGGCACGCGCTCGCAGAGGATCAGGAACGGGAAGTTCCAGGGCGTGATGAGGCCGACGACGCCGATCGGCTCGCGCAGCACCATGCCGAAGAGATCGTCGCCGAGCGAGTTGAAGCTGTCTCCGTGCAGCATGCGCGCCGCACCGGCGCCCGTTTGGAAGCAGGCGATGCAGTGATCGATTTCACCTCGCGCTTGGGAGATCGGCTTGCCGTTTTCCAGCGCCTCCCAATAGGCGATTTCGTCGCGACGGCGGCGCAAGATTTCAGCAACGCGCAACAGGACGCTTCCGCGGGCCGCACCCGAAAGGCCAGCCCAGCGGCGATCTTCGAAGGCGCGGCGCGCCGCGGCGACGGCGGCGTTCAGATCATCGACCGTGCAACGAACCGTGCGCGTGACAGGCGTGCCGTGGCCGGGCGACGTGCGTTCGAAGTATTGCGCGCCGTCTTTCCACTCGCCATCGACGAAAAAGCCGAAGGTGCGCGCTGCGGCCGGGGCAGAAAGGAACGGGTTTTTCTGGTCCACGGGATACCTCCACTTCGATAGGTCTTACGCCGCAATGGCGATTTGCGTCTTCAGGTCGTGCGGCCGTTCCCCGAGGGTGTCGAAAGCCGCCTGGATATTCTCCAGGGAGTAGCTCGCCTTGGTGAAATCATCCGTGCGGAACCGGCCATGCGATAGAAGGGTCAATGCGTCATGCATATCCTCCCCCATGCCCGCGACGGAGCCCTTGAGGCTCGTCTCCTCCAGAACCGTGCGGAGGATATCGAGGGGGACCGTCTCGCCCCGCGACGTGATGCCGAAGAAGGCGATGTGCCCGCCGCGGCGCGTCAGGTCGAAAGCCTGTTCATAGAGCTTTCTGTTGCCGACGCTTTCGACCACCAGATCCGCGCCGCGTCCGCCGGTCATCCGCAGCACGGTTTTCTTGAGCTCGGCCGGATCGGACACCGCCGCATCCGCGCCGGCTTCGAGAGCCATCCGGGAGCGCTCGGCGGACAGATCGGCGACGATAATGGGGGCCGCGCCGACGAGCCGCATCATCTGCACATGAAGATTGCCGATCGGCCCTGCGCCGAAGATTACGACCGACTGGCCGAAGGTCGCCCTCGCCTTGCGCGCGGCGCGGACGACGCAGGCGACCGGCTCGGTGAGGACGAGAACTTCGTCAGCGATGTTAGCCTCAACGGGGATCGCGAGGCGCGCGGGCACGGCGACGAATTCGGCGAAAGCCCCATCCCTGCCGATGCCGACCTGGGTGACCTCGGCGCAGTTCAACACCTCATTACGCCGGCACCAGAAGCATGTGCCGCAGCCGATATTAATGTCGACGACCACGCGCGTACCAGGCGCCAGATGGCGCACATTGGTGCCCATCTCAGCAATCGTGCCGCAGAACTCATGGCCGGGGATCAGCGGCAATTGGTCAGCGGCGTAGTGGCCGTTGAAGATATGGATATCCGTGCCGCAAATGCCTGTGCGCGTTACCCGCACCAGTACATCATCCGGCCCGACGGACGGCACCGGAACGTCGCGGAGTTCGAAGCGCTTCGGCGCAGTGAGGACAGCGGCGCGCATGGTGCTCATGGCCAGATCCTCACTTCACGGTGCGCAGCTTTGCGCGGTCGATGGTCAGCGCGATGGCGACGATCAGCACGACGCCGAAAACCATCTGCTGGCGCGTCGCGTCGATCTCGAAATAGAGCATCGAGGCGCGGATGACGGCAACAATGAGCGTACCGACCACGGTGTTGACGACACCGCCGACGCCACCTGTCAGCGGCGTACCACCGACGAGCACCGCAACGATGGCCGGCAGCAGGAAGCCGTTGGCGATCGTCGGCGCACCGCCCGAAAGCTTTACAGCAAAGAGGAGGCCGGCAATGGCGGCGAGTGCGCCCGAGATCGCGAAAGCAAGAATCTTGTAGCGGGCGACATTGAGGCCTGAGGCCGCGGCCGCGAGTTCGCCGGCACCGACGGCCTTCAGGGCACGGCCAAGCGTCGTGCGTCGCTCGATGAAGAGGCAGATCGCGACGAGCGCCGCGGCAATCAGCAGCTCATGCGGCACGCCCCAGGTGCGGCCGATCATCCAGCCGAAGGTCTCGTTGCGCTGTGTGGCATCCATGTTGAGTGCGCGCTGGCCGGAGAGCCATTGCGCAATAGAAAAGGCGACACCGCCGACAGCGAGCGTGGAGATGAAGGACGGCACGAAAAGCCGCGTCGTCACATAACCGGAGAGCATGCCGAGCAGGAAGCCGGCAAGCACGCACAGCACGGCGACCCACGCCCCCATGGAGGCGAGATATACCGAGGCGACGACCGTCACCATGTTCGCCATGGACTGGGCCGAAAGATCGATGCCCCCGATATAGATAGCAAAGGTGAGCCCGAGCGCCATGATGAAGAGCGGCACGATATCCCCGGCGATGCCGAGTAGGTTCGAAGGGCGCAGGAAGCCGGGATCGTTGACGCCGACGATCGCGACGAGCACGACCAGCGTGATCCAGGGTAGGTGCGGTTTGAGGCGCTGAATATCCATCTCTTCCCTCAGATCATATGGTGCAGCAGGTCGAAGGGCGTGGGCTTGGCGCCCGGCTTACAGGCGAATTGCTTCTGGATGCGCCCGTCCTTGACGACGATGATGGTGTGCGACAGGCCGATCCCTTCTTCCAGCGTATCGGCGACGAGCACGATGCCGACGCCTGCCTCGCCCATCGCGCGGATCATGTCGTAGACGTCTTCCTTCGCGCCGATGTCGAGGCCGCGCGTCGGGTGGTCGAGCAACATGATGTCGGAGCCGGCGGAACGCCATTTGGCCAGCACGACCTTCTGCTGATTGCCGCCCGAGAGATTGCCGCAATCGGCAAATTCCGAATGTGCCTTGATCGAGAGTTTCTTGATCCAGTCGCGCGCCAGCGCCCGCTCCTCGTTAACGCGCAGTACCCCCCCGCTCGAATGGTTCCGCATCTGCGAGAGCGTCATGTTCTCGTAGACGTTCATGCCGGCGACGATGCCTTCGATCTTGCGTTCGCGCGGCACATAGCCGACCCCATGGGCGACCGACTGGCGCGGCGAATAGCCTGTGGCGTCAGCGCCCTTGATCTTGAGACGGCCGGTCGCCGGCGTCAGCATGCCGTAGATCGTGCGCAGGATCGCCTCGCGCCCGGAACCTTCCGTGCCGACGAGACACAGGACTTCACCGGCATGCACTTTGAACGAGATATCCTGGATGCTGCCCGGCAGTCCGACGGCCGCCATCTCGACCAGCACCTTCGAGCCATCGAACGGCTTCTGCAGGTGTTCTCGGTAATATTGCTTGTCGACGTTGCGGCCGACCATCTTGTGCTGGATGGCCTCCGCCGTCGCGCCGCCCCGCTCTACCACGTCGACCACCTCGCCGTCCTTCATGACATAGATGCGGTCGGAGAGCTCCATCACCTCTTCCATGCGATGCGAAACGAAGATGAAGGAGGCGCGCGTCGTCAGCTCCCGCACAAGCTTGAAGAGCAGCTCGACCTCTTCCTTCGATAGAACCGAGGTCGGCTCGTCGAGCAGGATGACGAGGTCGCCCTTCACCCGCTCCTCCAGTGTCAGAACCTTGGCGAGTTCGACAAGCTGGCGCTGGGCGAAGGAGAGTTTCGAGGTCACCGTCACCGGGTCGATGTCGAGCTTCACCTTGGCGAGCTGCGCCTTGGCCGCGCTCGCCATCGCCTTCCAGTCGACCACGCCGAAGCGGACGAACTGGCGCTCGTAGCCGAGAAAGATGTTCTCCATGACAGAGAGGTTCGGGATCAGGGACTGTTCCTGGAACACCATCCCGATGCCCTTTTCCATCGCCTGGCGCGGATTGGCGAAGCGAACGGACGCGCCGTTGATAAGGACCTGGCCGCCATCCGGCTGGTAGGCGCCGTAGATGACCTTCATCAGCGTGGATTTGCCGGCGCCGTTCTCACCGACGAGACCGACGATCTCACCGCGCTTGATGTGGAAATTGATAGACTTCAGCGCGTGGACGCCGGGGAATTTCTTGTCGACGGCTTTCAGCTCGTACATGGCGCTCCTCACTTAACGAAGGAAACCATCTTGCGGTCGGTGGAAAGCACCACCGCAAGAATGACGAGGAGGCCCAGCACTCCGTCCTGGAGGAAATCGGGCAGACCGATGACGACCATGCCGTTGTCGATGACGTTGACGATAAGAACGCCGACGAGCGCGTTCCACACGCCGCCGATGCCGCCCCAGAGCGCCACGCCACCGACGACCACAGAGGTGATGGAGACGAACATGAAGTTTGCGCCCGTCACAGATTCCGCCTGCCCGATGCGGGCGACGACGAGGATCGCGGCGATGGCGTAGAAGACGCCGGCGAGCGCAAAGCCGGTGACGCGGACGCGGGTGACGTTGAGGCCCGAGGCGTGAGCGAGGTCCTCGCCGCCGCCGACAGCGTAGAAATTGCGGCCGAGCGTCGTGTGGGTTTGGATGAACCTGCCGACGAACAGGAAGAGGGCCGCGACATAGACCATCAGCGGGAAGCCGAGCCAGCGCACCGTGAGCAGGCCGCGGAAGGTGGCATCGCTGACCTTCACGATATCACCGCCGGTCAGCAGGATCGCGGCACCGGTGCCGACAAAGCCCATGGCGAGGCTTGCCATGAAGGACGGGATCTTCAGTTTCACATGCACCAGCCCGTTCAAGAGCCCGAGCATGCCGCCGAGCACAAGCACAAGCGGAATGGCTATCCAGCCGAAGCCGGCGAGCGTGCCGCCAAGCTGGGCGAAGATGAAGGCGAAGGAGACCGCCGTGAGCGAGACCGTTCCCTCCATGGAAAGGTCGATCGAACCCATGACGATGATGAAGGTGACGCCGACGGCGACCATGAGCGCCGGGGCCGCCGCGATCGCGATACGGGCAAAGTTCCGCAAGGAAAAGAAGGTCGGGTTGAGTGCGGTGAAAAAGATCAGCAGCGCGATCAGCACCAGTAGCGGCGCCCACTTGATCAAGGTTTCGCGCGAAAGGCGACGTGTCACGTCAGACACCCCTCTAATGGTTTCGCAGGAGATGTGGCGGCAGCGTACGGCTGCCGCCCTGCCTATGGTCAGGACTTGTACTGGATCTGACCGTTCGACGGGCCCCAGAAGTCCTTCCAGTCGTAGGTCGGCACGGAATCCAGGTACTTCGCCTTGAATTCCGCCGCGTCCTTGGCCGTAACGAGAATCGTCGGGCCATAGAATTCGCGATGCTCCTTCGGCTCCTCGGAAGGTTTGAAGGTGCCGATGGCGGCATGGTAGGCGAGTGCAGCGCTGATGCCGCCGCCCCAATGCGGATTGGTGAAGACGGTGGCGAGTAGCTGACCATCCATGACCATCTGCACGGCTTCCGGATTGCCGTCATAGGCGACGATCGGCATGTTCTCGATGCCCTCGGCACGCAGCGCCTCGATGACGCCGTAGGCTATGTTGTCATTGGCGCAATGCACGCCCTTGATCTTGTCACCGTAGCGCGTCAGGAACGAGGCCATCAGTGCCGCGCCCTTCTGTGTGTCCCAGTCGGCCGGCTCGGCATCGAGCAGCTCGACCTTCGGGAAGTCCTTCAGTGCGTTCTTGAGGCCGTTGAGGCGCTCGACGGCCGGATTGTTGGCTGCGATGCCGCCGAGATGGACCACGCCACCCTCACCGCCCATGGCTTTGAAGAGGATGCGGGCGGTTTCTTCCGCCGGCTTTTCGTCCGACCAGGTCATGTGCGAGACATAGTTGTCGCCGATGTCCCAGGGGTGCAGGTCGTCGGTCTTGTTCCAGATCGTCGACACATAGGCGCCGGCAGCTTGAACGGCCTCGACGACCGGACGGGCGTTCGGGCTGTCATTGGCATCGCAGGCAATGGCGCAATTGCCATTGTTCTTGGCAAGGAAGGCCTTGATGTCAGCGAGCGACTTTTCCGTCGAGCCCTCGTTGATAAGGCTGATGAGTGTGCTCTTCGGCTTGCCGAGCGACTCCACGAAGGCCTCGCCGCCGGAGACGACAGAGTTCCAGTATGCCGAGGCGCGGTCGCGGTAGCTCCAGGCAATCGCCGGGTCTGTCAGCGCGGCGCGTGCGATGCCGCCACCGAATAGTCCCGGCACGGCAGCCGCGCCCATGCCGGCCGCAGCTGCGAACAGAAAATTGCGACGGCTGACCGTTTCGCGCTCGATGAAATCCTTGATAAAGGTCGACATTGGTTCCTCCCAATCTTCGATTGAAACGCTTCGCGCGTCACGACTGGCGCTGCTGTCGACAGGAGAGCCTTGCCTTCGGGCGAGGCGCTCCGGCGTGACCTACGCCATTTAACGCACTAACCAGTTACTTCTTTTAGTTTGCCCAAGTCAAGCGGTTTCAGTATGATCAAGACAAGCAATCGCGTCGAACGGCTGTGACGGACGGCGACGCGCGTGTATGAGTTGCAGGGAAGAAATCCCGACCGCGGCAGAGGGCAGGCGCAAAACATGACGGGCGAACGAAACGAAAAACCGGGACGAAAACCGCGCATCCGCGACGCGGAAGCCACCAAAGCGCGCATCCTCGAGGCGGCAAAAAAAGAATTTGCAAAGAAAGGCTTGGGTGGGGCGCGCGTCGACGACATCGCAGAGAAGGCGAAGGCCAACAAGCGCATGATCTACCACTATTTCGAGAGCAAGGAGGGCCTGTTCCAGACCATTCTCGAAGAGGCCTATCTCGATATTCGCAACGCCGAGCAGAAGCTGCACCTGGAAGATCTTGACCCGAAGGCAGCGCTCGAAAAACTGGTGCGCTTCACCTGGGAATACTACCTGAAGAACCCGGAATTTCTGACGCTCGTCAACAGCGAAAATCTGCATCGAGCCAAGCACCTGAAAAAGTCGGAGATCGTCAAGGTCTCCAGCAGGAAGCTCGTGAACTTGGTCTCGAGCATCCTTGAGCGCGGGGTGAAGGCGGGCGTCCTCCGCGACGGCATCGATCCCGTGCAGCTCAACATCACCATCGCGGCCGTCGGCTACTACTACCTGACAAACCGCTTCACCGGTTCGATCATCTACGAGCGGGACCTGATGGCCAAGGACGCCCTGGAGCAGCGCATCCAGTTCAATATCGATACGATCATGCGGCTCGTTGCCGCTTGACGTTACCGGCCGGCGGCACATTCCCTGAAACGGTCCGGAATCAAGGAAGTCGCGGCGGTGGCAGGCGTCGGTCGCAACGGCATCTTACGTGCTTTCGGGAACCGGCCGACCCTCCGAAGCGACACGCAAGCAGGTGCTGGCGGCGGCGGATGGGTCGTGTTGCAAAGTTTTTCTGCGTCATGAAGGTGGTCGAGACCGACCGCTGTCATGCCGCCAGTATGGCGAACTGCTCGGCCAGGGAGGGATTTGGGTTGAACGCGTACCTTGCCTGTCGCTTGTCCGCGAGGCCTCGGCAAACAAACGGGCTGCGGCGGCAGTTGGATGAAGTCGCCGCCCGGCGTGTAGAAGGCGCGATTGCCGCCGATGCGAATTTCTGCGCCGCTGGGAGCGATGAACGCCTCGGCCTGCGGGATGATTTCGCGTTTGGGCAGCGGCTCAGACTGGGTGTAAAACTGCTCGGGCAGGCCCTCGCACTGCGCGACATTGAAGACGGTGAAACGCTTGAGGAAGGGCACCGCCTGCGGCTCGGTGTCTTCTTTTCTAGCGCGTTCCTTCTCGTTCTTCGGGATGAAGCGATCGGCATGAACGATAGTCGAGCCGTGCTCGCCTTTTCGACATTGCCGCAAGCGAAAGCGCCTGCCGGAAGGTGAGCCAGTTCTGGCCGGGGTGGCCGCGCTCGATCAGCGCGCCCCACAGGATCAGGATGTTGATGCCGGAACGTTGCGACCGGTGGCGGCATTCTTCGGCAAGCCAAGAGCTGATTTGGCGCTGCCCCAAGGGTTTGACCCAAGGCAGCGAGCCCCGCTCCAGATCTGCGATGATGCGGTCGGTGATCTCGCAATAAAGGCTCGCCCTTGGAGCCTCGTTCTTGTTCCCGCCCACTTCGCCACGGGCACCACGCTTGCCGGTCTGCGCATGATCTTCGTTTCCGGTCGCTAATCTCCCGCGCCTTACCCGTGAGTGGGTGGGCGGCAGAAAGCGACTGGCTTGGCCCGCTGAACGAGGCGGGCCGCACCCGGAGGGCCGCAACGGAGTGGAGAATGTGAGCCAAGCAGGCATTGCGGCACGCCGCAGCGGGCTTAGAAAGGAGCGTCGCCCACCCCGCGAGCGGGGGCTGGCAACACAAAACAAAACCGCATCGCGAAGCGATGGCCTGAAGCAGCTATCAAATCGCCCTGACCGGCATATCGCTCAAGAGCGACTTGCAGGGCTACATTTGCTTTGAACGTTCTGGGAATGGTGCCGAGCGGTGATCATCGCGCTGACGAGGAGCTCCTGACTATGCCGTAGGATAAGTTCATCACGTCATTGAGGAAGCCGTGGTGACGCCGGCCTGATTCCGTCCACACCTTTGCGCCGGATTCGACCGTTCCCGGCTACTCCGGAGTTTCGTTCCGAGCCCCTTGCCGGCGAAAGCGGGATATGGTGCAGCTGCCATAACATAGCGACGGTATGTGATGAGTTTAGTTTGGGCCGGTGCTTTCGTTGAGAAGCCAAGCCCCGCCCGCGCTCTCCACGCCGGATCGGGCCGCAGCGCTGCGCCGGCTCCCGCTCAGCCTCCAACGAATAGAAAGTCTGCTGTCCGGCGCTCCAGGAAGTATGCGTCTCAATCCGCAAACAGGATAGGCGGCAACGCGAGCCGAGGGCGCAGCGCAGTTGGCCAGTTGGCCTATCGCTTGGGCTTGCGGGTCGCTCGCGAGCACGGCGACGACGCGCTTCAAACTCCCTTGCCGCGCTCTGATGGGTCATATCCGACGGCTGTACCAGGCAGCAAGAGGCCGAAGAGATGACCCGTGCCAGAGCTCGGTTTAATCGCCGCGCAGAATCTTTGCTTCGAGTGCGGCCACGACGAAAGCGCCTCGAGCAGCTGGCGACCGAGCCTTCCCACGCAGCACCTGCAGACACACGTCCATTGCTATCCTACTCTTCTCGGTCTGACGACCAATATCCCGCAGCAAGATAGCGGCGGCGTCATTGACGTCGAGCACGATACGCTCTGAGCCATGGCGGCCGACCTGCACAATGACTGGCCTTTCGAATCTGCTCGAGCCGGCCATCTCCCCTCCCCCTTCCCTCCTTGACAGACAGTCTGCGGCGGCAGGCCGAATGCTAAACCGAATGTTACTCGCGCCTCGCCCCAGTCGCATCGGCGAATAGGATTTAGACTTTTGCGGTGCCCGCTTTGCAGGCAGCAATCCACTGCATCGCAGAGGTCGCATCCTCTAATATGCCAACCTGCTTTGCAAAGTCGTAAAGCGCGTTACGCGCCGCACCTACAGGCTTGTGCCCATCGTAGGCATCATGGCACGTCCTAAGGGCAGTTTCGTGGGCACGATCTCTGCGATCTGGCGGCCATTCATCGAGATGATCGATGGCTTCGGCAAGACTTGCAATCTCTTGCACGATGTAGGTGGAGCGCTTCACGAAAATGGGGCTGCTGAAAGCCTCGGCCTTCATTTGTTCCTCCCGACCTGCTGAACAGCCAGTTCACGTGAGGCAGGGGCCACATCGGCGCCCGCCGATCGTCGCACAAAGTGTTGTCGGCGCGATGACGCTTCAAGAGGGAAACGCGGGCGTGATGCCATCGGCCATTGGCCGAAGCATCTCAAGGCGCTCTCAATGGTCAAGCGGTGGCCGGTTCTCTCCGCTTCGTTCGGTATGCTCTGCATTCGAACGGCAAGTTGCAGTTCCTTTGCGGCGGGATCGACACCCCAGCCGAGGGAAGCTCGAATCCTTGCCTACCTCATTGACGAGCTCAACCCGGTCAGTGATGCAGATTGCATAGAAGAAAACTCGCCAAGTTCGCCGACACAAAACGCCCGCGGTATGCGCACGGCGCCCGCGCCTGGGAATGGATTGAACGAGCCCCTGGAATGCTACCAGGCACCCTCGGCCCGTAGTCGAAGTCACGCATGGAGAGGCGGATGCGGTAAAACGCGCACGCCGGGGTTCGCAGCGGAGATGAAGAAACCGCCTCGGTAACGAGGTAAGGCGCTTTATCCCTACTCAAGCCAGGCCAAGCGCCGGGGCTGCGGCAGCGGGTGCGTCAGGGATGCGTGCCCGAAGGGGTGAAGACGACCGCAGGCCGGCTTCAGCGAAGCCCGCAGCCCGGCCCGCAGGGAGACGCCCACCTGATCTCTTCCCGCGCCGATCCGCGAGGCATCGATAAGCCAGGCGCGGCATGCGCCCTTCTCATCCGTCGAGAACCACTGCGGTCGCGTCGACGCAGATCCCCACTGCCGCAGGTCTTGCTCGGAATTGCGATAGCGATGCCAAGAAATGGAAAGTGCCGAAGAATACGATTGTTCGCTCTTTACCAAAACTTCTGCGTGGCATTTTAATTGCATGAATGGAGATTGAAGAACGAAAATACCCAGGAGAGCTAGCCTTCCCGCTGCAGATCCACGAGCTTGCGGAAGAGTACCGCAAGGCGGCAACCCTGCTGCTTCGGCTCGGCCGGCCAGGCAAGCCGCTCACTCGAGCGCCGTTCAGATTGTCGGCAATCCATGCGATCGAACTCTATCTGACCGCGCTTTTGCTCCACCGTGGGCACAGCCCCAATCAGATCCGCAAAATGCAGCACGATCTGTCGGCGCGCACGGAACTCGCCTTGGAAGCGAGGCTGCGCCTTCGCGCGAAAACCGCCCAACATCTTCACTCCCTCAGCCAGAACCGGGAATATCTCGTGACCCGTTACGGCCCGGAGCTGGCTGCAACCGCCTCGCAGATAAACCGGCTTACCGCTACTCTGGACGAGGTGGCGGCAAAGTTAACCATATTGATCGGCTTGTCCTCAACTTTGCCGCAGCCGTCGGTCTTACGCCGAAGACCTCGCCTTGATGCGCGCGATGCTGTCGGGATCCGAGACGAAGTCATCGAGGAAGTCGCTCCACTTTTCGGCCGAGCGGCGAGCATGGGTAAGCATCTGTGTTAGCTCGTCAATGCCGTCGTCGGTGAGAGCGGTTATTGCCTTCTCCGTACCGTCATGGACACTGATGATACTGCCAGAGCTGAGATTGTCATCGTTGCTGACGATCGCCTGAAGGAGCTCGAGATCCTCCCCGATCATTTGCGAAACGTGGTCGATTGTGAAGACGTGGGTTATTGTCGGCATCAAGCGGCCTCGGCGTAGGTCACGGTGACAGGTATCCAACTCCAGGGAAGAGTTTCGTCAAGGTTGATGCGAAGTCAAAGGTGTCCAGCCGTCTTCTGCCAGTGCGCCACGGCTCTCGGGCGTCTATATAACCTCGGCATGGAAATTGCGCCGACACTCAAACGTGCTTGAACGCGCGCACCTTCGCTACCTGTGCACTTGCACAGGTTGTAGGCAGGCCTGCCGAAGGCGCGGATCGAGTGTTCCTGCGCATTTGTTCATTGTTGGCACCCCGGACACTCAACCGTGTTGCTAGAACAACCCACCTGCTCCGTTCCAACAGCAGCATTGGCCACCGGAACGCTCCCCTTGCGCGCACTGAAAGGCGATGCCGGCGCTCAGGCAGTCGGAGTCAGTCATGCCGAGGCGCCATTTCCTTTTCCTCTCAAGTCGCTCGAGCCGCACGCGCTCTATTCGCTCTGGAGTCCAGTAGGTTGGGTCGCGGTTGGCTCGATCGGGGGTCCGGCGTCTTTCAATTTAGCTATAGGCTAGGAAAAGCTCCTTAGATCCCGCAGTCAGGAGTCCACCAATCGGTCGAGATGGCTGCGAACCGCGTTGCGGGCGGGATTGGGTGCTCCGACGGATCGATACCCAATACCTGCGCCATTTCTTCTTCGATGGCATATTGTCGCCCCTAGCTAAGTGGTGTGGACAAACCTGATCCACACGACCTAGCGCGATTGGAGCCAACCGGCCTGGGACCTGGCGGCCGGCCTCTGGCTCTACGCCGCAAAGATCGGGGCCGATTCCGCGCGTCTGCATCGAATGACGGAAGTCAAAGGTGGTCTCGGAACGGGGTGCTCGGCATTTATGATCCGACCGAGCGCCAGCGAGTGACCCGTCGGCGGGCTCGACGGCGGCATCATGTCAGGGGACTTCGGCCTCCAGCCGCGCGAGGAATGCCGAGACCTCGGCGTCGATGTCGATCGGTTCAGTCACCGTGGGTGACATCCTAGCCTGAAAAATTCACGGTGGGTTGGCGGATGTGGTTCAAGCCGTTGAAATGACGTAGAATTTGGTTGCTAAGGCCGATCCGAA